>NZ_CP136651.1:304250-608500 GCF_036784765.1 Novosphingobium sp. ZN18A2 | reverse complement strand
GAAGGCATCGCTGGGCGTAGGCTTCGTCCAGTGCCTGGCCATGGTCCCCGGCGTCAGCCGGTCGGGCGCCACGATCATGGGCGCGCTGGCGATGGGGATAGAGCGGCGCACCGCGGCCGAGTTCAGCTTCTTCCTGGCAATCCCGACGATGCTGGGCGCCACCACGCTGGAACTGATCGACAAGCGTGAGGCGCTTGCCTCCGGTGCGACGGGCGTGGGCTGGAGCGAGATCGCGATCGGCTTCGTGGTAGCCTTCCTTGTCGCGATGGCGGTCATCAAGATGTTCGTCGCCTATATCAGCAAATCGGGCTTTTCGCCCTTCGCCTGGTATCGCATCGCGGTTGGCGCGCTGGCCGTTTGGGTTCTTTCAAGCCACTGATTTCCGGCTGATTCCCAGCCAGATTTCTCCGAACCGAACCGTTCGTCGCGAATTTCCGGAACCATTTGCCGCAGCCCCGGATTGATTGGGCAGACAGGCAATTGAGCAAGGGTTACGGAAAAATGATCGGCTTTATCGTATTACTCGTCGTCGGTGGAATTCTCGGCTGGCTTGCCAGCATCGTGATGCGCACCGACGCCCAGCAAGGCATATTCCTCAACATCGTGGTCGGCGTGATCGGCGCACTGATCGGCGGACTGGTGGTTGCCGGCGGAAGCATTACGTCGGGCATCTCTGTCACCAGCCTGATCGTGTCGTTCCTGGGCGCGGTCGTCCTTCTGGCGATCGTGAACCTGGTTCGCCGCGGATCGGTCCGCTAAACACCTGACTTTCAAAACAATTCCGGAACGGGGCGGCGCAGGTTTGCCGCCCCGTTCATGCTAGAAGGGGAGAACCTGATGAAAATGATCGTGAAAGGCGCGATGATCGCCTCGGTCGCCGCAATGGGCCTCAGCCTTGCCGCGTGCGACAGCAAGAAGGAAAACGCGATGGAAAACCAGGCCGACGCCGTGCGCGATTCGGCCGATGCCACCGCCGACGCCATGGACCAGGCCGCCGACGCGACGATGAGCGGCGCGGCAGAGGACGTGGCCCATGACAAGGCGGATGCCGTGCGCGATGCGGGCGAAGCGACCGCCGATGCCATGGAAGACAAGGCCGATACGACGGACAAGACGCCGGGGGACAAGACGCCGGGCTGACCGGAGCGGATTTCTGTCGGCTTATCGAAATAGGCCGGTCCGGTTCGTCCGGGCCGGCCTTTCGTTTGGCATCGCGCCCATCCTGAAACAGTCAGCCTGAATCAATCGGCAGTGGCGCCCGATCCGCGTCCGCCACGCAAGTGGTATTCCAGCGTTCCGCGCGTCACCACGTTGTCGATATCGATCACGGCGGTGTTGGCATAAGTGAAACCGGGGCCAAGCGAGCGGTAAAGCCGGTCGAAATCGCGATCAACCGTCTGGTGATAGAGGTTCTGGAAGCCTTCGATCACGAAATAGGTCGGCTGCAGGTCGCTGATCACATAGTCGGTGCGCATCACGCGATCGACATTCAGCATGATCCGGTTGGGCGACTTGCTCTCTATCGCAAACACCGCCTCGCGCGGGCCCGATAGGATGCCCGCGCCATAGGCGCGAAGCCCCGCCTCTTCCTGGATCAGCCCGAACTCAACGGTGTACCAGTAGAGCGCGCCCAGCGCCTTCAGCCGGTTATAGCGCATCGCCTTCCACCCGGCGCGACCATATTCCTGCATGTAATCGGCATAGACCGGATCGGCGAGCATCGGCACGTGGCCGAACACGTCGTGGAACACGTCCGGTTCTTCGATATAGTCGAACGTCTCGCGCGTGCGGATGAAGTTGCCCGCGGGAAAGCGCCGGTTCGCCAGGTGCCAGAAGAACACGTGATCGGGGATCAGCATCGGCACCGGCACCACGCTCCACCCCGTCAGCGCGCCCAGTTCCTCGGACAATTCGCGAAAGTCGGGCACACCGCCGCGCCCCAGGCCGAGCTTTTGCAACCCGGCCATGAAGGCACTGGCCGCGCGGCCGGGCAGGATGTCCATCTGCCGGGCATAGAGATCCTTCCATATCCCGTGCTCGGCATCGCCATAGGTCCGCTGGGCGGGTTCCAGCCAGTCCTCGCCCACATGAGAGGGGCGTTTCAGCGGCGCGGTAAACACGTCCGGCGGCAGGTCCGGCAGGCGACTGAAGTCGGTTTCGGTGTCGAGCATCAGGGTCATGGTTTCAACTGCAACTTGTAGCACGGCGGCGGCCGCGCGGCAAATCGCGGCACGGCATTGCAAGGGGACGCCGCGTGCCGCAGGTTCGCGTTTCGAATCAGCGCGAAAGCAGCAAGGAACATCCGATGGGCAAGGCCGAACGCAAGGCATACGAAGACGCGATCGAGCCGATGCAGGAAGAACTTGTGGGCGCCGCGCGCTGGGCCGCGAAAAAGGGCGCGCGCGTGCTCGTCATCCTTGAAGGCCGCGATACCGCCGGGAAAAGCGGCGTGATCCACGCCATCCTGGAAAAGCTCAATCCCCGCCAGTGCCGCAGCGTGGCCCTGCCCAAACCGTCCGACCGGGAGCGCGGCGAATGGTATTTCCAGCGCTATGTCCAGCACTTGCCGTCCGCCGGGGAGATCGTGCTGTTCGACCGCAGCTGGTACAACCGTGCCGGGGTGGAAAAGGTGATGGGTTTCGCCACCGACCGGCAGGTTCGCGACTTTCTGGCCCAGGCGCCGGTGTTCGAAAAGCTGCTGGTCGACGATGGCATCCTGCTGTTCAAATACTGGCTGACGGCGGACCAGAAAGAACAGGAAAAGCGCTTCAAGGAACGGCTGGACGATCCGCTGAAGCGCTGGAAACTCTCACCGATCGATATCGAGGCGCGGCAGAAATACGCCGATTACACCAAGGCGCGCGAGGCGATGCTGGCGGCCACGCACACGCAATACGCACCGTGGACGCTGGTAAACTTCAACGAACAGAAGCGCGGACGGCTTACGCTGATTCGCGATTTCCTGAACCGCCTGCCCGATACGCACGTCCCGCTTGAGGATATTGACCTGCCCCCGCTGGGCCACGATCCGATCAAGGAAAGCTGCAGCCTGTTGAAACCCCTGCCCGATTTTCCGATGGACTAGGCACCAACGACGGCACTGAAACGCTCACAGGCGGGGCAGAGAGGCGCACAGGGGCACCTCGCCATCTTGACTTTGCATGGATTCTCGCCCAAGGGCCGCGCCTTGCGATGGCGGCGTGGGAACGCGCCGCCTGTCTTGTTTGGATTTAGCGCCGCAACGCGTTTCGGGAATTTGAGATGGCCAAGCCCACCACCGTCAAGATCCGCCTGGTTTCGACCGCGGACACCGGCTTCTTCTATGTCACCAAGAAGAACCCGCGCAACACGACCGAGAAGATGACTTTCCGCAAGTACGATCCGGTCGCGCGCAAGCACGTCGAGTTCAAGGAAGCGAAGATCAAGTAATCGCCATGGCGGGTGCCTTGCGCTCCCGCCTGCCGGAACCTTGCCCGTGTCTTTGCAAGGGGTTCACGGCGAGTTCAACGCCCGCATTGCATGAGGCGGCGATGGACATGATCGACAAGCTTTCCCGCCTACCGCTCCGCACCCTTGGTGCTGCCGCCCTCGCGCTTGGCGCCGGGGGCGTTGCCGCGTTTGTGCCGGCGCAATCCGCCACCGCCGCCGCGGAGGCCGTTCCGCCGCAGGTGAACGAAGCCGTCACCGCGCTGCGCGACATTTCGACCATGCAGGCCGATTTCGTGCAGACGGACCGCACCGGCCAGCGCGTTTCGGGCGTGCTGACGATGAAGCGCCCCGGCCGCATCCGCTTCCAGTACCAGGACGGTGTTCCGCTGCTGATCGTATCGGACGGCAAGGCGCTGACCATGATCGACTACGAGGTCCGGCAGGTTCAGCGCTGGCCGATCAAGAACAGCCCGCTTGGCGCGCTGCTCGATCCCAATCGCGATGTCGCCCGCTATGCCAGGCTGATCCCGACCGGCCACCCCGACGTGCTGAGCCTTGAGGCCAAAGACCCCAAGCATCCCGAATACGGCACGATCACGATGATCTTCATGCGCGATGCAAGCGCGCCGGGCGGCTGGCAGCTGGATAGCTGGGTCGCGCTGGATTCGCAGAACAAGCGCACCACGATCCGGCTTTCGAACCAGAAATATGGAATGTCCGTATCGAACAACATGTTCCGCTGGAAAGACCCGCGCCGCTCCGCCCCCGGCCGCTGATTGATTCCTGCGGCCGATTCGGCGCGGTCTTGCTGCCGGACGTTGCAGAGCCGCGACAAACTGCGACAAACCTTGCGCTGCCGTTCATCCGGCAGCAAGCGCGCCGGGCCTAAAACGGTTTTCGACAAGAGCGGTCGAGGCGGGTTTCCCCCCTGTTGCCCGAGCCTCCGGTTGAAGCCGCCTGTCAAGCGTGACGAACGCGAACGGAACCCTCGCCCCAATGCCCCCGGGGCGAGGGTTTTTTGTGTCCCGCGGGCCGATACGATCACCTTGCGGACAGGCAGATCGCACGGCGCTCTGGAAAACGCGGACCAAGGCACCTAAAGCCCCGGCATGGTTTCCGTTGCTACCTGGAATATCAATTCCGTCCGCCTGCGCGCCGAACAGGTCGCCCGTGTCCTGACCGAGCAGGCGCCAGACGTGCTGTGCCTGCAGGAAATCAAGGTGGCAGAGCACCTGTTCCCGCACGACGCGTTCGAACAACTGGGATACACCCACCGCGCGGTGAACGGGCAGAAGGGCTATCACGGCGTCGCCACGGTAAGCCGCATTCCGTTTCGAGAGGTCAGCCGGCATGACTGGCAGGACAACGGAGAGGCGCGGCACGTGGGCGTGGAGCTGACCGGCCCCGGCAAGGGGCTGCTGATCGACAACGTCTATATCCCCGCGGGCGGCGACGTGCCCGACCGCGAGGTGAACGCGAAGTTCGGCCAGAAGCTGGACTTTCTTGAACGCATGACGCGCTGGTCCGACAGGATCGATGCGCCCACGCTGCTTGTGGGCGATTTCAACATCGCCCCGCTGGAATGCGACGTCTATGACCACAAGGCGCTGCTGAAGGTCGTCAGCCATACGCCGATCGAGGTGGAAGCCTTGCAGCGCATGGCCGATGCGCACGGCTGGGTGGACCTGGGGCGCAAGCACATTCCCGCGCCCGAACGCAATTATTCCTGGTGGTCGTACCGGTCGTACTGGCGCAACAAGGACCAGGGGCGCAGGCTGGATCACATGTGGGCATCGCCGGACGTCGCCAGTCAATCGACCGCGCACCGTTTCGTGGAAGAAACCCGCAAATGGGAACAGCCTTCGGACCACGTGCCGCTGATCACGGACTTCGACCTGTGACAGATCCGCGCGCCGTCGCGAAAGCGCTCGACGCGCTGCGCCACGGCTGGCCGGTGCGGGTGAGCGGCACGGACGGCGCGCTTGACCTGCTGCCCGCCGAAACGGGCTTTTCCGAACCGGGGCTGTCTGCCCCCCACCTGCTGATTTCCGCCGCGCGCGCGGCCACGCTGAAGCTGGCCAACCAGCGCGAGGCGGCCGAACCGCACGCGCCGGTGCTGATCCGGGGCGGTGAGCCGTTCACGCTGGACGATGCGCGGACGCTGGCCGATCCGTCTCGCGACCTTGCCTACCCGATGCGCGGCCCCTTCCGCGCAGAACCGCTGGAGCCGCGCGAGGCGGCGGAAACGGCGATGGAACTGGCGCGGCTGGCCGGCATCCTTCCCGCGTTCCTGGTGTCGCCCGGCACAATGTCGGGCACGGGGCCGGATATCGCGCCGGGTATCGGGCCGGGCGCCGAGGCGAGCGCGGCGGACCTTGCCGCCTTCCGCGATCCGGCGCGGCTGACGATACAGGCCCGCGCGCGGCTCCCCGTAGAAGCGCTGGACCATTGCGAGATCGTGGCCTTCCGCGCGCGGGACGATCTGCGCGAACACGTTGCGCTGGTGGTCGGGCGGCAAAGCGGCGACAGGGTGCCGCTGGTCCGCCTGCACTCCGAATGCCTGACGGGCGACGTGCTGGGCAGCCTGAAGTGCGACTGCGGGCCGCAACTGGACGCGGCGCTTCACGCCATGGCCGAAGAGGCGCGGGCGGGCGGCTGGGGCGTGCTGCTGTACCTGCGGCAGGAAGGACGCGGTATCGGCCTGATCAACAAGCTGCGCGCCTATGAACTGCAGGACCAGGGCTTCGACACGGTGGAAGCCAACGAACGGCTGGGCCTGCCCAGCGAAGCGCGCGATTTCCCCGTCGCCGCGCGGATGCTTTCCCTGCTGAACGTGGGCGCGATCCGGTTGATGACCAACAACCCGGCCAAGGTTTCCGCGCTGGAAGGCGTGGGCGTTACCGTTGCCGAGCGCGTGCCGCACAAGCTGCCCGCAAACCCGCACAACGCGCGCTATCTGGATACCAAGCGCGACCGGACCGGGCACCTGCTTTAGGGTCAGGCCTCAGAAGTTGTGGGGCTTCAGTTCAGGCGAAGCCTCCGGGAGGCTCTGTTTCATGCATGGCCCGTCGCGTTCGAAAGCAACGCGGGGTCGATCCCTTCGGCGCGCCAGGTGGAAACCCAGCGCGATTCGGGCGGGGTATCGAACAGGATTTCCGGCCGTCCTTCGGCCGCGTGCCAGCCGTGGCGGTGCATTTCCTCGTCAAGCTGGCCCGCGCCCCAGCCCGCGTAGCCAAGCGCCATGATCCACTTTTCCGGCCCGCGCCCTTCGGCAATGGCGGTAAGGATTTCCAGCGAGGCCGAAAGCGCGCCCAGCGGCGGGACTTCTATCGAATCCTTGCCCATCCAGTCCGCCGTATGAAGGATGAACCCGCGCCCCGGCTCCACCGGGCCGCCGTGGTGGACAGGTGCATCGGGGGAGACGCCGCGATCGATGCCCAGCTCGTCGAGCACGGCGTGAAAGCCGGTGCCGTCGCGGATGTGGCCGATGCCGATGCCCAGCGCGCCGTTCTCATCATGCACGCACAGGGCGATAACCGCCTGTTCGAAGCGGGGATCTCCCATGCCGGGCATCGCCAGCAGAAGGCGGCCCGTCAGGTAAGGGGCGTCGGTCATGATGGCACGATAGCCGCGCTGCCCCCGCGAACCAAATGCCAATCGGACGCTTGACCGCGATCAAGGCACGGCTGCCATATGCGGATAGCGACAGTTGGCGATGGCCGAAGATCCAAGGAGAACGATCCCATGAACAAGAACTGGCCCGAAATGGCCGACGAACTCTCCGGCGCGATCAAGGAAGTGCGGCTCGGCTCGCCCGAAGTGATGAAGGCCTTTTCGGCCATCGCTTCGGCCGCGACCGCAGGCGGGCATATCGACGCGAAGACGAAAGAACTGATCGCGCTGGCCATCGCGGTGGCGATCCGCTGCGATGGCTGCGTCGCGTTCCATTCCAAGGCCGCCGTCGCGCGCGGGGCCACGCGCGAAGAGGTGATGGAAGCGATGGGCATGGCGCTTTACATGGGCGCGGGGCCAAGTCTGATGTATGCAGCGCAGGCCGTGGAAGCCTTCGACCAGTTCACCGAGAAGGCGGCCGGGACATAACGCCCGGCACAGGTGCCGAAGCGCCGGTTCAGACCGGCTCTTTCGCCTTTTCCGCGGCTTTGCCCGACTTGCCCGGCTTGGCCGTGTTGTCTGCCGCGGCTTCCAGCAGGCGGCGCTCTATCGACCGCTGACGCTGTTCTTCCAGCTTTTCGCCCAGCAGGTCGGTTACATAGAACGTGTCCGCCGCGCGCTCGCCATAAGTGGTGATATGCGCTGAGTGGACGATCAGCCGCGCTTCGAACAGCGCGCGGGCCAACCGGTTCAGCAACGCCGGCGTGTCGCGCGCGCCGACCTCTATCACCGTGAAGCGGTTCGACGCCTTGTTGTCGAAAATGACCATCGGCTGCACGTCGAAGGCTTCGGCGCGCGGCCGGGCGAGCGGGCGCCGGTCAAGCTGCGGGGCCAGCTTCACACGGTTGGCAAGCGCGTCTTCTATCGCCGTCCTGATCCGTTCCATCTGGCCCGGTTCGTTGAACGGGCGGCCCAGCGGGTCCTGCACCAGGAAATTGTCGACCGCCATGCCGTTCTTCGCGGTGTGGATGCGCGCGTCGATGATATTGCCGCCGGCCAGGTGGATACCGCCCGCGATGCGATAGAACAGGCCCGGATGGTCCGCCGCCAGCACGGTAACCAGCGTTGCGCCGCGCGCCGGGTAATACTGTGCCTCGATCCGCAGCGGCTGGCCGTGGCCCCGGTCCATCTGCTGCAGGTTCATCACGATGATGTCTTCCGGCTCCGCAATCCAGTAGGAATCGGCCATCTGCCGCCCGACCGTTCCGATCAGCTTGTCGCGTTCGCGCAGGATCTCTCCCACCGCCTTCTTCTTGGCGGCGATCCGTTCGGCGCGGCCATATTGCTTGTGCCCCAGGCGCAGCATCTCTTCGGCGGCCACGAACAGATCGCCCAGAAGCTGGCGCTTCCAGCTGTTCCAGATGCCGGGGCCGACCGCGCGGATATCGACCACGGTCAGGATCAGCAGCAGGCGCAACCGCTCCACCGACTGCACGACGGCAACGAAATCTGCGATGGTCTTGTAATCGGCCAGGTCGCGCTTGAAGGCGGTCGCGCTCATCAGCAGGTGATGGCGCACCAGCCAGCTGACCATTTCGGTTTCCTGGGCGCCCAGTCCCAGCCGCGGGCAGACGCGCAGCGCCAGTTCCGCCCCCAGCACCGAATGGTCGCCGCGCCGGCCCTTGGCGATATCGTGCATCAGCGTTGCGACATAGAGCACGCGGCGCGACGCCAGCTTGCCGATCACCTCGCTGGAAAGCGGATGGTCGTCGTTCAGGTCGCCCTTTTCGATCCGCGCCAGCAGGCCGATCGCGCGGATCGTGTGTTCGTCCACCGTGTAGTGGTGGTACATATCGAACTGCATCTGCGCGTTCACGCGGCCGAAGTCGGGAATGAAGCGGCCGAACACGCCCGATTCGTTCATCCAGCGCAGCACCGTTTCGGGATCGTTCCGGCTGGTCAGCAATTCGATGAACAGCGCGTTGGCGCGCGCGGTCTTGCGCACCTTGCCATTGATAAGCCCCGCATCGCGCCGCACGACGCGCAGCGTTTCGGGATGGATTTCCAGCCCTTCGCGATCCGCCACGGTAAACAGTTCGACCAGCCGCACCGGATCCTGCTGGAAGAATTCGTCGTCCGGCGCGGCAAGTTTGCCGCCATCCACCAGGTATTCCCCGATCTTGCGCTTGCGCCGCATCCGCGAAAGGAAGGCGGGCTTCGCCTTCTTCGCGAACTGCTCGTCAAGCTGGGCCAGGAACACGCCGGTCAGCGATCCCACCTGCTTCGCCTGGAGGAAGAAGAACTGCATGAACCGTTCGACCGCGCTCTTGCCCGGACGTTCGGCAAAGTTCATGCGCCGCGCGACTTCGGGCTGCATGTCGAAGGTCAGCCGGTCCTCCGCGCGGCCGGTGATAGTGTGCAGATGGCAGCGCACCGCCCAGAAGAAATTCTCCGCCCGCCGGAACGAACGGTATTCCTGCGCGGTCAGCAGCCCCACGTCGACCAGCTCCGACGGCGTCTTCACCTTGTGGATGTACTTGCCGATCCAGTAGAGCGTGTGAAGGTCGCGCAGCCCGCCCTTGCCCTCTTTCACGTTGGGCTCAACCACATAGCGGCTGTCGCCCAGCTTCTTGTGCCGTTCGTTGCGCTCTTCCAGCTTGTCGGTAACGAACTGGCGCTCGGTCCCGGTCACGACTTCGGCATAGAACCGGCGCGACGCTTCCTCGTACAGGTCGCGGTCGCCCCAGACATAGCGGCCTTCCAGCAGCGCGGTGCGGATCGTCAGGTCGCTTTTCGCCATGCGCACCATATCGTCCAGCGAACGGCTTGAATGGCCGACCTTCAGCGAAAGATCCCACAGGAAATAGAGCATCGCCTCTATCACCTGTTCGCACCAGGCGGTCTGCTTGCCGGGCGTCAGGAAGGCGATGTCGACGTCCGAATGCGGCGCCATCTCGCCGCGTCCGTAACCGCCGACCGCAAGGATCGAAAGATGCTCTCCGGTCGATCGGTTGCCGGCGGGATAGACGTCCTCCACCACGTGATCGTGGATCACGCGCACCACCTGGTCGATCAGGAAGGCGTGCCCCTGCGCGCATTCGTGACCGGCGGTGGGCTTCGCCGCAAGCCGCCGGGACAGTTCCGCGCGCCCCGAATCGAGCGCGTCGCGCAGCAGGTCCACCACCGCGGGCCGCGCCTTGTCGCCATGTTCGGCCACGGCCTTGCGCACCGCTTCGGCCAGCTTGCGGCGTTCAATGATCTTGCGCTGGTTCGCGATGCGGGGAAGCGTCATGCCCCAGATTTAGGGACGCGCGCGCGCCGCGTCCACCCGCGCGCGAATCCGGCCACGACTTGCGCCTAGCCGCGCTTCTGTTCCCACTCCTGCGTGTACTTCTGGCGCAAGGCCCGCTTGTCCACCTTTTCGGTGCCGAGGCGCGGCAGGGGTTCCGTCACTTGCCAGAACTTTGCCGGAATCTTGAACGGCGCGATGTGCTGCCCCAGAAATTCGGCAAGCGCTTCGGGCGTCAGCGTGTGGCCCGGCTTGGCGAGATAGACCGCCGCCGGCACTTCGCCAAAGCGGTCGTCGGGCAGGCCGAACACGCTCGCCTCGGCGATATCGGGATGCGCATAGATCGCGCTTTCCACTTCCACGGTGGCGATGTTTTCACCGCCGCGAATGATGATGTCCTTCTTGCGGTCGACGATGAACAGATAGCCGTCCTCGTCCAGATAACCCAGGTCGCCCGTGCGGAAATACCCGTCGGGCATGATTGCCGCCTTCGTTGCCTCGGGGTTGTCCCAATAGCCCAGGAAATTGCAGACCGACCGGATGGAAACTTCGCCCATCGCCTTTGGCGGAAGCGCGTTTCCGTCATCGTCGAGGATCGCAAGGTCCACCAGCGGCAGCGAGGCGGGGCCGGTCGAATTCGGCTTGGCCATGTAGTTTTCGTTGAAGTTGCCGCAGCCCACGCCGTTCGTCTCGGTCAGGCCATAGCCGATGATCGGGAAGCCCTGCGGCAGGGCATCGCGAATCTGCTCCACGTGCTCCACCGGTCGCGGCGCGCCGCCGGCGGCAAAGGTCACGCAGCTTGAAAGGTCGTATTTGCCGCGGTTGGGATGGGTGGCGATCTCATAGCTCATCAGCGGAACGCCGACGAAATAGGTCGCCTTCTCGCGCTCTATCAGCTGCATCGCCTTTTCCGCGTCCCACTTGGGCATGAGCACAAGCCGACGCCCCAGGGCATAGCTTTGCAGCAGGATCGGCACTTCGCCCGTCACGTGGAACAGCGGCACGTTGACCAGCGTAACCGGCTGCTGGTCCGCGGCTGGCGCTTCACCGCGACCGGTCAGCACGCCCAGCATCAGCACGCTTTGCGCCAGGTAGTTGAAGGTTCCCTGCACCACCCCGCGATGATCGGAATAGGCGCCCTTCGACGGGCCGGTGGAGCCGGACGTGTAGAGCACGGTCGCCAGGTCGTCTCCGGTCAGTTCGGGCAGCGGCGTTTCCGCCCCGCCGCCCTTGGCGACAAAGGTGGCCAACCCTTCGGCAGGCGGGCAATCGTGCTGCATCAGCATGATGTCGGCACTGTGCGCGGTGCCTTCCAGACGCTTCGCGCGCTGATCGTCGGCGATCACGAAACGGCAACCGACCAGGTCGATCCCGTGGACGAGTTCCTCACCCTGCCACCAGCCGTTCAGCAGCGTGGCACAGCCGCCTGCCATCAGCACGGCCATATAGGCGACCACCCAGTTGGCCGAATTGCGCGCGGCGATGCCCACGCGATCGCCCTTTTGCAGCTTGTGCCCTTCAACCAGCCCGCCCGCGGCGGTCCGCGCCGCGTCGTAAACGTCGCGGAAGGTCAGGCGCAGGTCGCCATCGACGATAAAGACCTTGTCCGCCTGCAATTCTGTGAACTGCTCGAAGTAATGCGCCAGCGAAGGCGGCGCGGCGGCGATCATCGGCAGTTCGCGGCCGAAGCGCTCGATCGGCGTGGTGTGGAACATTCCACCCGGCGCGAACAGCGCCTGCTGGACCTTGGCGATTTCCGTATCGAGCTGACTTGGCATGACGGTTCGTATCTCTCCCAGATAATTCAACAGGTCGCCCGATAGGCATTTGCGCCAATGGTGGCCTATGCTTAAAGCGCCCGCAAGCCAGAGGGTCGCCGGGGGACCTGCCGGCGCTCATTTAAGGAGTACGGGTCTTGCTGTCACTATTGGCCGCTGCTGCAGCAGCCACCGCGCACGTTCCGCTGCGCTGGTCCGACCTGCACCTATCCCCGATCGCGCTCGATCTGGGGTTCTTCCAGCTCAAGTGGTATTCGCTGGCCTACCTGGCCGGGATCATCCTGGGATACTGGCACCTTTCGCGCATGATCCGCCAGCCCGGCGCACCGATGGCCCAGCGCCACGCGGACGACCTGTTCTTCTATGCAACGCTGGGGATCATCCTTGGTGGCCGGATTGGCTATGCGCTGTTCTACACCGGCGGAAACACCGGGCAGCCCAGCCTGTTCACCCATTTCACCCCCGGCGAGACGGTCAGCTGGGACCTGTTGCGCCTGTGGGACGGCGGGATGAGCTTCCACGGCGGGTTGATCGGCGTTCTGCTGGCCATCGCCTATGTCTCGTGGCGCGGCGGCCTCAATTTCCTTCGCGTTTCGGATTACCTTTCGGTCTGCGTGCCCTTCGGCCTGTTCTTCGGCCGCCTCGCCAATTTCGTGAACGGAGAGCTGTGGGGCCGCGTGGCCGGGCCGGACGTTCCCTGGGCTATGGTATTTCCGGGCGCGGGGCCGTTGCCGCGCCATCCCAGCCAGCTTTACGAGGCCGGGCTTGAAGGCATTATCCTGGGCACGATCCTGCTGGTCCTGTTCTGGAAAACGCGCGCACGCTGGCGTCCGGGCCTGCTCGTCGGCACCTTCGCGCTCGGCTATGGCCTGTCGCGCTTCACGGTAGAATTCTTCCGCGAACCGGATGCCCAGCTTGAATCCTTCGCGCACCAGACCGGGCTTTCGATGGGCCAGTGGCTTTCGCTGCCGCTGGTCGCGGTCGGTCTGTTCTTCGTGGTGCGCGCCTTCATGAAACCGCGCCTCTCTTCGGCGACGCCTGCCGCCGCGGCGACGTGATGGCGGCATGGCTGGTAGCGGCATGGCTGATAGCGGCATGGACGTGACCGGACGGCAGGAACCGGGCGATTCGCTGGCGGACATCTTCACACGGCTGATCCGCAACACCGGCCCGATCAGCCTGGCGCACTACATGGCCGAATCGAACGCGCGCTATTACAACTCGCGCGATCCGCTGGGCACGGGCGGGGACTTCATCACCGCCCCCGAAATCAGTCAGATGTTCGGCGAACTGATCGGGCTGTGGCTGGCCGACATGTGGATCCGCGCCGGGCGCGATGAACGGGTCCATTACGTGGAGTTCGGGCCGGGGCGCGGCACGCTGGCGCGCGACGCGCTGACCGCCGCCAGGCGATACGGCCTGACGCCCGAAATCCATTTCGTGGAGACGAGCACCGCGCTGAAGGCGCACCAGCTTGAACTGCACGAACATGCGGTGTGGCATGCCGACTTCTCCACCGTGCCGTCGCGCGGGGTGCTGCTGGTCGTCGCCAACGAATTCCTCGACGCCTTGCCCGTTCGCCAGCTGGTGCGCACCGCGCAGGGCTGGCGCGAGCGGATGGTGGGCCTCGATGGCGACAGTCTCGTCGCGGTCGCGGGCGACAGGCCGATGGATGCCGCGGTTCCCGAAGCGCGCCGCGATGCGCCCGAGGGTTCGCTGATCGAAACCTGCCCGGCCGCCGCCGCGACGATATTCGAGGTCGCCGGGCGCATCGCCCAGCAGGGCGGCGCGGGCCTGTTCTTTGACTATGGCCATGCCGATCCCCGGTTGGGCAGCACGATGCAGGCGGTGCGCGCGCATCGCAAGGTCGGGCTGTTCGATGCGCCGGGCGAGGCCGACATCACCGCGCACGTGGACTTTTCCGCGCTTGCCCCAATCGTCGAGGCGCGCGGCGCCCGCTGGCTGGGCACGGTGGAACAGGGCCGCTGGCTACGCGCGCTGGGCATCGACGCGCGCGCAGAGGCGCTTGCATCGTTCGCGCCGCAGCACTCGCAAGCCATTCATGCGGCGAAAAACCGGCTGACGGACGAGGCGCAGATGGGCACGCTGTTCAAGGTGATGGGCCTTGCCGCGCCGGGATGGCCCGACGGCGCGGGATTCTGATCGCGGACCTGTGGCGCCGCCCGCGACAGGGCCGAATCGGTCCCACCGCCGTGCGCCGTTCCGGCTGGCCGTTCGCGAAGCCGCGCGTTTCCCCCATTCGCGGTGCTTGCGACCCAGTCTAAAATGCCTGTTGGCAAACCTGCATTTTTACGTCTATCAGGCCCGCAACGTGGGGGTCGGCACGCATCGGGATATCGCGCGTGCATAGCTCCCCGCAGGGCGGGGCAATCTTCGAAGGGGCAGTCCCGCCGACAAGAATGGCAAGTCTGTACGTGGGCGATTCCCGCCCGCGCGCAGCAGCAGGCAGGGAACTCCAATGGCTGACGAGGCAACCATCGAGACTCCGGGCGCAGTTACCGGGGATGCAGTTACCGGAGATGGCGTGCGGCGCCGCGATTTCATCAATGTTGCGGCGGTAAGCGCCGCCGGCGTGGGCGGGCTGGCCGTCCTTTACCCACTCATTTCGCAGATGGCGCCTTCGGCGGACGTCCTGGCGCAGAGCACGACCGAGGTCGACATCTCTCCGATCCAGGCGGGATCGGGCATCGTGGCGGTGTTCCGTTCGCAGCCGCTGTTCGTGCGCAAGCTTACGCCCAAGGAAATCAGCGAAGCGAACGCGGTGGACATTTCCACCCTGCGCGATCCGCAGACGCTGGAAGAGCGCACGCTGCCGGGCAAGACCGAATGGCTGATCACGATGGGCGTCTGCACCCACCTGGGCTGCGTTCCCCAGGGGATCACGCCCGAACAGAACCGCGGCGAATACGGTGGCTATTTCTGCCCGTGCCACGGTTCGCAATACGATACCGCCGCGCGCATCCGCAAGGGACCGGCTCCGAGGAACCTCGACGTGCCCGAATACGCGTTCAAGTCCGACACCGTCGTTAAGGTAGGCTGAGGTCAGAAATCATGAGCTTTCCCTGGGCGAACGAATACAAGCCGGCCCATCCGCTGATGCGGTGGCTTGACGAGAAGCTGCCGCTGCCGCGCTTCGTTTATAACGCGATCGGCGCGGGTTATCCCGTGCCGCGCAATCTCAGCTACTGGTACAACTTCGGCGTGCTTGCCGGGTTCTGCCTGGTAATCCAGATCGTTACCGGCGTTGTGCTGGCGATGCACTATGCCGCCGACAGCTCGGTCGCCTTCAACTCGACCGAGCACATCATGCGCGACGTCAACTGGGGCTGGATGCTGCGCTATATGCACGCGAACGGCGCCTCGGCGTTCTTCGTGGTGGTCTATGTCCACATCTTCCGCGGCTTCCTGTTCGGTTCGTACAAGGCCCCGCGCGAGATGATCTGGCTGCTGGGCGTGGTGATCTTCCTGCTGATGATGGCCACCGCCTTCATGGGCTATGTGCTTCCCTGGGGCCAGATGAGCTTCTGGGGGGCGCAGGTGATTACCGGCCTGTTCAGCGCCATCCCGTTGGTGGGCGATGCGCTGCACACCTGGCTGCTGGGCGGCTTCGCACCGGGCCAGGCCGCGCTCAACCGCTTCTTCTCGCTGCACTTCCTGCTGCCCTTCGTGATCCTGGGTGTCGTGATCCTGCACATCTGGGCGCTGCACATTCCGGGGTCGACCAACCCCACCGGCGTGGAAGTGAAGAACGAAAGCGACACAGTGCCGTTCCACCCGTATTATACGGCGAAGGACGGTTTCGGCCTGGGCGTGTTCCTGTTCTTCTACTGCGCGGTCGTGTTCTTCATGCCGAACATGCTGGGCCACCCGGACAACTATATCCCGGCCAACCCGATGCAGACCCCTGCGCACATCGTGCCCGAATGGTATTTCTGGCCGTTCTACGCGATCCTGCGCAGCTTCACTTCGGACTTCTTCTTCATCCCGGCGAAGCTGATGGGCGTGCTGGCGATGTTCGCGTCGATCCTGGTGTGGTTCTTCCTGCCCTGGCTGGATACCTCGCCGGTCCGCTCGACCAAGTATCGTCCGATGCTGCGCAAGTTCATCTGGTTCGGCCTGCTGCCCTGCGTGCTGATCCTGGGCTATTGCGGCGGCTCACCGGCGGAAGAGCCCTATGTCATGATCGCGCAGATCGCGACCGTGTACTACTTCCTGCACTTCCTGGTCATCCTGCCGGTCGTTTCCTCGATCGAACGGCCCGAGCCGCTGCCCTTCTCCATCACCGAATCGGTGCTGGGCAAGGACGAGAGCGCCGCGCTCTCCGGCGGCAACGCCTGAGCGTCTAACAAGAGGGAAAGAGAGAACCCATGGTCCGCATCCTTGGCCCCCTTGTCGGCCTCTTCTTCGCACTCGCCGCGCTATGGGCGTTTATCAACGGCGCCATCGCCGACGCACCGGTGCTGAGCAAGTACGGCAGCTTTACCGAGCCCAGCGCCGAGAAGCTGTTCGTGAAGCACCCGCACCCGCTACACCTGCAGAGCGACGGCCCGTTCGGCACGTTCAACAAGGAGCAGTTGCAGCGCGGTTTCGCCGTCTATGACGGCGTGTGCAAGACGTGCCACTCGCTCAGCCACGTCGCATTCCGCGACCTTGAGGAAATCGGCTATAACGAAGCCGAGGTGAAGGCGATCGCCAAGACCTATCAGGTCCCGCATTACGATCCGAAGACGGGCGAGGTCACCACCGTTGACGGTGTGCCGACCGATCACTTCCCGCCGGTCGTCTATGGCGGACAGGGCAGCCCGCCTGACCTGTCGCTGATCACCAAGGCCCGTCATGGCGGCGCATCCTATGTGCACGCGCTGCTGACCGGTTATGCCGATCAGGTCGGGTACAAGAACGACAAGGGCCAGGAACTTCTCAAGATGTTCCCGGATTCCAAGACGCCCGACGGCCTGCACTTCAACCCCTACTTCGCGAACCTGAACATCGCGATGCCCCCGCCGCTGGTGGACGATGCCGTTACCTATTCGGACGGCACCAAGGCGACGTTGGACCAGGAAGCGCAGGACGTTGCCGCGTTCCTGGTGTGGACCGCGGAACCCAAGCTGGTGAAGCGTCGCCAGGTCGGCTGGACGGTGCTGGGCTTCCTGCTCTTCGCCACCATCCTGGCCTATCTCGCCAAGCGCCAGATCTGGGCCGAAAAGGAGCATTGATCGCTCCGGTCCGAACGGGCACAAACGATCAAGGCCACCGGAAACGGTGGCCTTTTTCGTATCCGCAAACAGGAACGCTATCGCGATGACGCCTGACGAGCTGAAAGCCTTTGTCCGCACGGTGCCGGACTTTCCGGAGCCGGGCATCCTGTTTCGCGACGTGACCACGCTGATCAGCCATGGCGAGGGGCTTGCCGCCTGCATCGCCCACCTTGCCGATCGCGCCCGGGCGGCAAACGCGCAGCTTGTCGCGGGGATGGAAGCACGCGGATTCATCTTCGGTGCGGCCGTCGCCGCGAAGCTGGGCGTGGGATTCGTGCCCGTCCGCAAACCCGGCAAACTGCCGGTCGCAACCATTGGCGTGGACTATGCGCTCGAATACGGGCGCGACAGGCTTGAGGTCGATCCCGAGGCGATCCCGCCGGGCCACCGCGTTGTTATCGTGGACGACCTGATCGCCACCGGCGGCACCGCGCTGGCCGCAACCGAGCTGTTACGCCGGGCGGGCGCAAACGTGGATCACGCGCTGTTCGTTATTGACCTGCCGGACCTCCACGGTGCCGACCGCCTTCGCGGCGCGGGCGTTACCGTGGACGCGCTGATGGATTTCCCCGGCCACTAGAGCCGGGTGGGGACACGACCCCAGGGCAGCATGCCTAGCCGGTGCGGCGGGCATAGGCCGGCTGGTCCGGAACCCAGTCGTAGATCACCATTTCCACCGGAACGAAGACATGGTCGCCCTCGTGCCCCTTGGGCAGGCGGCAGACGTAGTATTGGCCGATCGAGCCGGTAGCCAGATCCTCTTCCGGATGCTGGAGGCAATCCTTCTCTGAATCGAGGTGAAAGTGCGGGTTTCTTGGCATGGCGAGCCTGCGCATTGGGAAGGGAAAGCCGTAGCGGCCAGCCACACTGGCCGGCCCGCGCCCGGCCCTCATGGCCTGGGCGGATCGACTTCCGGAGCCCACGCAACCGCGTTGGGCTTCACCCGACCAATGCCGAAACCCGCACTTCGTTCCGATGGCGCGGGCCTGTGCCCGTCGGGAGGCGGGCCTCAATCCACCAGCATCAGCGCATCGAGCGCGACCACGCCTTCACCCTCGGCATGCAGGATCACGGGGTTGAGGTCGATCTCGCGGATCGAGGGTTCGGCGCGC
Source organism: Novosphingobium sp. ZN18A2 (assembly GCF_036784765.1). Lineage (NCBI taxonomy): Bacteria > Pseudomonadati > Pseudomonadota > Alphaproteobacteria > Sphingomonadales > Sphingomonadaceae > Novosphingobium > Novosphingobium sp. ZN18A2. The sequence continues at coordinate 590,001 of NZ_CP136651.1, read as the reverse complement.
AGCACCTGCCCCAGCCGCACGATCAGCTTCGCCAGCGCCGCGACGTCCAGCGCGGGGGAGCCGCGATAGCCGGAAAGCAGCGCCGCGTTTTTCAGCTTCATCAGTTCGGCCACCACACCGGCTTCGGTCATGTCGGCGGGCAGCAGGCGCACGTCTTGCAGGATTTCAGCGGTAACGCCGCCAAACCCGGCCAGGATAACCGGACCCCATTCAGGATCGTTCTTCGCGCCGACGATCATTTCCATGCCGCGCTTGCCCATCGCTTCGATCAGCACGCCATCAAGCCGGATCGATTTCGAATAGGCCGCGACATTTTCGAAGATTTGCCTGAACGCCGTGCGAACCGCGTCTGCATCGGCAAGGTTCAGCAGCACGCCGCCTGCGTCGCTCTTGTGGCCCAGCGCGGCGGCCTGCGCCTTCATCGCGACCGGGTATCCTACCGCGTCGGCTGCGGCGGCAGCTTCGTCCGCGCTGGCCGCGAACTGCCCCTTCGGGAAAGCGATCCCTGCGGGCGCGAGCAATTCCTTCGCGCGATATTCGGGGATCACCCCGCTCACCACGTCCAGACCGGTGAGCTTCGTTGGTTCGAGCCCGTTGGCGTCCCTGTCGCGCGCAGACCATGCGCTGAGCCGCGCCACCGCGTGCAGCGCGCGTTCGGTGGTGGGGAACCACGGGATGCCCGCCCCGCGCAGCGCGGCGATGCGTTCGGCTGGAACTTCGGCGCCTTCGTCCAGCCCCGCGAAAACCAGCGGCTTGGACAGGCTCTTGCCTTCCACCGATGCGAGGATCGGCGGGAACTTGATCGCGCACGTGATCGGTTCGGCCTGGATGATCCCGGCAATCACCGTTCCCACCCTGTCGTCCGCCAGCAGCGCGTCCAGCGTGCGGGTGTAGATCGCCGGTTCCGACAATCCCTGCGCCGTGATGTCGAGCGGGTTGGAAACCGGCACGAACGGCGGCAGCGCGGCGCGCAGGTCTGGCGCATTATCGTCGTTCAGGTCGGCCAGCGGCAGGTCCAGCTCTTCCGCCAGGTCCAGCGTCAGCGCCTTGAACGCGCCCGATTCGCCCAGAACGGCGGTGCTGCCCGAAGGCAGCGCGGGAACGCGCGCGGCGATTTCCGCGATGTCGCCCAGTTCTTCCAGCGTCTCTGCAAAGATCACGCCCGCGCGGGAAACCATCGCGCGCATCAGCTTGTAATCGCCCGCCATCGCCCCGGTATGCGTCGCCGCCGATTCGCGCGCCGCGCTCGACTTGCCGGGATGGAGCAGCACAACCGGCTTGCCCGCCGCTGCGGCGCGGCGCGCGGCGGCCAGAAACGCCTGCGGCTTGCGAAACTGTTCGACCAGCATGGCGATAACGTGGGTATTGGGGTCATCGACCATCCAGTCGACGTAATCCTCGACCCCGCTCGCCGCTTCGTTGCCGGTGGACACGGTGTAGGAAACGCCCAGATCGCGCGCGAGCAGCATCGTCGCGAGAACGGCGGCCATCGCGCCCGATTGCGAGACAACCCCGATGCCGCGCCGCTCGCCCGGCGGCGTGCACATCGTTTCCACGAACGTCAGCGGCACACGGTCCACATAGTTGACCATGCCCAGGCAGTTCGGCCCTTCCACCACCATGCCCGCATCTGCCGCGATCCGCGCGATTTCGCGCTGTTCGGCCAGACCTTCATCGCCGCCTTCGGCAAATCCGGCGGAGAAGATCACCACCCCGCCCGCCTTGCGCGCGGCCAGCCCCTTCACCGCATCCAGCACGCCCGCGCGCGGGATCGCCAGTACGGCCACGTCCACCCCTTCGGGCAGCGCATCGACCGATGGCAGGCACTTGCGTCCGCCGATCTCGTCCCGCTTCGGGTTGATCGGATAGATCTCGCCCGAAAAGCCGTTCTTCTCAAGGTTGGAAAGCAGCGTCGCACCCAGCGCGCCGGGCTTGTCCGACGCGCCGACGACCGCGACCGAGCGCGGCGAAAGGAAACGGTTGAGCGCCGCGCGCGCGATGGGCTTGTCGGTCATGGCATCCTCCGAAATTTCGCTATGCCCTATAACAAAAATTGCCGCGCGGTAAAGGGGCAGGTCCAACGCCGGGCTTGCCCGCCGCGTGCGTTCCATGCACCACTGGGCGCGGGAGAAGACGCGCGATGATAGAGCTTTACACGGCACCCACGCCCAACGGCTGGAAAGTGTCGATCATGCTGGAAGAGTGCGGCCTGCCGTACCGGGTGCACTGGGTGGATATCGGCAAGGGGGAACAGTTCGCCCCCGAATTTCTGGCGATCAGCCCGAACAACCGCATCCCTGCCATCGTCGATACCGATCCGGCGGACGGCGCCCCGGCAGACGGTGGCACGGCGCTCTCCGTGTTCGAAACGGGCGCGATCCTTATCTACCTTGCGGAAAAGACCGGGCGCTTCCTGCCCGCCGACCTGCGCGGCCGGACCGAGACGCTGGAATGGCTGACGTGGCAGGTTGCCAACCTTGGTCCGATGCTGGGCCAGCACGGCCACTTCGCGCTCTATGCGCCGGATCGGCTGGCCTATCCCACCGACCGCTACCGGCGGGAAACACTGCGGCTTTATGGCGTGCTCGACAAGCGGCTGGAGGGCCGCACGTTCATCGCTGCCGGTGAATACACGATCGCCGACATGGCCTGCTTTCCGTGGATTCGCACATGGCGCGCGCAAGGCATCCCGCTGTCCGACTTTCCGCACCTCAAGGCATGGTACGAAACGCTGAAGCAGCGCCCCGCCCTGCGGCGGGGGATGGACGTGGGCGCGGACCGGATCAACCGCCGCCCGCAGGACGATGCCGAAGCGCGGCGCACGCTGTTCGGCATAAGGGAGGACACGAAATGAGCGTTCCGGTGGACTTCTTCTTCGACCTCTCCTCGCCCTGGACGTGCCTTGCCTTCAACAACATCCAGCCGATCCTTGTCGAAACCGGCGCGGCGGTGCGCTGGCGCCCGTTCCTGGTCGGCGGCGTGTTCAACGCGGTGAACCCGCGCGTTTACGAAATGCGCGCCGATCCCGAACAGAAAGCGATGAAGCGCAGTTTCGGCTGGCTGAAGGAATGGGCGCGGCTGGCGGGCGTGCCGATGAACTTCCCCTCACCGCATCATCCGGTAAAATCCGTTGCGGCGATGCGCTTCTGCTGCGCGCTGGAAGACCGGCAGGATGCGCTGTTCGCGTTCGCCAGCGCCGCTTTCGCCGCCTATTTCACCGATGCGCGCGATATTGACGATCCCGCCGTGCTGGCGGCTGTCGCCAACGGAGCCGGGCTGGACGGCGCGGCGCTGGCCGAAGCGGCGGGCAGCCAGCCGGTCAAAGACCGTCTGCGCGCCAATACCGACGAAGCGATTGCGCGCGGCGCATTCGGTTCGCCAACCATCTTCGTGGGCGCAGAGCACATGTATTTCGGCAACGACCAGCTCCCCCTCGTCCGGCAGCGGATCATCGAATTGTCGCAAAGCGCGTAAATCCGCGTTGACGAAGGCGCGATTGCCGTGGCAAGCGCGGCGCGAGCGGGCGGGTATAGCATAGTGGTAATGCTCTAGCCTTCCAAGCTAGCTAGGCGGGTTCGATTCCCGCTACCCGCTCCAACTTCCCGATCTTCCGCCGCAACTTGCCCGGCCATGCAGGCCGCAGGCTTCAGCGCCCCTGCGCGAGCAGTGCGGCCATGCCTTTTCGCACCGGCGGCAGGGCGCCGAGCCGCAGAACCGCGCGCCGCGCGACGCGCGCGGGAAGGCGGTCGTCGGTATAGAGGCCGACCAGCGCGCGCGTTGCGAGGTAGAGCGGCAACACGGCCGCGCGGTGGCGCACCGCCCAGCGGACCAGCAGGCGCGAATCGCCGATATCGCGCGCATCGCGCATCGCGTCGGCCAGCCGCACCGCGCCAAGCAGCCCGAAGTTGAAGCCGTGCGCGGTAACCGGGTGCATCCCCACCGCCGCATCGCCGATCAGCGCGGCGCGGCGGGCGGCGAAACGATGCGCCAGCGTGATGGCGAGAGGATAGACGTATGCGTCCGTCAGCGCCTCCATCGCGCCCCAGCGCTGCCTTGTTCGGCGCGTCAGTTCGGCGCCCAGTTCAGCGCGCGAAAGCGCCGCAATCGCCTTTGCGCGTTCGGGCGGAAGCGTCAGCACCGCACCCGATTCGTTCGGGCCGAGCGGCAGCATGGCAACCGTCTGGCCGCGATCAAACCATTCGGTGGCGAGCGAATCGTGCGGTTTTTCATGCCGCACGCGTGCGAGCAGCATGGATTTCCCCACCGGGATCACTTCGGCGCCGATGCCCAGCCGCTTGCGCGTTTCGGAAAAGCGCGAATCCGCCGCGACAAGGCAATCGGCAGCAAATTCGCGCCCGTCCGCCAAACGCACGCGCGCTTCATGGCGACTGGTCTCCACACGTTCCACCGTGGCTCCGGCAACCAGTTCGACATGGGGTGCATCGGCAATGGAGGCATGGAGCGCGCGGCGGATCACGTGGTTCGGCACCAGCGTGCCAAGCGGCGCATCGCCCTTGCCCGCCGGATCGATCGCCAGCGCGAACGGCGATCCACCGTCGAGCACGCGCGCTCCGGCAAGCGGCCATGCCTCGCCCGCCTCGATCGCGGGCCACACGCCCATTTCGCGCAGCAGGTTCACCGATTTGCCGGTCAGCGCGATTTCCCGCCCGTCTGCCGCAGGTTCGGCAATGGCGCCCAACCCCTGCCGCTCGATCAGCGTCACGTGAATGCCGCTGCCCGCCAGTCGCCGCGCGAAAGCCAGCCCCGCCGGACCGGCGCCGATAACGATCACGCTTTGCGCTGGCTTGCTGCCCATGACGCACATCTCCATCCTGCCATGCGGATACCCTTGCGCCTTGGGCCGGATGGAACATTGCGCACGGTCAAATGCCCACCCCCACGCCCTCTCGCATGCGGGAGTGGAGCGAAACTTGCCAAGCCGCAGGCCTTGTTAGTCGCAGCGGGGTGAGCCATCGCGAGACGTCCGGCCGGCTGCCGATCACCTCTGGCACTTGCGGCAGAAGAAGGTGGAGCGGCCGCCCTGCACCACGCGCTCTACGGTGCCGCCGCAGGGGCATGGCTCACCCTCGCGCCCATAGACGCGCCAGTCCTTCGCGAAATAGCCAAGCTCGCCATCGGGCCGGGCATAGTCGCGCAGCGTCGATCCGCCTGCCGCGATCGCTTCTGCCAGAACGTCCTTGATCGCGGGCACCAATCGCGCCAGCGCCTGCCGAGAGACGCGCCCTGCCGCCTTCGCGGGGGCGATGCGCGCGCGGTTAAGCCCTTCGCAGACATAGATGTTGCCCAGCCCGGCAACGATCCGCTGGTCCAGCAGCATCAGCTTGATCGCCGCGCTGCGCCCGGAAAGAGCGTGCGCCAGCGCGGCGGCGTTGAACGCCTCGCCCAGCGGTTCCGGCCCCAGCGCGGCGAACGGCCCCCAGGTGTCGAGTTCGGCGGTATCGACCAGATCGACCGAACCGAAGCGCCGCGCGTCGTTCAACGCCAGCACGTGCCCCGCATCGGTTTCCAGCACGAGGTGGTCGTGCTTGCCGGTTTCCCCCGGATCGATCCGCCAGCGCCCGCTCATCCCCAGATGGAACACCATCGTCCGGTCGCGATCGGTGTGGACCAGCCCGTATTTCGCGCGGCGGCCAAGCCCCGTCACGCGCGCGCCGGTAAGCGCCTGGGCAAGATCGGGCGGGAAGGCGCGGCGCAAGTCCGGCCGGTTCACCGCGACGCGCGTGATGCGCGCGTCCTGAAGCACGCCGGCAAGGCCGCGCACGGTGGTTTCTACTTCGGGAAGTTCGGGCATTTCGGGCGAAGCCTTATCACCCTTTGCCGTATCGGCAATTCCTGACTAAAGCGCTTGGCCATGAGCAGCCCCGGCACGAACGACGCAGACACGGTTTCCTTCGGCTACGAGGAAGTCTCGCCTGACGAAAAGACCAGGCGCGTGGGCGCGGTGTTTTCGGGCGTCGCGAAGAAATACGACATCATGAACGATGCCATGTCGGGCGGTATGCACCGTTTATGGAAAGACCGCTTCGTGCGCCGCGTGAAGCCGCGCGAGGGCGAAGATATCCTCGACATGGCGGGCGGCACCGGCGACATCGCCTTCCGCATGGCCGAACGCGGCGCGCGCATCACCGTGTCGGACATCAACCAGGACATGCTGGACGTGGGGCTTGAACGCGCGGGCAAGCGCGGGATCGACGGGCTGGTATGGTCATGCCAGAACGCGGAAGAGCTTTCGTTCCCCGACAAGACCTTCGATGCCTATACCATCGCCTTCGGCATCCGCAACGTGACGCGAATCGACCGTGCGCTGGCCGAAGCCCATCGCGTGCTGAAGCGCGGCGGGCGGTTCTTCTGTCTGGAATTCTCCACCACAGAATGGCCGGGCTTCGCCGAAGTCTATGATGCCTATTCGCACAAACTGGTGCCCAAGATCGGAGAGGCCATCGCCGGGGACGCGGATTCCTATCGCTACCTGATCGAATCGATCCGCCGCTTCCCCAAGATGAAGGACTTCGAAGCGATGATCCGCGCGGCGGGATTCCGTCATACCAGGGTGGAGCCGATCATGGGCGGGCTGGTCGCGATCCATTCCGGCTGGAAGGTCTGACAGGAAGCCTGGCGCCTTGGCTAGACCCGCAACCCACATCCGCCGCCTTCTCGGCTGGGGTCGCGTTCTGGCGCGGCACGGCGCGCTGCGCCCGCTTGAGCAGAGCCCGAATACCCCGCCGCAGGTTCGCCGCCTGTGCCGGATCGCGCGGTTCGGCACGATCCAGCCGAAAGACCCGGACTATGCCGGCGCCTTCCGCGCAATCGGCCCCGCCGCGATCAAGCTGGGGCAGACGCTGGCGACCCGGCCCGACATCGTGGGAGAGGACGCGGTCCACAACCTGCTGACCTTGCAGGACCAGTTGCCCCCCGTTTCGTTCGACGCGATCCGGCACGAAATCGAATCGACCTTCGGCAAGCCGGTCGATGCGCTGTTTTCCGAAATCGATCCCGAACCGGTCGGCGCCGCGTCCATCGCGCAGGTCCACCGCGCGGTCACGACCGACGGGCGCAAGGTGGCGGTAAAGGTGCTGCGCCCCGGCATCCGCGAGAAATTCGCGCGCGATATCGACACCTACGAATGGGCCGCCGCGCACCTTGAGGCCTTCGGCGGGGAAGCCTCACGGCTGCGCCCGCGCCTGACCATCGCCAATTTCAAACGCTGGACCCTGCGCGAACTGGACCTGCGGCGCGAAGCCGCTTCGGCATCGGAACTGTCGGAAGGGATGAGCGCCTTCGAAGGCTATCGCATCCCCTCTATCGACTGGGACCGCACCAACGGCAAGGTGATGACGCTCGACTGGATCGACGGCATCAAGATCAGCAAGACGGACGAGATCGTGGCCGCCGGGCACGATCGCAAGGAACTGGCCAGCCGGCTGGTGCTCGCCTTCCTGACGCAGGCGATCAGCGGCGGCTATTTCCATGCCGACATGCACCAGGGCAACCTGTTCGTGGAACCTGACGGCACGATTGCCGCGATCGACTTTGGCATCATGGGGCGGATTGACCGGCGCGCGCGCCAGTGGCTCGCCGAAATCCTTTATGGGCTGACCACGGGCAACTATCGCCGCGTGGCGGAAATCCATTTCGAGGCGCAATACGTGCCCAGCTATCATTCGGTCGACGAATTCGCGACCGCCCTGCGCGCGGTGGGAGAGCCGATGCGCGGCAAGCCGGTAAGCGAACTGTCGGTCGGCCAGATGCTTGACGGGCTGTTCGCCATCACCCGCGATTTCGACATGCAGACCCAGCCGCACCTGCTGCTGCTGCAAAAGACGATGGTGATGGTCGAAGGCATCGCCACGCAGCTCGATCCCGAAATCAACATGTGGGATACCGCCGCGCCCTTCGTGCGGAACTGGATTCGCGACGAACTTGGCCCCGAAGCGGCGATTGCGCAGCGGATCAAGGACGATACCGAAACGCTGATGCGCCTGCCCGCGCTGGTGCGCCGGGTGGAAGAGATGTTCCCGGCCAAGGGCGGCGCGCCCGAACCGCCGCCGCTGCCGAAGATCGAGCTGATGTGGGAAGGCGGCAAGGGCATCGGCGCGCCGATGGGCTACGTTTTCGCCGCGCTGGCCGGGGCCGCGGTGGTGGTCTTCAGCGTGCTGGCGGGCCTCTTCGGGTGACACCGCCGCGCGTCCTGCGGCTTGAAAAGCGGCATTTCGACACGCTTGACCTTACACGCATGCTGGCGGCGGTGGCGGTGCTGTTCTGGCATTACCAGCACTTCTTCGTGCCCGACATCGTGCCCTACGGTTTCCAGGTGAACCGCGCCGGGGTTGAGCCGCTGCACCGCCCCTTCGCGCTGCTTTACGACCACGGCCATGTCGCCGTGCAGTATTTCTGGGCGGTATCGGGATTCGTCTTCGCGCACGTCTATCTTGCCGATCCGCACAGCCGGTCGCGGTTCTGGCCCGCGCGCATCGCCCGGCTCTGGCCGCTGCACCTGCTGACGCTGTGCATCGTCGCGCTGTTCCAGGCAGGCTATCTGGTGCGCAACGGCCATTATTTCATCTATGCGTGGAACGATGCGCGGCACTTCGTGCTGAACCTGTTCCTGGCGCAATACTGGGGATTCCAGCAGAACCAGTCGTTCAACGGGCCGGCATGGTCGCTTTCGACCGAGATCGTCGCCTATGCCGCGTTCTGGCTGTTGCTGCCGGTGCTGCGGCGCGCGCCCGGCACGGTTGCAGGGTTGCTGGCGGCGACCACGATGACGCTGGTGCTGGCCGGCGCCCCGAACGAGACGGTGCTGTCATGCATCGCCTATTTCTTTGGCGGCGCCGGGGTTTATGCGCTTGCGCTGAAAGATATCGCCACACCGGCGCGGCTGGTTGCGGCCGCCCCCGGTCTGGCGCTGGCCGCGTGGGCGGCATGGACTTTCTGGCGATCGGAAGAACTGGCGACCGGCGCGGCGACATTCGCGGTTCTGGCGCTGGCCGTGGCGGTGGACCTTGCCGACACGCGCCGCGTGATGCGCTTTGGCAAGCGGCTGGGCGATGCGTCCTATGGCATCTACCTGTGGCACTTTCCGCTGCAACTGCTGCTGGTGCTGGCGATTCCCGGCGTCCAGGCGGCGGCGGGGCGGACCGGCTTCCTGGTGTTCTTCATCGCGTGCAGCATCATGGCGGGCTTTGCCAGCCACGCCCTGTTCGAACGGCCGGCGCAGCGCGCGGTGCTGCGCCTGTTCGACCGCCTTCGCCAAAGGCGCGCCGCCGCGGCCTGACCTGCGGCCGCGCGCCGGGCGCCCCCGATTCAGCCGTTGTTGATCTCGTCTATCACTTCGTGGACCGTGTGGTGCGGCAGCATCCGCCATGCGGCCAGCATCAGCACCACGTGCCCCGCCTCGATCAGCATCGGCGCGGAAAAGCCCGGATAGGGACCGCTTATGAGAAGGTCTATCACGCGGCCCGTGAACGACGCGCCGAACAGCAGCGCGGGCACCAGCAGCAGGTCCGCATTGCGGCGCCATGCGCCCCACATCATGCAGAACGCGGCGATTGCGAAGAACGATGTGAAGTCCGCCCGAATCGTTGACGTGCCCAGCGCGCCGAGCGCCCCCACGCCCAGTTGTGCGCCCCCCGATTGCGGATCGAACAGGAAAGTTGCCGCAATCATCAGGTCGAACAGCCCGGCCAGAAAGACCAGTGCGGTAAGAATCAGGCGCATAAGGTATTGCTCCCCCTCGGAGTTTTGGTTGCAGGGGCCGTTTCGGCCCGGCTTCGGCAAAGGATTGCTAACCAAAGCATGGCAATGCACAAGGCCGAAACGATGAGGGACAAACGTATCCTGTTGATCGTGGGCGGCGGAATTGCCGCCTACAAGAGCTGCGAGCTCATCCGCCTGATCCGGAAAGCAGGCGGCGATGTGACGTGCGTGCTGACCGCGGGCGGCCAGCATTTCGTAACGCCGATGACGCTGGCCGCGCTTTCCGGCAATCCCGTCCACACCACGCTGTGGGACCTCAAGGACGAGGTCGAGATGGGCCATATAGAGCTGTCGCGCAAAGCCGACATGGTTGTCGTCTGCCCGGCGACCGCCGATCTCATGGCCAAGATGGCGGGCGGGATAGCGGACGATCTTGCCACCACCCTGCTGCTGGCCACCGACAAGCCGGTGCTGGCCATTCCGGCCATGAACGTGCGGATGTGGCTGCACCCGGCAACGCAGCGCAATGTCGAACAGTTGCGCGCGGACGGCATCGGCGTGCTCGACCCGGACGAAGGGCCGATGGCCTGCGGCGAATACGGGCCGGGCCGCCTGCCCGAACCATCCGCGATCCTGGCGGCGATCAGCCAGTTCGTGGAAGAGGGGCTGGCCGCGCTGCCGCCGCCTCTCAACGTGGTCGATCCGCTCACGCCGTTCGGCGGAGAGGGCGATCCGGACGGCGGCGACGGCGCCAGCGGGCGCTTTGGCGGCCTGCTTTCGATGATCATTCCGCGCCGCACGCCGCGCGCGGACGAGGAAGGCGGCGCTGTCTGGGAAGAGGTGGATGCAGACCCGGTGGAACTGCCCGTGCCGGCCACCGATCCGCAACCGGCCGCCGATGCCGACGCCAGCGGGCCGATCCTTGCCAGGAAGGGCAAGGCCAAGTCCGCCCCGCCGACCGATCGCCACGCGATCAACCACCTCGTTTCCGGGGACGAGGGCGCGGCGCCGCAGCCGTTCGAGGGCGAGGACGGCACCGGTGCACCGGCGGGATACGATGCGCCGCCGGAATACGCGCCCCTGCCCAAAGGCCCAGGCCCGCTGACGGGCCGGCATGTGCTGGTGACCGCCGGACCGACCTTCGAAGCGATTGACCCTGTGCGCTATATCGCCAACCGGTCGAGCGGGAAGCAGGGCTATGCGATTGCTGCCGCCGCGGCGCGCCTTGGGGCGCGCGTTACGCTGGTTTCCGGCCCCGTCGCGCTGCGCACGCCGCCGGGGGTGGACCGAATCGACATAGAGAGTGCGCGCGAAATGGCAGAGGCCGTGAAGGCCGCCCTGCCCGCCGACATCGGCATCTTCGTGGCGGCCGTGGCCGACTGGCGCAGCAAGGAGATGTCGGGAGAGAAGATCAAGAAGCGTGGGTCAGCCCCTCCGGTGCTGATGCTGGAGGAGAATCCCGACATTCTCGCCACGGTCGGCACCGGGCGGCAGCGGCCCAGGCTGCTGGTGGGTTTCGCAGCCGAAACCGACAACGTCATCAAGTACGCACAGTCCAAGCTGCGCAGCAAGGGGGCCGACTGGATCGTTGCCAACGACGTGTCGGGCGGCAAGGACAAGAGCGTGATGGGCGGCGACGTGAACGCCGTTCACATCGTTACCGAGGAAGGCGTGGAAGACCTGCCCGAAATGCCCAAGGACGAAGTGGCGATGGCTCTGGTCGAACGTATCGCGAAAGCTATCGGGCCGCTTGAAACGCCTAAGAAGTAAGGGCACAGGCATGGGCCGGTCCGCAGCCCTTGCCGAAAGCCAGATCAATGCACCATGCCCAGCCCGTTCCCGTCCCGGTCAAGCGCCTTTCCGGCAATGACGACCTGCCGTTGCCCGCCTATGCCACCGATGGCGCGGCGGGGATGGACGTGGTCTCCGCCGAAGACGTGACGCTTGCGCCGGGCGCGCGCCACCCGGTAGCCACCGGCCTTGCGCTTGCCATCCCGCCGGGTTTCGAAGTGCAGGTGCGCCCCCGTTCGGGCCTTGCGCTGAAGCACGGGATCACCGTGCCGAACACGCCGGGGACGATCGATTCGGACTATCGCGGCGAGTTGAAGGTGATCCTTATCAACCACGGCGCCGACGCGTTCGATATCCGGCGCGGCGATCGCATCGCGCAGATCGTGCTGGCGCCGGTAACGCGCGCGGCGTGGCTGGAAGTGGACGACCTGGACGAAACCGAGCGCGGCGAAGGCGGCTTCGGTTCGACCGGCGGCTTCGTCGCCCCGTTCAGCGACTGAGCCCCGGTCAGCGACTCGGCCCCGTACAGCAACTCAACAAGCCCCGCATGGGCTGAAACCCTGCCTAGTGGATTGATTTTGACATTTGCTTCCCCCCAGCCGGATAGCGAGGTTGCAAATGTCAAAATCGAAAAATCCACTAGAATCATAATGTTGCTAGTGGTCCGAAAAGATTCTGACATTTGTCGCCACCCGGCCGGCAGGGATACAAATGTCAGAATCGGACCACTAGTTGCCCTTCTTTTCAGGCGCGACGGTTATCCGCACCGTCTTGCCGGAATTGCCGGGGAAGCCGGTGAACATCGCATCGACAAGGTTGGGCACCAGATAGGTCAGGTCGTTCGAGCGCGAGGCCGCTTCGGCATTGCCTTCGAACACGCGCTTGCCATCGGTGCGGCGGTCGATCTTGAGATCGATCTTGCTGGTATAGACGGTGATCACGTCAACGTCGTTGAAACCCGAACCCCAGAACCAGGGATCGTACCAGCCATATCCCCACGCGCCGTGGCGATAGAATCCGGGGCTGCCCCAATAGCCATAGGGACGGTACCACGGGCTCCAGAACGGATCGTATCCCGGCCCGGTGGTGCGGACCCGGTCGCGCCCGTTGTCCACGCCATATCCGAAATGAACGATAAGGTCGGCGGTTTCAGGCGTACCCTGGACATAGCCGAGCTTGGTCATCTCTTCCGACACGTCGTTCGCATACTGCGCGAACTCAAGCCCGCCGCGATTCGCCAGGTCTTCCGGGACAACGGCGAATGTCTGGCCCGCCGGGGCAGGCAGTTCGTGCTGGAAGCGTTGCACCTGCGCGTTGAAGTTCTGCGCGCAGCCGCCCAGCCCTGCAATCAGAAGCGGTGCGGCGGCGAGTCCGATCAGGCGGGTACGAAAACTGGTCATGCGAGGGCAACTCCGTAGCTGCGTGCCGGCAACCGGAGCGGCCGGGCACACATCTGTTCTATCTTGCCCGCAGTCTGGACGGAAGGTGCTGAATGCGCGTTGAATGGTTTTACGACATTGTCGCAACCTCAATGGGTTAGGGCCTGTGGCGATTCAAGTTCACGCGCAGCCGGGAATGGTGCTCTTGCGAGACCCGAAGCGCAGCATACTTTCGAGTACGTGAGCATCGGAAACTCGCAAAAGTGCCGTTCGCAGGCCCGCCTGGATGGAATTCCCCCGGCGCCTAACCGCGCACCAGCCCCAATGCCCGATATGTCGCATCCAGCGTTGGCCCGGCCATTTCGCGCGCCCTTGCCGCGCCGCGTGCCAGGATCGCGTCCAGCGCCTCGCGATCGGCGCGCAACTCGCGGAATCGCGTGGCGATCGGGTCCAGCGTTTCGACCAGCAGCTCGCCCAGCGCGGGCTTGAACGCGCCAAAGCCCTGCCCGCCGAACTGGCCCAGCACTTCCTCCACCGTAACGCCCGCCATCGCCGCATAGATGCCGACAAGGTTCGCCGCCTCGGCCCGGCCTTCCAGCCCCGCCTTCTCGGACGGCAACGGCTCGGGATCGGTCCTGGCCTTGCGGATCTTCTGCATGATCGCATCGGCATCGTCGGCAAGGTTGATCCGGCTCGCTTCCGAAGGATCGGACTTGCTCATCTTGGCCGAACCGTCGCGCAGGCTCATGATCCGGGCGGCTTCAGGCGGGATGATCGGGTCGGGCAGGGTGAAGACCGGCGCATCTTCCGCGCAGAAATCGTTGTTGAACTTCTGCGCGATGTCGCGCGCCAGTTCCAGGTGTTGCTTCTGGTCCTCGCCCACGGGCACGTGGGTCGCCTGGTAAAGCAGCACGTCCGCCGCCTGAAGCACCGGATAGGTGAACAGCGCGACAGACTGGCCCTCTCGGTTCTTGCCCGCCTTGTCCTTCCACTGCGTCATGCGGTTCAGCCAGCCCATCCGCGCGGTGCCGCCCAGCAGCCATTGCAGTTCGGCATGGGCGGGAACCTGCGCCTGGTTGAACAGGATCGACCGGGCGGGATCGATCCCGCAGGCGACCAGTGCCGCCGTCATCTCAAGCGTTCCGGCGGAAAGGTCAGCCGGGACGTGCGGCATGGAGATGGCGTGCAGATCGGCAAGGAAGAACAGGCATTGGTTCTTTTCCGCGCTACCGCCTGCGGCTGCTTGAGCGCGATTGGCCTCCTCCATCTCGTCCTGCATCCGCACCCAGTTGCGGATGGCGCCAAGATAGTTGCCAAGGTGGAGGTTGCCCGTGGGCTGGATACCGGAAACGACGCGCATGGCGTGGTCCTTCATCTAATCTGGAATGGAAACGTGCAAAGGTTCGCGCCGGCCCGTGCAGGCGGCGCGCAAGGTCAAATGGCGGGCCTGTGCCATCGCCAGGCCGCCCGGCCGCGCAAAACGTGCTTCACGCACGCCTTCCGGCTCTGACGGTTAGTGCCTTGTTCCATAGCGAAGCGCGCATACCACATGAAACGCGCAAGGAAAGCCTCAACTGCCCGGTTCATCGCCCGGCCCGGCAGAAGCAGGCGCTTTCGCCGGGCGGCGGCGGCGCAATTGCGCGATCAGATCCTTGTCGAGCGCGCCGACCAGCCAGGCAACGGCGAAGAACACCCCCGCGCCCGCCAGAACCAGCACGGCCAGCGACCACACGCGCTCCAGCGCGTTGCCGTGATAGTGCCCGGCCATCAGCGGCATCAGGAACCACAGCAGCACCGTCATCGCCGCCACCGCGACAAGCTGGCGCGCGATCCGGCCCGCAAGTTTCGCGGTAAAGTGGAACCAGCCGCGCCTGTGCAGGATGGTGTAGAGCAACACGCAGTTGAGGCTGGCCGATGCCGCTGTCGCGCCGGCTAGTCCCACGATGCCGAAGCGGCGCACCACCACAAGGTTCACCGCGATATTGAAGATCAGCGCGGCCAGCGCGGTCCATACCGGCGTGCGCGTATCCTCACGCGCGAAGAAGCCGGGGTTCAGGATCTTGACGATCACGTATGCGGGCAGCCCCGCGACCAGCGCGACCACGATGTTCGCCATCGTCGCCCCGTCGCTGGCGGTGAACTTGCCGCCCACGAAGAAGGCCGCGGTAAAAGCGGGCGCGCAGACCGCCAGCGCGGCGGCGGCGGGCAGCGTCAGCAGCGTCGCCATTTCGAACGCGTTCGAT
Organism: Novosphingobium sp. ZN18A2; assembly: GCF_036784765.1. Lineage (NCBI taxonomy): Bacteria > Pseudomonadati > Pseudomonadota > Alphaproteobacteria > Sphingomonadales > Sphingomonadaceae > Novosphingobium > Novosphingobium sp. ZN18A2. The sequence continues at coordinate 574,871 of NZ_CP136651.1, read as the reverse complement.
TGCAGGCGCTGCGCTTCGGCCGTGTCGTCAAGCTGAATATGGCGCGAAAGCATCGGCAGGATCGCGGTGCCCAGCGCGATGCCAACGATGCCCAGCGGCATCTGGTTCAGCCGGTCCGCCAGTTTGAGCAGGGTGAGCGAACCCTGCGGCAGGCTGGTGGCGAAGAACGTGTCGACGAACTGGCTGACCTGGTAGATTCCCGCGCCGAACGTGGCGGGCAGGATCAGCATGCCCAGCTTGCGCACTTCGGGCGTCATCCGGGGCAGCGTGACTTTCAGCTTCACGCCGTCCTTTCGCGCCGCCCACCAAAGGTAGAGGAACTGCGCAAGGCCCGCGATGCTGACCGCGACCGCCAGCGCCAGCGCGACGACGCGATCGTCGCCGCTTTTCCCGCGCAGCCACCACCCGGCAACGATCCCGCTGATCAGCACGATGTTGAGCAGCACCGGCGCGAACGCCCCCGGTCCGAAGCGCGAACGCGCGTTGAGCACGCCCGACAGCATCGCGACAAGGCTGATGAAGCCAAGATAGGGAAACGTGATCCGGCTGAGCAGGACCGACAGTTCGAACTTGCCCGGAACGCTGGCGTATTCGTGCGCCAGCAGCCAGACGATGCCCGGCATCGCGATCATCGCCAGCGCGCTGAAGGCCAGCAGCACCCAGACGAAGACCGAAAGCACATCGTCCGCGAAGCGTTCCGCCTCTTCCTCGCCACCCTCGCCATGCAGCGCGCGCGAATACATCGGCACGAAGGCCACGCTGAACGCGCCTTCGGCGAACAGGCGGCGGAACGTGTTTGGCAGGATGAAGGCGAGCTGGAACGCGTCCGCCGCCAGCCCCGCGCCCAGCACGCGCGCCAGCAGCATGTCGCGCACGAAGCCGAACACGCGGCTCAGCGCGGTAAGGCCGCCGATGGTGCCCACGTTGCGGACGAGCGAACTCATGCGCGCACTCCCCCGTCAGCGCCGGCGGCGGCCCTGCAACCTTGCGGTCAGGCGTTGCCTGCCGGGGTTTCGCCGGCAGCGCCTTCCTCAGCCTGGCGCTGGGCCAGCTGCTGCATGTAAAGGCCGGTGAAGTCGATCGGCTCAAGCATCAGCGGCGGATAACCGGCATCGCGCACGGCATCGGCGATCACCCGGCGGGCGAAGGGGAACAGGATGCGCGGGCCTTCGGCATAAAGGAACGCGTGCGCCTGGTCTTCCGGCACGTTGCGCATGCCGATCAACCCGCAATAGGACAGCTCGACGATGAACTGCGTGCCTTCGGGCGCCTTCGCGTTGATCTTCACCTTCAGTTCGATCTCGTGCGCGTCGTCGCCCACGGCATTGGCGGCGATGTTGAATTCCACGCCGATTTCCGGCTGGCTCTGCCACTGGTAGCTGGCGGGCGCATTCGGGTTTTCGACCGAAAGGTCTTTCACGTACTGCGCGATCACGCCCACCGCCGGGCCGGTATCTTCGCCGTTGGGCTGCGCGCCGTCGATGTTCAGGTCGGAAATGATGTTGCCTTCGTCGGCCATGATGTCTGTCTGCTTTCGTATCGTGCGAAGTGAACGGTTCGCGCGCCGCCTAGCACCATGGAAACGGCGCGGCAATCGCGCCGCGGCGCGCGATGCGCCGCGTGCCTTGCCGAACGGCGGCTGCAAGCGGCCGAAGCGTGACGCGCACGACACGCAACTGCAACTTTTTTCGTCCCGCGATGGCACCCGGCCGCCGTGCACGCGTTGTTCATTTGAGTTTCGTACCTATTTAAGGCACGGTGGACTGGTGCGGCGCTCCGCCTATCGGAGAGGGCCGCGAAACGGGATAGTAGACGTGATTGTTGAGATTGTGATCCTGGCGATGATCGCGGCCTTTCTGGGGCTGCGGCTGTACTCTGTTCTCGGGCGGCGCCCCGAACAGAACGAGGATCCGTTGCGCGGGCGTGTGGAACAGACCGACCCGTCGCGCGCGGCCCGCCCCGCCATGCCGAAGATCAATGAAAAATCACAGACTTCCGCCCGCCCGCGCGATGCGGGAGAGTTGGAGCGGCCCGGCCTTATACCCGGCGCCGAAAACGGCATCCGCGCGATCGTTGCGGCAGACCGGCGCTTCGATGTGGGCCTGTTCCTGGTGGGTGCGCGCGGCGCATACGGCATGGTGCTGGAAGCGTTCTGGCGCGGCGACAAGGAAGAACTGGCCCAGCTTTGCGATTCGGACGTCTATGAAAGCTTCGCCTCCGCCATCGATGCGCGCGTGGAAGCGGGAGAGACGGTCGATAACCGCCTGATCCGCATAGAGGAAGCGACGATTACCGGCGCCGACTTCGACGCGCCGACCGCGCGCATAACCGTGCGGTTCCGCGCCGATATCGCCGCTGTCACGCGTGACAAGGACGGCAACGTCATTGCCGGATCGCTCGACGACGCGATCGAGACGCACGACGTGTGGACCTTCTCGCGCGATCTTACCTCGCAAGATCCTGACTGGCTGCTCGACGAAACCGACGAGGGCTGATCCTTAGATGATGGAACGGGCCGTCAGGGAACGGGCCGTTGGGGGTGGGGTCGTGCAAAGCCAGCGCGCGATGCGGTGTTTTACGGCGTCCATCGCGCTTGCCGCGCTTTCATCTTGCGCAAGGATCGTGCCGCCCGCCCCGGTTACGCCGCCTGCCCCGCCCGCAACGGCGGCGCTTGCCGGCGTATCGCGCGGGCCGCTGTTGTCCGGCCTCAGCTTCGGGCGCGTAGCGCGCATAGGGACGCCGACGAACGCGGACGCATCGGCAGGCCGCCTGTCCGCGAATGGCGCTTCGGGGGGCGATCGGGCAGCCAGCGCGCTGTCCTCTTTCATCGAAAGCTGCCCCCGCCTGACGGTCCGCGCCGATGCCAGCGGGTTGACCCGCCCGGCAGACTGGGTGCCCGCCTGCAACGCCGCGGCCGCCTGGCCGAAGGCGGATGCGCGCCGCTTTTTCGAAACATGGTTCGAAACCGCAGAGGTCGGCAGCGGCAAGGCTTTCGCAACCGGCTATTTCGAGCCGCAGATCGCCGGATCGCGCCAGCACCTGCCGGGATACGACGTTCCCGTCTATGGCCTGCCACCCGACCTTGTGCGCGCGGCGCCGGGCGATGCGCCGCCTACAGCCTCTGGCCGCCAGCCGCTTGGCCGGTACGATGCCGACGGCAATTTCGTGCCCTATTACACGCGCGCGCAGATCGATGCGGGCGCGCTGGCCGGCAAGGGGCTGGAGATTGCCTGGGCGAAAGACCCGATCGACTTCTTCTTCCTGCAGATCCAGGGATCGGGCCGCTTGCGCGCGCCCGACGGCACGGTGATGCGGATCGGTTATGCGGGGCAGAACGGGCAACCCTATACCGGCATCGGTTCGCTGATGCGCCAGCGCGGCCTGTTCGGCGACGGGCCGGGAGAGTATCCGGCATCGATGCAGGGAATCGTCCAGTACCTGCGCGATCACCCGGCGGAAGGCCGCGCCCTGATGGACGAGAACGCCAGCTGGGTATTCTTCCGCGAACTGGACGGTGACGGGCCGCTGGGCGCGCTGGGCGTTCCGGTGCGCGGCTCGGTAAGCGTCGCCGCCGATCCGGCTTTCGTCCCGCTGGGCGCGCCGGTGCTGCTGGAAGGCATGGACAACCCGGAGGCGGACGGGCTTTGGGTGGCGCAGGACACCGGCGGCGCGATCAAGGGCGCCAACCGTTTCGATACATTCTGGGGCGCGGGCGAACGCGCAAAGACCGTCGCGGGCGGGATGAGCGCGCACGGACGGGCGCTGCTGCTGCTGCCAAGGGGAACGGTTGCGCGGCTGACCGGGCGATGAGGCCCCCGCGCGGACTGACGCCCGAAGAGGCGGCACTGTGGAAGCGCGTGACAGACACGGTCACGCCGATCCATTCGCGCCCCGCGTTGCGCGAACATCATCCGGTTTCCGCCCCGCCCGCCTCGCAGCCGCCGCTGTCCGGGCCCAAACCCAAAGGCCGCGTCCCGGCGCCCCGCCCCGCGCCAGCCCCCACCCCTTCCGCCGCGCCGCGTCCACTGACGCGCCACGGGCTCGACACGTCGTGGGAGCGCAAGCTGTCACGCGGCAGTATCGAGCCGGATGTGACCATCGACCTTCACGGCCACGGGCTGGATGCCGCGCACGCAAGGCTGGTCAACGGTCTGGCGCAGGCGATGGCGATGGGCGCGCGCGTGGTTCTGCTGGTGGCAGGCAAGCATCGCCCGCACGGGCACCATGACCAGCGCGGCGAACGGCGCGGCGCGATCCGGGCAAAACTGCTCGACTGGCTGGCGGCAAGCCCGCACGCGGACCGGATCGCCGCCGTGCGCCCGGCCCAGCCGCGCCACGGCGGCGCGGGCGCGGTCTATATCGTGCTGCGCAAGGCGCGCTGACTCAACGCCTGAGCGCGGCCTGCGCGATGCGGGCGAAGATGCGCGCCAGCACGTCAAGGTCGGCCAGCGCCACGGCCTCGTCGGTCTTGTGCATCGTCGCGTTGCACAGGCCGAATTCGATCACCGGGCACAGGTCTTTCAGGAACCGCGCGTCGGACGTTCCGCCGCTGGTGGACAGTTCCGGCTCGATGTCCGTTTCGGCGCGGATCGCGGCCACCACTATGTCCGAGAAGTGTCCCGGCGGGGTCAGGAAGGCTTCGCCCGAAACGATTCCCTTCACCGTGCCGCCGTGCCGCGCGGCGACTTCCTCTACCCGCGCCACCAGTTCCGCACCGGTATGCAGGTCATTGAACCGCACAGAGATGCGCGCCTTCGCTTCGGCGGGGATCACGTTGTGCGCGGGGTTGCCAACTTCCAGGTCGGTGACTTCCAGGTTCGAGGCCTGGAACCAGTCGGTGCCTTGGTCGAGCACGATTTCGTCCAGTTCGGCCAGCAGCGCGACCAGCCTGGTGATCGGATTATCGGCAAGGTGCGGATAGGCGACGTGGCCCTGCACGCCCTTTACCGAAAGCCACATGTTGACCGATCCGCGCCGCCCGATCTTCACCATGTCGCCCAGCCGGTTCACCGATGTCGGCTCTCCCACAAGGCACAGGTCCGGAATATCGCCGCGTTCGCGCATATGCGCGATCAGCGAGACGGTGCCGAAACGCGCCGGGCCTTCCTCGTCCCCGGTGATCACGAAGCTGATCGTCCCCGCGTCTTCTGGGATGGCGCTTACCGCCGCGACCATCGCCGCGATGGACCCCTTCATGTCCACCGCGCCGCGGCCGTAAAGCAGGTCTCCGCGCACTTCGGGCGCGAAAGGCGCGCTTTCCCATCCCTCACCCGGTGGAACGACATCCACGTGGCCGGCAAAGGCGAAATGGCGGCTGCCTTGCGGCCCGCGCCGGATCGCGAACAGGTTTTCAACCGGCCCGTCGGGCGGTTCGCCATCGTGGAAGCGCGTAACCGCGAAGCCCAGCGGCACCAGCATCGCTTCAAGCGAATCGAACACCAGCCCCGCCGCCGGGGTAACGGACGGACATTCGATCAGCCTTTCGGCCAGCGCGGCTACGGAAGATGCGGTCATGACTGACACCCCGCATATGGGCTATGCCGTGGCGAGACAAGCAGGAGCAGCGCGCCCATGCCAAGACTGGACCTTGAGGCCATAGAGCTTACCAACCGCACCGGATATCCCGACCCGTTCGACCAACCCGTTTCCGGGCGCTGGTATCGTCGCCTTGCGCCGGTCGGCGGGCTGAAGCACATGGGCGCAAGCCACGTTGTGCTCAAGCCCGGCGCATGGTCTTCACAGCGGCACTGGCACGACGACGAGGACGAGTTCCTCGTCATGCTTTCGGGCGAGGCGGTGCTGGTGGAGGACGACGGCGAAACCGTTTTGCGACCGGGAGACTGCGCGGCGTTCCCCGCCGGTGTGAAGAACGGCCACCACCTGCAGAACCGGAGCGAAACGGACTGTACGTTCGTGGTTGTCGGCGCGGGCAACATGGACGGAAGCGGCGGCTATACGGACATAGACATGACGTTCAGCGGCGAAGGGTACTTCCACCGCGACGGCACGCCCTATCCGGCCCGGCGACCGAGATAAGGGGCGCGCGGGCTGCCCCGCCTCCGGTCAGCCCAGCGATTCGTCCAGCACGCGGGCAAGGCGCAATCCGGCCTGCTCTATCCGCTTGCGGATCACCGGAAGCGCCGCTTCGATCTGCTTGTCCGTCAGCTTCGCATGCGTGGCCTTTCCGCCGGTGCACGGGTCTTTTCCGGTGTCTTCGGGATAGACGAAGCGTTTGGCCAGTTCCCAGCTTTCACGGCCCCAGTCGGCGACGGTGCCGCCATCGAGCTTCGCCCTTTCGGCCGGTGAAAAGCGGTGCACCAGCGCGGGGCTGGCGGACGAGATCGCGCGTTCGGCCAGCGGCCCGTCCCACACCCAGTGCAGGTTGAGGCCGGGCACGATGCCATAGTCCGCCTTCACCCGGTTCCCGCCCGCGTCGTTATCGTCGCCCGAATGCAGCGGCTGGTGAATATCGCCAACGAAGTGGGTAAGGAACACCAGTGCGCGCAGCCGCTGGGCGCGCGGCAGTTTGCGGTTTTTCAGGATGTATATGTCGCGCTCAATCTGCGCGGACACGCAGTTGCCGTTCGCGCAGTGGGCCTTCACGTCATAGGGCGAGCACACCGGCTCGGTCTGGTAGTGCCACGGGAAGGTATAGGCCCAGCGCGTCCGGTCGTGGCGGATGCAATCGGGCCACACCGAGGCATCGGACAGCGAATGGACCGGGCAATCGGGCGTGCCCAGCGCTGCGTTGTCCGCGATCAGCGCGGCGATCCGCGCGCGGGTTTGCGGCGTGACGTTGTCCAGCGCGATTTCGGCAATCGTGCGGTGGCCGTAGGCGCCCCAGGCCAGCACCGGCTGCGGCAGCAGCATGGCGGCCAGCGCAAGCGCCGCCGCCGCCCATCCGCGCATCATTGGGCCTGCGGCTTTTCGAACTGCGCGATGGTCCATTCCTCGTCCTCTGCGGCCTTGACCCAGGCCTGCATCCAGTCGTGTTCCCACACCGCCTGCATATAGGCGACGGCGAAGCCCGGCACCGGCACGCCATAGCTGATGAACCGTGACACGACCGGGGCATAGATCACGTCCGCCGCGCCGAACGTGCCGAACAGGAACGGCCCGCCCTTGCCGAAGCGCGCGCGCGCCTCTGCCCAAAGGGTCAGGATGCGCACGATGTCCGCTTTCGCATCGTCAGGCACTTCGAACCCTTCGAATCGCTTGCGGATGTTCATCGGCAACTGGCGGCGCAGCGCGAAATAGGACGAGTGCATTTCTGCAACCATCGATCGGGCCATGCCGCGCGCCGCATCGTCTTTCGGCCAGAACCGGTCGCGCCCGACGCGATCCGCCAGGAATTCCACGATCGCCAGGCTGTCCCACACCACGGTCTCGCCATCCCACAGGATCGGCACCTTGCCGGAAGACGGCGCCAGTTCGCCGTCCTTCTTCGCTTCGTCCCAGTCCTCGCCATAAAGCGGGACCATGATCTCTTCGAAGGCAAGCCCCGATTGCTTCGCCGCAAGCCAGGCCCGCAGCGACCAGCTGGAATAGTTCTTGTTGCCGATGACGAGCTTCATGCGCGCTCCTTACCTCGCACTGCGCCGCCGCCCTATCGGTTCAGCTACACCCTGTCGAGGCTGAACAGGCGGGCAAACGCGAAGGATGCGCACGCGCGCACACGGCCCCCGGCCCGCCGCACAGGCAGGACGGGGTGGGCGGTGCCGGTACGCCACCGGGTGTTACGCGGCGGCGGCTGCCTTGTGACGGTAAACCGCGCGTTCGTGGCTGAACGCCTTGAACCCGAAATAGCCGTGATAGCTGCCCATGCCGCTCTGGTTCACGCCGCCGAAGGGCAGGTTGTTTTCCAGATAGTGCGAGAACACGCCGTTCACCGTGACCCCGCCCGACGACGTGCGCGCCAGCACCTTGTCCACCGTCTCTTCGTTGTCCGAATAGACATAGAGCGCCAGCGGCTTGTCGCGCGCCTCGATATAGCCGATCGCCTGGTCGATGCTTTCATAAGTCATCACCGGGATGACGGGCGCGAAGATTTCTTCCTGCAGGATCTTCATCTGCGGGGTCACGTCGGTCAGCATCGTGGGGTGGATGGTCAGGTCTTCGGCTTCCAGCACGCCGCCCGCCGCAACGGTCGCGCCCTGCGCCACCGCATCGTCGAACATGGCCTTCACGCGGTTGAAGTTCGCCTCGTTCACGATCTGGGCGATGCTGTCCTTCTTCAGCTGGCCTTCGGCATCGTAAAGGTTGGCCTGCACGTTGGCCCTGAACCCTTCGACCAGCTTTGCCTTCTGGTCCTCGCGCACGAAGACATAGTCGGGGCTGATGCAGGCCTGCCCGCCGTTGAACTGCTTGGCCGCGGCAAGATCGGCCGCGATCTTTCCGATGTCGGCGCCTTCGTCCACGATCACCGGCGACTTGCCGCCCAGTTCCAGCGTCACGCTGGCAAGGTGCCTGGCCGCCGCCGTCATCACGATCTTGCCCACCCGCGTGCTGCCGGTGAAGAAGATGTGGCTGAAGGGCAGCTCAAGCAGCGCCTGCGCAACGGAAACGTCGCCCTCGAACACGGCCACGTCCTTTTCGTCGAACACTTCGCCGCAGATTTCGGCCGCGATGCGCGCGGTCGCCGGGCACAGGTCGGTCAGCTTCACCATGCAGGTGTTGCCGGCGGCAATCGCGGCGGCGAGCGGCCCGAAGGTGAGGCCCAGCGGGAAGTTCCACGGCCCGAGGATCAGGCAAACGCCGCGCGCTTCGTAAACGATCTGCGCGGCATCGTCGGGGTTGTTCGACGGCGTGACGTCGGTCGGCTTCATCCAGTTTTCGAGGTTGTCGATATTGCGCTGGATATTGCCGACGATGTTCAGCACTTCGGTAACGCGGATTTCCTGTTCTGGCTTGCGCGTATCTTCCTGCACCGCCGCCACGATTTCGTCCGCACGCGCCTCTACCGCCGCCTTAAGGGCGGCGAGCTTGGCCTTGCGCTGCTCCGCGCTCGACGCCTTGGCGTCCCACTGGTGCTGCTGCTGCAGTTCGAAGATGCGCGCCATATCGGCGGGAATCGCGGGCGAGATCGGGGCGCTGGTCATGTGCTTTCCATCCTTGGTCGGATTCGGGGATCGAACTTGCGGTCGGCCAGCGATTTAGGCGGTCGGGCCGACAATGCAAGAACCCTACCGAATGTTAGATACCGTGCGTTTCATCTGGCGCCAAACCGCAGCGGGATTGCAAAGGACAGGTCTGCGTCCCGCGCGGTTTCCGGCGGCGCCGGAAATGGAGCGGCGCGGCGCAAGGCGACAAGCGCCTGCCTGTCGAGCAGGACGTTGCCGCTCGATCCCGAAACCGTGGCAGACAGCAGCGCGCCCGCCCGATTCACGCGAAAGTGCAGAGTGACGGTGCCTGAAAACGCGGTTCCGCGCGGGCGATGCGCGGCAATCGCGCGCCACAGCGCATCGCGATAGGCGGCAAGCGCATCAGCGCGCGCCTTCGGATCGGGTGCGGGCTGCGCGACGGGGGGCGCCTGGGGAGCGGCAAGGTGGACGGATATTGGTGCGGCCGCCACCGGCACCGGGATCGCGGACACGGCGCTGGCCGGCGGGCCGGACGCGGCGACCTCCGGCGCGGCCGTTGCCGCCTGCGGTGGCGGAGACGGCGCAACGGACCGGGCGGGCGCGCGTTCCGGCGCGCGTGGCGGGGGCGTTGCGCGATGCGCTTCACGGATCGCGATCGCCACAAGCGCGGCGGGGCGCGCGGCAGGCGGCGGTGCACTGGCGCGCGTGGCAACGATCACGCCCGCCAGTGCGCCAGCATTTATCAGCAACGCCGCACCCGCTGCGCCCAGACGCGCGAACGGAGACGGGCCGCGCACGGCGGCTCGCCCCCTGTCGCCTGCGCGGTGCACTGGTGCCCGCACGGTCAGAACGTCGTGGAAAGGCCGACGTTTACCGAACGGCCCTTGCCCGGCACCGGCCGTAGCACCCCCGTTGCCTTGAAATCGCCCAGCGACATCCCGCCAAGCGGTTCGTAATAGGCTTCGTCCAGCAGGTTATCCGCCGAAACGCTCAGCTTCACGCCGCCCATCGTATAGGCGACGCGCGCGTTGACCAGCGTATAGCCGCTTGTCACCGGTTCGCGACGGACGGGATCGACGCGATCCTTGCGGGCGACGAACTCGACCTCGGCCCCGGCCTCCAGCGGACCGGCCACATGATCTATGCCGATCCGCGCGTTGAACGGCATCTGGTGATAGACGGGCCGGTGGTCCGACAGGTTCTGCCCGCGCAACCAGCTTGCGCTTGCGACAAGGCTGGTGGCGCGGCCCTCGCCCTTCGCCAGCGGAACAACGGCCGAGGCGTCCAGCCCGTGAAACTCCGCCTGTCGGTTGGCGAATTGCAGTTGCACGAAGCCGGTGGGCGCCCCCGCCGCATCGGTCAGATCCTTCAGGAAAACCGCGTCTATATAGCCGTCGACATGGGTGTAATAGGGTGACAGTTTCAGCGTCGCCCCGCCCGGTGCGGACAGGCGCAGCGTGGCGCTTACTGTGTCGGCCCGCTCCGGCTTCAGATCCAGGTTGCCGACATAGCCGTTGCCGTCCCCGAACCAGCCGATCATCCGGCTCGCCATCGAACCGCGCCCCCAGCTATAGCGCTCGTATATATTGGGGGAGCGGGCCTTGTGCGCATATCCCAGCTCTACCGAAAGCGCCTGCGATGGCTGCCAGCTCGCCAGCGCCGTCGCGCTCCAGTTATTGTCCGCGCGGCGATGGTCCGCCGCATTGAAGGCCGCCGCCGCGGCCACGTCGGCCATCTGCATCATGCCCGTGCCATAAGGCCGCACATCGCCGGTGTTCATCGTCACCCGGTCGAAACGCAGGCCCGCCAGCGTGGAGAAGGCATCGCTCCAGTGCCGTTCCCACTCGCCGAACAGGCCGAGCCGATCCCGGTGCGCGGCATTGACGTTTACGAAGCTGTCCGGCCCCATCATCATGCTGCCCGGCACCGGCGGCCAGTAATCGTCCAGCCATTGGTGATGATAGTCCCCACCCACGCGCAGCAGCGATGCGTCAGACAACGGCAGGCGCAGTTTCAGCGCGGACACGAAGGTGTGGACCTGCGTGTTCATCGGCATCGACCCGGGCAGCTTGTCCGCCAGGAAGTTCATCGCGTGATCGGTATCGCGGTAACTCGCGGTGAAATCGACGTCACCCCAGGTAAACGTCCCGCGATAGCGACCGTTCACGAACCATGACCGGTTGTCGGTCATGTCCATCCACTGATTGGGAAAGCCTTCGTAGGGCGAATGGTGATAGCCGCCCTTCAGTTCGAAAAGACCCGCCCCGGTCTGCGCGGCAAGCGCAAGCGCGTGGTCCGTCTTCGCATATTCGGTTGAGCGCACCATGCCCATGCTTCCGCCGCCGTCGTAATTTTCGGCGCGGGTGTACGATCCTGTATAAGTCGCGCTCAGGTGCGCGCTTGCTGCCGTCAGCGACACCGCGCCGCCAAAGCCGTTTCCGTTGGAGCGGTAGAAGGCCGACGCTTCGCCCGTCAGCAGCGTTCCGCCCGCGCTCGCGAAACGCGGCATCGCGCTTTCCACGCTGATGACCCCCGCAATGTTGTCGCCGCCCATGCTGACCGGCGACACGCCGGGCACCACCGCGATCGAGCCGATCGTTTGCGGATCGGTATAGGACAGGGGCGAATTCATGTCGTTCGGACAGGCCGAATCGATCGGCACGTTGTCCACCACGATGCGCAACCGCTGTTCGGACAACCCGCGCACCGCGGGCATGGAGGAAAAGCCGCCGCCGCCATTGGCCGAAACGCCGGGGATCGCGGTGATCATCGCGCCGGTGTCGCTGGTGCGGGCCGCATCCTTGCGGATCGCCTTGCTGTCCAGCGTGGTACCGCCCAGCGGCTCGGTCGCGATCGTATCGGGCGAGGATGCCATCTCTATATCGACCGGCGGCAGCATCGTCGCATCCTGCGCAAAGGCAGGCGCGGGGATCAGGCAGGCAGTGGCAAGCAGGGCGGCGCGCAGGCCGCGAAGGGTATTCGACATCGAAAGGTCTTTCCTGAAAATCGCGCGCGCACGGTATGCGGCCCGCCATGAAAGGGGCCGTCAGCGGCGCGTCGCCGTCATGTCCGGTCCGGCCGCCAGCGCGGCCGGGCGTTCAGGAAAGGGCGGGCGGCCCGCGCAAGGGCGGGCTGAGGAAGCGCAGGCGCGGCAGCGGCGCGGCCACCATCGGCGCAAAGGCCAGCGCGAAGACGAACAGGATCGCCGCGACGATGAACGGTGCGTCGCCGGACGCCATCGTGCCCATCGACAGCGCGGAAAACGGGCAGTCGCTCGCCCCCTTGTGCTGCATGTCCTGCATATCCGCCTTGCCCGTCGCCGGGCCGGACAGGGGAACGAGGATCTGCATGAGTTGCTGCCCGTCAGGCTGGCCGCCGCAGATCTGGATGGACAGCGTATCGCCGCTGGTGCCGACCATATAGCCGACAGGCAGCAGCGCCTTCATGCACAGCGCCAGCGCAAGCACCAGCGCGGCGATGCGGCGATGTCGCATGAAAAAGGCGCGAACGGCTTCCATCCCGGCGGCACCTAGCCCGCCAGGCGCGCGGTGTCATCCCGAATTGCTGATACAGAACCCCCGGTGCGGGCCGATCAGGCGTAAAGCCCCGAATCCTCAAGCACCGCCTCGCGCAAGGTATCGATACCCAGCTTCGTTTCGGAGGAAGTCACGATCACGCCGGGATAGGCGGCCGTGCGCTTGCGTGCCTCTGCCTCTGTCCGCGCCGTCACGTCCGCCAGTTCGCTGGCCTTGATCTTGTCCGCCTTGGTAAGGACCAGCCGATAGCCGACCGCTGCCTCGTCCAGCATCTGCATCATTTCGGCATCGACGGGCTTCACCCCGTGGCGGCTGTCTATCAGCAGCAGCGTGCGCTTCAGCACCACGCGCCCGCGCAGGTAATCGCGGACCAGGCGGCGCCATTGTTCCACCACTTTGGGCGGTGCCTTGGCAAAGCCGTATCCCGGCATATCGACCAGTCGCAGCCTGGTCGGCTCACCCACCTCGAAGAAATTCAGCTCCTGCGTGCGGCCCGGCGTGACGGATGTGCGCGCGATCGCCCGCCGCCCGGTCAACGCGTTGAGCAGCGACGACTTGCCCACGTTCGAACGTCCGGCGAACGCGATCTCCGGCAGGTCCGGATCGGGCAGGAACTTGAGCGCGGGCGCGCTTTTCAGGAACTCTATCCGCCCGGCAAAGAGCAGCCGCGCGGCCTCTGCGCGCGCGGCCTCTTCGGTCTGGTCGCTTTCGTTCACCCTAACGCGCCTTGGGCTTGCCCTTGGCCGCATCCTTCTTGGTGGTCTTGCGGTCGATGTTCTGCTGGTCCTTCGCCGCCTGCGCCTTCAACTGCGGATGGCGGCTGTAGAGGTACTTCTGCTGCCCGATGGTCAACAGGTTCGACGTGATCCAGTAGATCAGCAGGCCCGCGGCGAAGGGCGCCATGATGAACATCATGAACCACGGCATCAGGCTCATCATCTGGGCCTGCGTGGGGTCCATCGCGGTGGGCTGCAGCTTGAACTGCGCCCACATCGTCACGCCCAGCATCAGCGCCAGAATGCCGATGCCCAGGAAGCTGGGCGGCGTGAACGGCAGCAGGCCGAACAGGTTCAGGATATGCAGCGGATCGGGCGCGGAAAGGTCGTGAATCCACAGGATGAAGGGCTGGTGACGCATCTCGATGGTCAGCATCAGCACCTTGTACAGCGCGAAGAACACCGGAACCTGCAGGAACATGGGCAGGCAGCCGCCAAGAGGGTTCACGCCCTCTTCGCGGTAGAGCTTCATGATCTCTTCCTGCTGCTTCTGCTTGTCGTCCTTGAAGCGGTCCTGGATCGCCTTCATCTTGGGCTGCACCGCGCGCATCTGCGCCATCGAGGCGAACTGCCGCTGCGCGACCGGGAACATCAGCCCGCGCACCACCACGGTCAGCAGGATGATCGCCACGCCGAAGTTGCCGACCATCTTGAACAGCCAGTCGAGCAGCCAGAAGATCGGCTTTTCGAACCAGCGGAACCAGCCCCAGTCGATCGCGAGCGAGAAGTGCGCGATGCCCTGGTCCTCGTACTTTTCGAGGATCGCGTTTTCCTTCGCGCCGGCGAACAGGCGGGTGGCGATCGTGTCGCTTGAACCCGGCGCGATCGTGGCCGGCGCATAGACCATGTTGGCCTGGAAGATATCGTTGCCAAGGCTGCGGAAATCGGTTTCGGGCTTCGCCTTGCCATCGGGCACCAGCGCGGACAGCCAGTAGATGTCGGTAAAGCCGATCCAGTTGGCCTTGCCCGCCGGGGTCACGGTGCCGCCGTCGGCCTTGGTCACGTCCTTGTAATTGGTGCCGAAATCCACCGTGCCGTCAAACGCGCCGATCGGGCCGGAATGGATGGTCCATGTGTCCAGGCTGGCGGTCTTGTCGGTGCGGTTGACGCGGGTGAACGGGGTGACGACCACCGGCGCGCCGCCCGCATTGGTGACGGTCTGCGTGGTGGTGATCATATAGTCCTTGTCGATCGCGAAACGGATCGCAAAGGTCTGCCCGGTCTGGTTGCTCCACGTCAGCGTAACCGGCGTTTCGGACGTCAGCTTCCTGCCGTCCGCGGTCCACAGCGTCTTCGCATCGGGCGTGGCCACGCCGTTTCCGGCCCAGCCGAACTGCGCATAATATTGCGCGGGCGTTCCGGGGGGAGAGAACAGGCGCACCGGCGGGCTGTCCTTGGCCACCGTCTCGCGATACCTGGTCAGCGTCAGGTCGTCGAGCAGCGCGCCTTTCAGGTCGATCGAACCGCGAACCATCGGGGTTTCGATCGCCACCCGGTCGGGCGAGGCAAGGTCCGTGGCAAGATCGCGCTTTTCGGTGGCGATGGCCGTCGCGTCGACCAGCCCGCCCTCACGCGTGGGCTTGGCCGTGGACGAGCTTGCGGGCGCGGGCGCGGCGGTCGCGTCCTGGCCGGCATCGGCCGCCACGCTGGCCGCGGGCACCGGCTTCGCGGGCTGCGGATAGAAGTATTTCATCCCGGCGTCCCAGCCGAGCAGGATCAGGCCGGTCAGGATCACAGCCAGGATGAGATTGCGATTCTTGTCCACTTCTTGTCGTCTCTCGTCCCGTGGATAGTCAGGAAAATGCCCGCTCAGCCGATGGCTCAGGGCACCGGGTCATGGCCGCAGCCGCCCCATGGGTGGCAGCGCAATAGCCGCTTCGCCGCAAGCCAGCCACCCTTAATCGCCCCGTGTTTCTGCAAAGCCTCGATTGCGTACTGCGAACAGCTGGGAGTGTAGCGGCACGTGGGCGGCAAAACGCGCGACGGGCCGAGCTGCCAGAACCGCGCGACAAGGATGAAAACATACTTCACCGCCTGCGTCCCCGCCGATTTCCGCGCGGCGGATCGCCCTTGCCGGCGGCAGCGCGGGCCAGCGCTTCGAACAGTTCGGCCTTCATCGCATGGAAATCGCGTTCCACCCCGCCCTCGCGCCCGATCAGCACGTGGTCGGCATGGGCAAGTCCGGCCTGCGGCAAGACTTCGCGCAGCAGGGCTCGAAAGCGGCGCTTCATGCGGTTGCGGACAACCGCGTTGCCGATCTTCTTGGTGACGGTCACGCCGAATCGCATCTGGCCCTCGCCGTTTTCCTCCGAATCACCGGTCCGCTTGCGCACAAGCAGCACAAACCCGGGCCGCGAGACCCGGGTTCCACGATTCGCGGCTAGGAATTCGGCCCGCTTGCGCATCGTCGCAAGCGGCGCGGGGCGAAGCGATGTGCCGGTCGGGCCGCCGTTCACGGCCACCGGCGCTTCGCCCTCCGGCTTGCTCAGGCCGACAGGCTCTTGCGGCCGCGCGCACGGCGGGCGGCAAGCACCTTGCGGCCACCCGGGGTAGCCTTGCGGGCGCGGAAGCCGTGGCGGCGCTTGCGCACGAGACGGCTGGGCTGGAAAGTGCGCTTCATCGTTCTTCTCTCGACTCGACTGGCTGCGTAGCGATCGACAAGCGAATCGGCCGGCAGCGAAAATACCAACACGCCGCCGCAAGCGACGGACGCGAAATCAGACGCGCGCCGATACGCAAGAGAGCGCCATTCGTCAAGTCGCGCGCCATATGCGCATCGCGCAATATTGCTGGCGCCGCGCCGCTGGTCTAGGGCGACGGCGATGGACGCTTCCCCGGCATCGCAGCCCCCGCAAGGTTCTCCCAGGCAATGGCCGCGGGCGTTTCGCGTCCTGCGCGCCGGATGGTGGCGGCGCGGCGCACGCACGCCAAGCCTTGCGCTGTTCATCGTCGTCGCGGCGGGGCTGCTCGGCTCGCTGGCGCTGATCTTCACCACGCTGGAGACAGAGCGCGAGCAACGCAACCAGGCCACGCGGACGGCGGAAGTGATCGATTCGCTGAACGACATGCTGGTGGCGACCGTGCTGGGCGAAACGGGCCAGCGCGGATACCTGATCACGTACGACACCCGATACCTTGAGCCATACCAGGAAGGCCGCACCCGCTATCGCGAAGCGGTTTCGCGGCTCCACAAACAGCTTGGCCCGTCGCTTGCGGCGCAACAGCGCGATCTGGTCGACCGGATAGAGCGGCTGGGCGATGCGAAGTGGGCGGAATTGGACGATACCGTGGCGCTGATCCGCCAGGGCGAACCCATAGAAGCGCGCACCCGCATCCTCAGCGATGAAGGCCAGGCCGCGATGAGCGGGCTGCGCGAGGCGGTGTATCGGCTGGAAGCGATCGAACGCAAGCGGCTGGAGGATGCCAGCGGCAACGCCAACGCGGCCGAACAGCGCGTGCTGCCGCTGCTGCTGCTGCTGTTCCTCGCCATCGTCGCCGCGCTGGGGCTGGGGCTGTGGCAGGTGAGCCGGGTGGCGCAGGCAGAGGCCGCCGCCGCCAACGCCGCCGCCATCGCCGCCGCGCGCGACCGCGCGGACCTTCTGGCGCGCGAGTTGAACCACCGCGTGAAAAACCTTTTCGCGGTCGTGCTGGCCATCGTGAAGATGACGGGCAAAAGCGATCCCGCCGCGCAGGCCACGGTCGACCGGATCAGCGAGCGCATCCACGCGCTCGTCACCGCGCACCAGGTGACGCAGGGCGCCGCCGACCGTCCCGAAGTCGACCTGGCAGACCTGATCGACAAGGCCATCGCCCCCTATCGCAGCGACGACGGGCACTGCACGCTTGACGGGCAATCGGTGATCCTCCCCGCGAAGCTGGCCATGCCGCTGGGGCTGGTGCTGCACGAACTGGTGACGAACGCGGTGAAATACGGCGCATGGTCGCAGCCCGAAGGAACGCTGTCGGTGCGCTGGCGGCGGGAAGACGGGCACGTGGTGATCGACTGGGAAGAACACTGCCGGATGCCCGGCGCAGAGCCCGAGCGCACCGGGTTCGGATCGATGCTGATGCAAAGTTCCGCCCGGCAACTGGGCGGCGCGATAGAGCGCGAATTCACCGCAGCCGGGCTGGTGGTGCGGATCGATTTCCCTTCGGCCTGACGCGCTGATCCCTGAGGTGCAGATAGCGGTGGCGCGCTGTCGCGGCCGGGGACCATTGAAACAGTCATGAAACAGTCACCGCGTTTGCATTGCAGCATGACAGGGCAGCATGACAGGCCCATAATACGGCCATGGCTCTTCCGACGACGTTCATCGCCAGTGCGCCGGCCTGGATCAACTCCGCCATTACCACAGCGATTGCCGCGACGGTGGCCATCGCCATCGCGCTTGTGGTGCACGCCATTGCCGTGCGGCTGCTTTCGGGCCTGCTCGACGAGTTCGACGGCGTGCGCGACATCGGCATCGCGCGCCAGCTTTCGCGCCCGCTGCGCTGGGCGCTGATCGCGCTGGCACTGGCCTTCGCGGCGCGGCAGGTGCCCTGGATCGCCGATGCCTGGGCGCACGTTTCGGGCCTTGCCATCCCCGCGATCATCGGCTGGCTGGCGCTGGTACTGGTGCAGATCGCCACCAGGGCGATGGCCCTGCGCGCCGACATCACCACCGAAAACAATCTGCAGGCGCGCCGACGGCTGACGCGGCTGACGATCCTTTCGCGGATCGCCACCTTCGTGGTGATCGTCATCACCATCGCGCTGATGCTGCTGTCGATACCCAGCGTGCGCAACGTGGGCGTGACGCTGATCGCTTCGGCGGGGCTGGCGGGCCTTGCCGTGGGCGCGGCGGCGCAACCCGCGCTGAAATCGCTGATCGCGGGCATCCAGATGGCGCTGACCGAACCGATCCGGATAGACGACGTCGTGATCATCAATGGCGAATGGGGCCGGATCGAGGATATCCGCACGACCTATGTCGTGGTGAAGGTGTGGGACGAGAGGCGGCTGGTCGTGCCGACATCCAAGTTCATGGAGGACACCTTCCAGAACTGGACGCGCGAAAGCTCCGAACTGTTGGGCACGGTGTTCCTCTACCTGGACCCTGCAACGCACATCGCCCCGGTCCGCGAGGAGGCGGAGCGGCAGATCAGGGCGCACACCAACTGGGACGGCCGCGTGGCGGGTGTGCAGGTAACGGACACCACCGCGTCGGCGATGGAAGTGCGCCTGCTGATGAGCGCGCGCGATGCCGGACTTCTGTTCGACCTGCGCTGTGCGGTGCGCGAAGCCATGCTCGACTGGCTGCGCCGCGAAATGCCGCAAGCGATCGCCAGGAAACGCCTGGAGATGGAGCGCAAGACGGATACGATCGAGGCGGGGTGACGATGCAAGCCCGCCCGAACACATTCAATCGCTCGTCAACGCTCCCACGCGCCCCTCTCATTCCATTGAGAGTTCGACAAATCGGTCGACGGTGAGCCTGAGGCGCACTCGTTCGAGATCGGCGGCCCGCCATGACGCCGAAGCGGGAGCCCGCATTGCCCAAAAACGTCCCAACTCAGCGTCTCTGAATACAAGCCACTTCTGTTGTGAGTCTTCAAGCATCTCATACGAATTGCGCTCTAGGTAAGGTCCGGTGGCGGTATCCTGGAGCTTGGCTTTGGATGCTAGTTCCTTGTATTTATTGTTGAGCAGTTGTTCCCAAGCATGGTTTTCCCTGGACCAGCAGTTCATTCGCGCCATCCAAGGTTGTTCGTGGCGAGCCTTCGCCAAACAGCCGTCAGCAATTTGACCAATGCAAGTCATTGCGCGCTCGTCATTTCCGTCCAGGCATCTCCTTATGGTAACGACATCATCGGTGGAGCTGGCAAATGCCTGATCCGAGGCTACAGCCCGAGCAGGCGCCGCTGTTGAAGTCAGGCAAATGACGATTGCGAGGAAACGGGATGTAGCCAAACTCATAGAATTGCCTCGGATGAGCTTTGGGGATCACCGGTCAAGGGGCGATTTTGGTTACGGCAGACTACAGCCGATGTAGCCAAATTCAAAAAAGGGCAGCTACCCCCGACTGCCCGGTCGTCCAGCAGCCTCGTCGCCATTCCCGAAACCCGACACGATCGCTATCCGCGAAATTCTGCCAAGCGCAGTCTGTCAGGATACGACGACAATTCAGAAGTTGCGCCAGCCCACCCCCAACCCCTCCCGCAAGCGGGAGGGGAGCGAGACTTGCGCCGCCGCAGGCGGTGCAAGTCGCAGCGGGGCGGGAAATGCGCAAGGGCAGATTCCCCCCGACATTTCCCGCCGTTCAACGGCGCGATCAGCCCTCCCTGAATGCCGTCGGTCGTTCAGGTTGGACAGTGTCCACGCGGCCTAATCGCCGTTCTTCTTCTCGACCCGCGTCGATTCGACCATGCCCGGCGTAATGAAGCCGATGGGCGTCGGTTCGGCGGCGCGCTTTTTCAGTTCGCCCTTCATCTTCGCGTATTCGGCTTCCATCTCGGCCGTCACGGTCGCGCGCGAATCGTCCAGCGCGGCGGCGAAGTCTTCCGCGGTCACGCTGTCGACGGCGCCGCCCGCCCGGCGGATCGCGCCAAGGCCCGCGCGGCGCACCACGTCTTCCAGGTCCGCGCCGGTGAAGCGGTCGGTCTTTTCGGCCACCTCCGCCAGGTCCACGTCACCTGCCAGCGGCATGTCGGCGGTGTGGATCTTCAGGATATGTTCGCGCCCGGCCTTGTCGGGCGTGCCGACATAGACCAGCTCATCGAACCGGCCGGGCCGCAGCAGCGCGGGATCGACCAGGTTGGGCCGATTGGTCGCGCCGATCAGGACGACCGACTGCAGTTCCTCAAGCCCGTCCATCTCGGCAAGGATGGTGTTCACCACCCGCGCGGTCACTTGCGGCTCACCGCCGGCACCGCTGCCGCGCGCGGGCACGAGGCTGTCGATTTCATCGATGAACACCACGCAGGGCGCCACCTGACGCGCGCGGGCGAACAGGCGGCTGATCTGCTGTTCGCTTTCGCCGTACCACTTGGAGAGCAGGTCTGACGACTTGATCGAGATGAAGTTGGCCTCCGCCTCTTTCGCCACGGCCTTCGCCAGCAAGGTCTTGCCGGTTCCGGGCGGGCCATAGAGCAGGAAGCCCTTGGCCGGGCGGATGCCCAGACGGTGGAACGCCTCCGGGTTCTTCAGCGGCAGTTCCACGCCTTCCTTCAGCTTGTCCTGCGCTTCGCCCAGCCCGCCGATGTCGGACCAGCCGACCGACGGCGCCTGGACCATCACTTCGCGCATGGCCGAAGGCTGGACGCGCTTCAGCGCCTCGACAAAGTCCGCGCGCTCTACCCGCAGCGCATCCAGCACTTCGGCGGGGATCGTCTGCTGGTCGAAATCGAGCTTCGGCATGATCCGTCGCACCGCCTCAATCGCGGCCTCGCGCGCCAGCGCGGCAAGATCCGCGCCCACGAAGCCGTGCGTGGTGCGCGCCAGTTCCTTCAGGTCCACCCCTTCGCCCAGCGGCATGCCGCGAGTGTGGATGGCCAGGATCTCGCGCCGGCCTTTCTCGTCGGGCACGCCGACCACGATCTCGCGGTCGAAACGGCCGGGGCGGCGCAGCGCGGCGTCGATCGCATCGGGCCGGTTGGTCGCGGCGATAACGACAAGGTTGGAGCGGCCGTGCAGCCCGTCCATCAGCGTGAGAAGCTGCGCGACAAGGCGCTTTTCCGCCTCGCCATGCACCTGGTCGCGCTTGGGCGCGATCGAATCGATCTCGTCGATGAAGATGATCGCGGGCGCATCGCGCTGCGCTTCCTCGAACACCTCGCGCAGGCGCTTTTCGCTCTCGCCATAGGCCGAACCCATGATTTCCGGACCGTTTACCGTCAGGAACGTGGCGTCGCTTTCATTGGCGACCGCCTGGGCCAGCCGCGTCTTGCCGGTTCCCGGCGGGCCGTGGAGCAGCACGCCCTTGGGCGGATCGACGCCGAGGCGGCGGAACAATTCGGGATAGCGCAGCGGCAGTTCCACCATTTCGCGCAGCTGCTTGATCGTGTCGTCCATGCCGCCGACATCGTCATAGTTCACGTCGGCGCGGCCATCGCGCGGTTCTTCGTATTCGGCGCGCAGCTCGACTTCGGTTTCCTCGTCGATCACCACCGCGCCCTTGGGCACGGTGGAAACGACGGTGAGCCGGATCTGCGTGAGCGCGAAGGCGGGGACGTTGACCATGCGTTGCAACTGCGGCGGCATCTCGCCCCGGTTCACCGGCTGCTGCCCGGTCGTCGCCACAAGGTCGCCGGTCAGCACCGGGCGGCCGAGGAAGTTGCGCTTCAACGCCTGCGCCGGACCGTGAAGCCGCAAATCGCGTTGCGCGGGCGCGAAGACGACACGCTGCGCGGTGCGCGTTTCGGCCTTCTTCACCTCTACATGTTCGCCCGATCCGGTTTCGGCATTTGCGCGCTGCAACCCGTCAAGCCGGATCACCTGCAAGCCTTCATCCTCGGGATAGGGCAGCAGGACGCGCGCGACAGTGGAACGCTTGCCGGTTATTTCTATCGCGTCGCCTTCGGTCACGCCCAGCTGGCCCATGACCTCGCGGCTGATGCGGGCAAAACCCTGCCCGCTTTCCTCGCCGCGCGCGCCAGCGACCTGCAGCCGCACCGTTCCCGTGGCCAGATCGGCCGTATCGACATCCGCCATGCGACTGCCCGTTCCTTGCTGGGGACCGCTTCGGGTCCGTTACCGAGAGGGACAAGCTAGGGATTGCCCATCCGCATTTCAAACGCGCGGGCGATGCATCGGTTGCAAACCCGTCAGAGCCGGCAGCCGAAGCCAAACAGGCGGACCAGGCGGACCAGGCGGGGCCGCCGCCGATTCGGACGAAAAAAAGCCCGGCCGTTGCCGGCCGGGCCTGGAAGTTTTGGGAGAGGATGCCTGAAAGGCAGTCTCTATATGCACTGCACAATCTTATCTCGCAAGTGCGAAATGGGCATTTTTGGTTGCAATTTTTACAATCGTTAGCGGAAATTAGCCCGGTTTCCGGAACTTCAGGGCAAACCGATCGGTTTTTCCGCGCACCGACGGATCGAATACGATCACGTTGTGCGGATCGTCGCTGCGCCGCAACACGTCCGATTCGCCAGCTTCGACGAACCCGGCGGCAGTCATGTCGTGCCTGACCTGGTCGGGATCGATGCGGTGATACTTGTTGGTATTCTCACGCGGGTCGCCCGGCAGCGCGACATGATCGACCACGATCACCTGCCCGCCGGGCTTCACCGCCGCGAACCAGTTGGCGATCACCGCCGGCACGTTCAGCTTCGGGTGCTTGAACTTTTCCGAGATGAAATAGAGATCGTGGTATTCAAGGTGCGCGAAAATCGCATCGACGCTGTTCGGCGCAAGCTGCTGCGCATCGGCCGGCGCAAGCAGCGGCTTTACGTTGGGATGCGCCTTCAGCAGCGGCTCCCACACCTCCGGCTTGTAGAACGCGGGCGAATTTATCGCATAGACCAGGCCCTTCGGCCCGACCACATCCGCAATCAGTTCGGAATAGTAACCGCCGCCCGCGCCCCAGTCGGCCACGACATCGCCGGGACGAAACGCGGAAAACGCCAGGATCGCCTGCGGCTTGCGTCCTTCGTCCATCTTGCGATTCGCTTCCGGCCGGTGCGAATCGGCGATGGCCGCGGCCGGTTTCATTGCGCCGTGCCCGGCCGGCTTCGCGCCGGCGGCGCCCGAAACGGCGGCCCCTGCCAGCAACGCGGCCGCGGCCAGTTTCATCGCGGCCCGGCCGGTGATGTGCTTGGTCATGCTAGAACTCCCCTTCACTGATCGCGAAGGGGAGGCTAGCGCCGCTCCGCTCAGTGCGCCAGCAGGAGCGGCACGGTCGCGTTGTCCAGCAGGTCACGCGAAACGCCGCCCAGCAACAACTCCCGCAGGCGGCTGTGGCCATAGACGCCCATCACGATCAGCCCCGCGCCAAGCCGCTTGGCCGTGGCCTCTATGGTCGACGAGATCGAACCTTCCGGCGCCACTTCGTGCAGTTCGGCGTGGATATCGTGGCGCGAGAGATAGCAGAGCGCGTCGCTGGCGGGGAAACCGGCGGTCTTTTCCTTTACCGTCAGCACGTGGACCTGGCTGGCAAGACGCAGCAGCGGCAGCGAGGCGCGCATTGCGTTGGCGGCTTCGTGGCCGCCATCCCAGGCGATCATCACCGGCACGTCGAACGCAGTCATCGCCACGTTCTCAGGCGTTGCCAGCACGGGGCAGCGCACGCCAAGCGACACTTCCTCTATCGTCGGATCGTCCAGCCCGGTCACGATAACGTCGGCAAACCGGGCAGAGGCCGCCAGCCCTTCGATTCGCGAAACGTCGACCGTCGACACATCGAAAGGAACATCTTCACGCTTCATCTTTTCGGAAAGATCGTTCGCCAGTTGCCGGTCCGCATCGCGCGCGGCGTTGATCGCGTTGGCGGACAGCACGGCGCCTCCGAACGGTTCCCACACCGCCATTTCGGCAACCGGGGTGGCAACCTGCAAGGTGACATGGCCGCGCATCGCGCGGGCGAGGGCAAGCGCGGTTTCAAGGCGCGGATCGAAACCGGGGGTCGAATCGGCGGGGCAGAGAATGGAACGCATGGCACGGTACCTTTCAGCTGAGGGTTGGTCGGCGGAGGAAGGATTGGTCCGGTTTGGCTCTCTCACGCATAGCCTGCCATGATTCAGGTCAAATGGCGACAATCCGCCAGAACGGGCGATGGCGATCCGCGACGACGGCTTGACGCGCGGCGCCTAGCCCGCCCCCGTCCTTGCGACGTCCTTGCGAACCTTGCAGCGTGGCTTGCAGTCGCTAGAGGACGGGGCGGGAACGGCGAAAACGCAATTCAGATGGGAAACGGTGCATGGGCTTCACGGCGGTAATTTTCGACTTCGGCGGCGTCATAACCGCGTCTCCGTTCGAGGCGTTCAACCGGCTGGAGGATGAGCGCGGGCTGCCGCGCGATTTCATCCGCCGCGTGAACGCAACCGATCCTGACACCAATGCCTGGGCAAAATTCGAACGGTCCGAAATCGATCCGGCCACCTTCGACAGCCTGTTCGCCGAAGAGGCGCGCGCGCTGGGGCACGACCTTGAAGGCAGCGCGGTGCTGGCGGTGCTGGCTGGCGCGGTCCGCCCGGCAATGGTCCGCGCGCTCGACCGGTTGAAGGATGCCGGCTTCCGCCTTGGCTGCATCACCAACAACGTTCCCGCCGGGCACGGCGCGGGCATGGCGCGCAGCGACGATGCGCGCGACGAGATGGAGCAGATATTCGCCCGATTCGAGGAAGTGATCGAAAGCAGCAAGGCGGGCGTGCGCAAGCCCGATCCGCGCATCTACCAGATGATGCTGGACAGGCTGGGCACGGCGGCAGGCGAATGCGTCTATCTCGATGACCTGGGCATCAACTGCAAGCCGGCGGCGCAGCTGGGGATGCACGCGATCAAGGTGACAAGCGGCGAACAGGCGCTGGCCGACCTGGGGGCCGTGCTGGACATCCCGCTCGCCTGAGGGAGAGATGGTCGGCCGGCGCAACGGCCGCAATCAGGCCGTTCCCGGCACCCTCAAAGCTCGATAGTCAGCTCTCCCGCGCGGCGGAACAGTTCGAGCACCAGCGGATCACGCTCACGCGCGCGGATCGCCACCTCGAAGTGTATCTTGCGGCGGGGGCGCGGCAGCACCTCTACCAGCAGGCCAGAGGCAATTTCCGCGCGCACCATCGTTTCGGGAAGCACCGCCGCACCGCCACCGCCCGATACGATCTCCACCAGTGTGCGCACGTTGTTGCAGGTGCCGATCGTGCGCACCGGCGCGGCATTCGCCTCGATCGATTCGAGCATCGCCCCGTGTATCGGCGAATTTGCGGGCAGCGACCACACGGGCAGCGCCTGTGCGAAGCCGCCCGCTTCGACCGTGGCCCGGCTCGCCAGCCAGACAAGCCCGACCGAGCCGATCGGCAATGTACGCACACCGGGGCTGGCCACCGGGCCGCCCAGGAACACGACGTCGCTGGTGCCCGAAAGCAATTGCTGGAGCATGCGCGTGGTCAGGTCGAGCTCGATCTCGAGCGTTACGCCCGGCAGATCGCGCTCTATCGCCTGGACGAATCCGGGCAGGCAGCTCGCCGCCGCGATCTCGCCGCTGCCGACGCGCACCACCCCGCTCGCCCCCGAAAAATCGCTCGCTTCGAGCAGCACCTTTTCGAAGCCGGCCCAGATCGGTTCACACTGCTGAACCAGCCGACGCCCGCGCGTGGTGAGCACCATGCGCCTGCCTTCGCGGCGGAAAATGGCAATGCCAAGCCGGTCTTCCAGTTCGCGAACGCGTGCGGATATCGCCGGCTGGGTCGTGTTGAGCCGCTCTGCCGCGGCACGGAACGTGCCGAGCCGGGCGATCCACAACAGCGTTTCCAGATGATAGATGGCAATCCGTTTCATGCCCATCTCTTATCAAAAAGCATAAACAACAATCACTATTTTCGATTGATGGTTTCGTCTAATGCCGCTGCGAGAAAGGGAGAGACATCCGATGTCCAGCAAGATCTACTCCGACGCCACTGCCGCGCTTGACGGTTTGCTGCGCGACGACATGCTGATTGCCTGCGGGGGCTTCGGCCTGTGCGGCATCCCGGAACGGCTGCTCGACGCGGTGCGCGATTCGGGCGTGAAGGGCCTGACCTTCGCCAGCAACAATGCAGGGATAGACAACGAAGGCATCGGCAAGCTGCTGCGCACGCGGCAGGTGAAGAAGATGATGAGCTCCTACGTCGGTGAGAACAAGGAGTTCGAACGCCAGTACCTTTCGGGCGAACTGGAAGTGGAATTCTGCCCGCAAGGCACGCTGGCCGAAAGGATGCGCGCCGGCGGCGCGGGCATTCCCGGATTCTATACCAAGACCGGCGTCGGCACGCAGATTGCCGAAGGCAAGGAAGTGAAGCAGTTCCCCGCGCCCGACGGCACGATGCAGGACTATATCCTGGAGCGCGGCATCTTTGCCGACCTCAGCCTGGTGAAGGCATGGCGTGCCGATGAAACCGGCAATGTCATGTTCCGCAAGACCGCGCGCAACTTCAACGTGCCGGCGGCCACCTGCGGGCGCATCTGCGTGGTGGAAGTGGAAGAGATCGTACCGGCGGGCACGCTCGACGCCGATTGCATCCACCTGCCCGGCGTCTTCGTGAACCGGATGATCGTGGGCGCGCCATACGACAAGAAGATAGAGTTCCGCACCGTGCGTGAGCGCGAGGCGGCGTGATGCGCATTCACGCCCCCGTTGCGGCGCTTTGCGCGCTGGCGCTGTCCGCCTGCGCGACCGCGCAGACGATCGATGTGCCCGTGCCGAACAGCCAGATCGCTCCGATCTCGGTCCCGCCGCAGATGCAGTTCCTGTATGGCTCGGCCGAAGCGGCAGCAGTCGAACAGACGGGCTATAACGCGCTGGTCGACGCTGTTGCCGCACGCAAGGCCCGCAAGGATGCCGGCACCCCCGCGCCTGCCGATGCGTGGTCCGCCGTGCTGGCGCCGAGATCGACGCTGGCCGATCCCGAACCGCTGGCCTGCGGTGACAAACCCTGGGCCGCGGTGTTCGATGCGGATGAGACGATGCTGCTCAACTACGGCTTCGAATACGACGAGGCCACGCACCCCGGCCGCCCGTTCGATCCCGCGCGGTGGAGCGACTGGGAACAGCACGGCGCGGCTTACGTCTCGCCCGTGCCCGGCGCACTTTCCGCCGTGAAAGCCCTGCGCGCGATGGGCGTGACCGTGATCTTCAACACCAACCGTTCGGCCGCCAACTACCGGGGAACCGAAGCTGCGCTGGACGCGGCGGGCCTTGGCCCGGCGGAACACCTGAAGACGCTTTATCTCCAGGGCGATGTCGACGGGAAGCGCGGCAAGGACGGCCGCCGCCTGGAAATCGCGAAGACCTATTGCGTGGTCGCGATGGCGGGCGACCAGTTGATAGACTTTTCCGACCTGTTCGTGCCGGGCACCCCGCCCCGGCGCCGCGCCGGCGCGATGGGCCCCGCGATCGCCGCGATGTGGGGCCGCACATGGTTTGCCATGCCCAACCCGGTCTATGGATCGGGCGTGAAAGGCGGCATCGACGACGTTTTCCCGGCCGACAAGCGCTGGAAACCCAAATCCGAGGAGCAGAACTGATGGCCTGGACCCGCGACGAGATGGCGGCGCGCGCCGCGCGCGAGCTGCAAGACGGCTTTTACGTCAATCTTGGCATCGGCATTCCCACGCTGGTGGCGAACCACATCCCCGAAGGCATGATGGTAACGCTCCAGTCGGAAAACGGGATGCTGGGCATCGGCCCCTTTCCCTATGACGACGAGGTCGACCCCGACCTGATCAACGCGGGCAAGCAGACGATCAGCCAGCTGCCGCATTCGGCCTTCTTCGATTCGGCCACCAGCTTCGCCATGATCCGCGGCGGGCATATCGACCTTACCGTGCTTGGCGCGATGGAAGTCAGCCAGGACGGCGACATCGCCAACTGGATGATCCCCGGTAAGATGATCAAGGGCATGGGCGGCGCGATGGACCTTGTCGCGGGCGTGAAAAAGATCATCGTGGTGATGGAGCACACCAGCAAGCACGGCGATCCCAAGTTCATCCCCGAATGCACCCTGCCGCTGACCGGCCGGAACGTGGTGGACATGATCATCACCGACCTGGCGGTGTTCCAGCGCGCAGACCACACGTCGCCCTTCAGGCTGGTGGAGATGGCGCCCGGCGTAACGGCGGACGAGATCGCCGCGAAGACGACGGCGCGCTATGAAAGCTGACCCGCGCAAGCGGACAGGCCAACCGATCCCGGCGGGGCTTGCCCTCGCCGCCTTTCCCGCGCAAAGCTATCGGCCGATAAGCGCCGATACGGACCGGCGCAGGGAGAGGACATGGATAACAAGGTTTGCCGGCTGACCGGCTGCGAGTTCCCGCTTTTCGCATTCAGCCATTGCCGCGATGTCGTCGTCGCCGTCAGCAAGGCGGGCGGCTTCGGCGTTCTGGGCGCAACCCGCTTCACCCCGGAACAGCTGGAAGAGGAACTCGCCTGGATCGACGCGCATATAGACGGCGCGCCCTATGGCGTTGATGTGCTGGTGCCCGAGACCATCGATCCGCGCGTTGCCGATTTCCATGACAATGCGGAACGCGCGGCCGCGATCTCGGACCGGCACCGCGCCTTCACGTCCGACCTGCTCGGTCGCTATGGGCTGGAGGTGCCGCCCGGCGAAGTGGTCCGTTACGAGGGCCGCGCCGGGATCACGCCCGAAAACGGCTATGCCCAGATGGAAGTCGCCTTCCGTCACCCGATAAAGCTGATCGCCAATGCGCTTGGCATCGCGCCGCCACGCATGATCGAGGAGGGCCGCAAGCACGGCGTTCCGGTGGCCGCGCTGGTGGGCGCGAAGGAACACGCGATCCGGCAGGCGCAGGCGGGCGTGGACATCATCGTTGCGCAGGGCGGTGAGGCGGGCGGCCATTGCGGCGAGGTTTCCACGCTTGTGCTGATTCCCGAAGTGGTGCGCGGGCTGGCGGAGGCGGGCCACGACATCCCGGTGCTGGCTGCCGGCGGCATCATGACGGGCGCACAGATGGCGGGCATGATGGCCGCCGGTGCGCAAGGCGCGTGGACCGGTTCGATCTGGCTATCGACGGTGGAGGCCGAAACCAGCGAGGCTTTCCGCGAAAAGATGGTTGCCGCCCGCAGCCGCGACACCGTGCGTTCGCGCTGCCGCACCGGCAAGCCCGCACGCCAGTTGAAAACCGCGTGGCACGAGGCGTGGGACGGCGCGGACAGCCCCGGACCGCTGCCGATGCCGCTGATGGGCATGGTTTCCGAACCCGCCTTCGCCCGGATCGAAAAGGCGGTGGTGAACGGCAACGAGGATGCACGCGAACTGGTCAGCTATTTCGTGGGCCAAGGCGTCGGGCTGGTGGACCAGGTGCGCTCTTCCCGCGCGGTTGTGCAGGACTTTCGCGAGGAATTTGCCGAAGCGGTGGGCAACCTCGTCTCCACGCTGGGGGATTGATCCCCGTATCGCGCGCCGGGACCGGATTCGAAATTGCTGCCGGGCCAGACCTTTCGCGCTGGCCCGGCACCGCGGATGCGGTCTATAGGTCCGGATCGGACCTGCGGAAGGGAGAAGCCGCGCCTTGAAGGAAAGTACCGACAAGGCGCTGTTGCGCCGTGATTCGGCCGGCCTCGCGCTGGTCCTGCTGACCTCCATCAGCACCATCGGATTTGTCGACCGCATCGTCCTGAATGTCCTGGTTGAGCCGATCCGCAAGGACTTTGGCCTGTCGGACACCCAGATCGCGCTGCTTTCGGGGTTGGCGTTCGCGTTGCTGAACGTGGTGCTGGGGCTGGTCGTCGCGCGGCTCGCGGAGAAGATGCGCCGCCTTTCGCTGATCGCGCTGGGCACGTTGCTGTGGTCGCTGGCGACAGCGTGGACCGGCATGGCCGGCAGCTTTGCGCATCTGTTCGCGGCACGCATCGCGGTGGGCGTGGGCGAGGCGATCGGCCTGCCGTCCAGCCACTCGACGATTGCCGATTTCTTCCGCCCCGCACGGCGGGCCACGGCGATGTCCGTGCTGATGCTCGCCCCGCCGATCGGCGCGTTCGTGGGCGCGGCGGGCGGGTCGCTGGTGGCCGCGCATTTCGGGTGGCGCGATGCCTTCCTGTTCGCGGCGGCGCCGGGGCTTGTGCTGGCGGTGCTGGTCCACCTGCTGCTGTCTGAGCCGCCGCGCGGGCGGTATGACGCGGGCGACGTGGAAACCGTGCCGCCGATCCGCGACGTGCTGGCCCGCTTCGTGAAAGTGCGCACGATCACCCATGTCGTCGCGGGATCGACCATCGCTTCGCTGGTGGGCTTCGGCGTGAACACGTTCTTCGCTGCGCTGCTGATGCGCCGCTATGGCTTTTCGCTGCTGGAAGCGGGGCTTGCCAACGGCTTCGTCGCGGCGGTTCCGGCGACGATCAGCGTGATGATGGGCGGGATCGTCGCAGACCGGCTCGCCCCCAGGATGCCCCATGCCCATGCGCGCGTTCCCGCCATCGCGCTGGCAATTTCGCCGGTGCTGTTCATCGCCGCGCTGCTGCAATCGAACGCCTGGGCCGCGCTGGCCCTGCTGTCCGTGACGGCGCTGTTCCAGTTCAGCTATCTGGGCGTGACTTACGGCACGGTCTACAACCTGATGCACCCACGCATGCGGGTGACCTCTTCGGCCATTACCAACATGATCTTTTCGCTGATCGGCGGCGGTCTGGGGCCGCTGGTGATCGGCGCGGGAAGCGACTGGATGGCAGCCGACGGCTTTGCGCCGGGCATCGCGCTTGCCGCCGCGATGGGGGCGTCCTCGTTGCTGTACTGGTGGGCCGCGCTGCATTACCGGCTGGCCGAAAAGACCATCGCCGCCGACCTTGCAACGGCCCGCGCCGGGTTCGGCCCGGCAATGGCGGTTGTCGGCGGCCCCGGTCACTGAGCAGGACACGCGCCCCGCCTGCCTTCACCGGAATTGCAAAGGAAAGCTGGACCTTGGGTCAAGCCGGGGACGACGGGAAAATTATACGGACTTTCAGTTCGTCCGACCTAACCCGTGATCGTCGCGCGCGGTTCGTGCGGCACCTGCCGCACCGGCACGGCCATAAGCCACTGTTCCAGCGCATCGAGGTCGGTTTCGCCGATCACCGTATCGCCCGCCTTCCCGAAGACGGAGAATCCGTCACCGCCGCCCGACAGGAAGTTGCTCACCGTCACGCGATAGGTCGTGTCCATGCCAAGCGGCTTCCCGTTCAGCGTGATGCCGGTTACGCGATTGCCGGAGGGCCGGGTCATATCGACAGTGTAGGCAAAGCCCGCCGAGGGGCTGAGCGCCTGCTTAACGCCGGCATCGTCGAACCCCTGTTCCAGCACCGCCTTGATCTGTGCGCCCGTCATCGTGCCGGTCACCAGCACGTTGTTGAACGGCTGGACCTGGTAGATCTGGCCATAGGTGACCGCCCCGTCCTTGCCGGGAACCAGCGCGGCGCGAATGCCGAAGGGGTTCATGAAGGCGATCTGCGCACCGGCCTTGCGCGTGGCGGCCAGTTGCGCGTCCGCGATCAGGTTGCCCAGGTCGCCGCCGGTCGGCGCGGTGGCCCCGCCCCTGTCGGCCTTGTCCGCGGGACCGGAAATGTGGCCGCTGACCCGCTGCGAGAACGCCTTGGCCGCATCCACGTATTTGCCGACATAGGCGGCAACGTCGGGCGCTGGCTTGTACGTGGGATAGGCGGTGCTCTGCGCCACCGGCCCGCGTGACGAGGTATAGCCGGGCGACTGGACGATCAGGTTCTTCGCCGACTTCGAAACCACCGCGCCGGACGCCGGATCGATGTCCAGCACGATGTCCGTCACCAGCCGCCCGTAAGACCCCGCGCTGGTCAGCAGCATCGGCTTTCCGCCGGTCTTGCCGGGCCACATGCAGTTGTAGGTCTGGTGGGTATGGCCCGAAACGACCACGTCCACGCGCGGGTCGAGCCGGTCGAGGATCGGCTCCAATGCGCCCGAAACGTCGCACCCGTTGGGATCGGGCTTGCTGCCGGGCACGGGGGCCAGCCCCTGATGGATCAGCACGACAACCGCATCCGCGCCTTCGCCCTTCAGCTTCGCGACTCCGCGATTGATCGCATCCGCCTCGTCGCCGAAGGTCAGCCCGCGAATGCCGCCCGGCGCGACAAGATCCTTCGTTCCCTTCAGCGTCAGCCCGATCACGCCGACACTCACCTTGCGCGCACCGCTGCCGAAGCTGCGCAGCGCGGTTGCGGGGAAGATCGTCTTGCCGTCCGCCTCTGTTACGTTGGCGGCAA
Source organism: Novosphingobium sp. ZN18A2 (assembly GCF_036784765.1). Taxonomy (NCBI): domain Bacteria; kingdom Pseudomonadati; phylum Pseudomonadota; class Alphaproteobacteria; order Sphingomonadales; family Sphingomonadaceae; genus Novosphingobium; species Novosphingobium sp. ZN18A2. The sequence continues at coordinate 542,586 of NZ_CP136651.1, read as the reverse complement.
GGTATTCGAACCTGGCACCCCTGAACGGCTCCACCTGGCAGGGCTGGCGCGCGGTATAGTGCGCGCAGCCGCCGTGCTGGAGCCGCTCAAGCTCATTCAGCCCGCGATCGAACTCGTGATTGCCGACCGCATTGAAATCGAGCCCGATGCGATTGGCCACGCCCACCGCCGGTTCATCGAGATAGATCGACGATGCGAACTGCGATGCGCTGGTCAGGTCACCCGCCGAAACGGTCAGGTGATACGGATATTTCGCCTGCAATGCCCGCACTGCGCTGGCCAGCCACGCGGCGCCGCCTGCGGGCACCCGGACCGTGCCGCCCTGCCCGTCCGGCGCGGCCACCGATGCGTGCGGCGGTTCAAGCGCGCCGTGGAAATCGTTTATCGCGATGATCCCCACTTCAACGGGACGTTCGGCAGACGCCGTCTGCGCGCCGGGCGCGGTGGCCATCGGCGCCGCGCAGGCGGACAACAGCAGAACGGGCGCGGCAAGCGCGGCGAAGCGGGGGGCGGCGAATGGCATGGAAGACTCTTGGTTCGGTTGGCTTTCCCACGTCCCTAGCCCAAGGGTGCGACGGGTTGAAGGCGGTGCATCGGGCGAAATCGGCGCGGCGAATTGAAATTGCCGCGCGCGCTTCCTAGACTCTGCATATTCCCGGGAGAGGAAGAGCGAACACGCCGATGCCACTGACCACTTCCGACAACGACGCCGCACGCGAACGCCTGGTCGAAATCGCGCACGCCATCGTCGACGAGCGCGGCGACCAGGGCCTGACGATGAACGAACTGGCCGCCCGCGCCGGCGTTTCCCCGGTAACGCTCGCCCGGTATTTCGAAAACAAGGAAGCCCTGATCGAAGCGATCGCCGAACACTGGTTCCGGCCCAAGGTCGCGGTGATGGAAGAGGTCATCAATTCCGACCTGCCGCCGCGACGCAAGATGTACGAGTTCTATGCCCGCCGTTTCGTGATGATGCGCGATTCGTGGCGGGAAGACCCGCTCTCGTTCAAGATGTCGGTGGAACTGGGCGAAGCGCATTTCGAACTGGTGCGCAGCTATGTGGACCTTGGCGACCACTACCTGGGCATGATCATCGCCGAAGCGATGGCCGACGGACATTTCGAAGGGCTGGAAATCGACGAGGCGATCAGCCTCGTGAACCAGATGGTCAGCGTCTATTGCAACATCGGCGCGATGCTGCCCGTGATGGAGCGCCTTTCGGAAGAAAAGCTGGCGCGCATCGTCGATGCGATGTTCGATGGCCTGTCCGCGCGGGATCGTGGCGCACGCGGTATCAAGGGGCTTCGCGCCGCCTGATTTTTTGCCCCGACCATCCAATTTATCGGCCGGAAGTTATTGGCCAATCAGGACCATTTCTGCTATTGACACTGGTGTGAGCAATGCGATTCCCCATACCGTGCCGATCGGCGTCGAAGAATCCGACATCGATTTCATGGGCCACGTCAACAACGCCAGCTACCTGAAGTGGGTGCAGGACGCGGTGATCGATCACTGGCGTTCAATCGCGCCGGCCGATGCGGTGGCCGGCCACCTGTGGGTCGCGCTGAAGCACGAGATCACCTATCGCAAGCCGACCTTCCTGGGAGACGAGGTTTTCGCCACGGTCTTGCTTGAAAAGGTGCAGGGCGCGCGGGCCTTTTACCAGACGGTGATCAAGCGCGGCGAAGACGTTCTGGCCGAAGTCCGTTCAAGCTGGTGCTGCATCGATGCCGACACGCTGCGCCCGGCCCGCCTGGCGCGGGACGTGATCCGGCGCTTCTTTCCCGACTACGAAGCCTGAACGCGCTGACGTTCGATGCTTCCGCCGGTCCCTGCAGGCAGGGATGAATTGACTCGTGTGCGCCCCGTGTTAGGGTGCGCACCCTAGGCTCCGCCAAAAGGGGCCGTGGGAGAGAGAGAAACATGTCAACTGCGCCTGCCGCCGATCCGCGGCTTGCCCCGATCGATGTGTCCGCCGCCGAACTCTATACCGAAGATCGCTGGCAGGAGCCCTTTGCGAAATTGCGCCGCGAAGCGCCGATCCAGTTCGTGCCCGATTCGAAGTTCGGCCCCTATTGGTCGGTTTCGACCTACAAGCCGATCGTGCACATAGAGGCGCTGCCCAAGATCTTTTCGTCCAGTTACACCTATGGCGGAATTTCGATCGCCTTCGATTCCGACAAGCTGTTGGAAGACGAAGAGCGCCTGCCGATGTTCATCGCGATGGACCCGCCGCAGCACACCGCGCAGCGCCGCACCGTGGCGCCGTCTTTCGGTCCGTCGGAAGTGGCGGAGATGAAGGCGGAAGTGCGCGCCCGCACCGCCGAAGTGCTCGATTCGCTGCCCATCGATGAACCGTTCGACTGGGTCCAGCGCGTATCCATCGAACTGACCACCGGGATGCTGGCCCGGCTGTTCGATTTCCCCTGGGAGGAACGCCACAAGCTGACCCACTGGTCGGATATCGGCGGCGACGTGGAACTGATCCGCCAGCCGGGTGGCATGGCCTATCGCAACCGGGAAATGGGCGAGATGGGCATGGCCTTCGCGCAGCTTTGGCAGCAGAAGATCGCCAATCCGGGTAAGGACCTGATCTCTGTCATGCTGCGGTCCGATGCGATGAACCACATGAGCGAGCAGGAATTTATTGGCAACCTTATCCTGCTGATCGTGGGCGGCAACGATACCACGCGCAATTCGATGTCGGCCTATGCCTATGGGCTGCACAAGTATCCCGAAGAGCGGGCGAAGCTGGAAGCCGATCCCGCGCTCATCCCCAACGCCGTGCAGGAGATCATCCGCTGGCAGACGCCGCTTGCGCACATGCGCCGCACGGTTGAGCAGGACACCGAGATCGAGGGCGTGAAGATGAAAAAGGGCGACAAGGTCGTCCTGTGGTACGTTTCGGCCAACCGCGACGAAAGCGTGTTCGGAGAGGACGCCGACGTGCTGCGCGTGGACCGCGAGAACGCCCGGCGCCACCTGGCCTTCGGCTATGGCATCCACCGCTGCGTGGGCGCGCGCGTGGCAGAGCTGCAACTCGTCACGCTGCTGGAAGAAATGGCCAAGCGCCGCTTGCGGGTGGACGTTCTGGAAGAGCCCGAGCGGGTTCCCGCCTGCTTCGTTCACGGCTACAAGGGCATGAAAGTGAAACTGACACGCTATTGATGACCAAGCCCGACACCCAGACAGCGCCCGCGATGCGCACAAAGGACCGGATCGTTGCCGGCGCGCGCGCCCTGTTCAACGAACAGGGCTTCGGGCAGGTGACGACGGCGGCGCTGGCCGCGCATTGCGGGATCGCCGAGGGCAACCTGTGGTATCACTTCAAGACCAAGCGCAAGCTGCTGGAAGCGATCGCCGGGCAATTCGCCAACGAGGTCGATTCGCGACTGGCGATGAAGCCGCGACACGACGATCCGGTGGGTGGATACGCGGCCATGCTGTCGCGCCTGATGCAGGAACTGCGCGACTATCGCTTTCTCTATCGCGACCAGGCCGCCTATGGCGAACACGTCAAGCCGATTGCCGGGCGGGTGCGCGACTGGCTGGAAAGCACATACGACCAGCTTGAGGCGAACTACATGGCGATGGTCGCCGCCGGGCTGCTCGACTGGCCGCGCGAACATTTGCGCGATCTTGCCATCAACGCCACCATCATCCTGCGCCACGGCCTGGAACACTATCGCGAGATGGGCGAACCGACCGCCGAAGGCACCGGCGCGGTGCGGCGGACCTTGCTGCGTCACCTGACCCTGTTCGAATATCGCCTGGTTCCCGAAGCCGCCGAACGCCTTCACACAGCGATAGAGCGGATCGGCGAAACGCTGCCCGAAGCAGCCTAGGCGAAGAACCGACTGCTAGAGCAGCCAGGCGAACGCGCGTTTCAGGTATTCCGCGCCGTTTTCGCGCACGATCTCACCATGCGCCATCACCACGCGTTCCGGCTTTTCGGCGATCAGGCGCAGCATCTTGCGGCGCGCTTCGCGCCGGTTGCGGAAGCTGGCGCGCATTTCAAGCGGGGCGTAGCCGAACGGCTCGACGATCTTCCAGGCGCGCGCGATGGGCCGCTGCCACCACTTCCAGTTGTCGTCGATGAAAGCACGGCTGAAGTTTTCGGTCAGGTCCGCGAAGATCGCCGTGCGCGACGGGCGGTGGAAGAAATCCACTTCGTCGATGAACGCCGAATTGTCGAAGCAGTAATGGTCGATCTCGCCCAGCCATTCGGGCGGGACGATGTCACCCAGCTTGCCGTCAAAGGCCAGGTCGCGGCGTTTCTTGACCAGTTCCCATGTGCCCCAGAGCTTGGCCTGCGGGAATGCCTGTTGCCACGCGCCAAGCGAGAGGTGGTGGATCTTGTTCGGCCCGATCAGGTGGCGCACTTCGCCAAGCGCGCGCACTTCGGCTTCCAGTTCGGGCGTAAGCGCGATCGGCGACCACGCCCACAGCGCGCCGTCGGCCAGTCGCACCAGCACCATGCGGGTGGAATAGGGAAAGGAATAGAAATCGACCACCGGGCCATCGGCGATCCATATGTCGGGCCCGAGGGATTCGAGCATTGCTGCCCTCCCGTGTTGCCTGCTTGCCTTGTTCCCCCTGCATCGCGCCTACGCGTCTTGCGCTCGTGTGTCGACCCGAAACGGACCTGTTTCCACGCGTTCCGGCCGTTCAATCGTCGGACGCGTTGCGCCCCCGCGTCCCCTTACCGGTGTGCCGCCCGTTCTCGTAAAGCCGGACCGCGAATTCGCCCGCGGCGCCTACGAACATCAACGCCGAGCCGGTGATGAACAACCACACCGCCACCACCTGCCACGCGGAATAGGATGGAAGGAACAGCACGCTGCCGATGACGAAGGTAAGATTGCCGACCAGGCCGAGCCCGCGATGGATCCAGCCATAGTCCTGTACAAGCGCGCGTATCATGCCACCCCTACGCCGGCGCGCGCAGGAAAGTTCCCTGTTCCCGCTGATGCAGGGCTTATGCGATGTGGCCGATCGCCACGCGCCCGTACCGGTCGGCTATTCCCACTCGATCGTGCCAGGCGGCTTACTGGTGTAGTCATACACCACGCGGTTGATGCCCTTCACTTCGTTGACGATGCGGGTGGCCACGCGGGACAGGAAAGCGCCATCGAAGGGATAGACATCGGCGGTCATCCCGTCGGTGCTGGTTACCGCGCGCAGGCCGCACACGCTGTCATACGTGCGATAATCGCCCATCACGCCCACGGTCTTGACCGGCAGCAGCACGGCGAACGCCTGCCAGATCGCATCGTAAAGCCCGGCTTCGCGGATTTCCTGCAGGTAGATGGCATCCGCCTTGCGCAGGATATCGCACCGTTCCTTGGTCACTTCGCCGGGGATGCGGATGGCAAGGCCGGGACCGGGGAACGGGTGGCGGCCCACGAAAACGTCCGGCAGGCCCAGTTCGCGCCCCAGTTCGCGCACTTCGTCCTTGAACAGTTCGCGCAGCGGTTCGACCAGCTTCATGTTCATGCGTTCGGGCAGGCCGCCCACGTTGTGGTGGCTCTTGATCGTCACGCTCGGCCCGCCGGTGAAGCTGACGCTTTCGATCACGTCGGGATAGAGCGTGCCCTGCGCAAGGAAATCGGCCCCGCCGATCTTCTGTGCTTCGGCATCGAACACGTCGATGAAGGTCTTGCCGATGAACTTGCGTTTCTTTTCCGGGTCGGTAACGCCCGCCAGCCCGCCCAGGAACATCTCTTCCACGTCCACGTGGACCAGCGGGATGTTGTAGGCATTGCGGAACAGGCTGACGACCTGCTCTGCCTCGCCCATGCGCATAAGACCGTGGTCAACGAAAACGCAGGTCAGCTGGTCGCCGATCGCTTCGTGGATCAGCACCGCCGCAACCGCCGAATCGACCCCGCCCGAAAGGCCGCAGATCACTTTTCCATCCCCCACCTGGGCGCGGATGTCCTCTATCTTGGTGCGGCGGAATTCGGCCATCGACCAGTCGCCCGGGCACCCGCAGACGTGGCGCACGAAGTTGGCGATCAGCTTTGCGCCATCGGGGGTGTGGACAACCTCCGGATGGAACTGCGTGCCGTAATAACGCTTTTCCTCGTTCGCGATCACCGCGAAGGGCGCGCCGTCGCTGGTGGCGACGATGCGGAAGCCCGGCGCGAACTTCGTTACCTTGTCGCCGTGGCTCATCCACACCTGGTGCCGCTCGCCCACTTTCCACAGCCCGTCGAAAAGCGCGCATTCCTCCGTCACGGTCAGATAGGCGCGGCCGAACTCTCCGCCCTCGCCCGTTTCATGGCCCGGCCGCACTTCGCCGCCCAGCTGGTGGCTCATCACCTGCTGGCCGTAACAGATGCCCAGGATCGGCAAGCCGCTTTCGAACAGCACCTGCGGCGCGCGCGGGCTGCCTTCGTCCGGCACACTGGCGGGCGAACCGGAAAGGATGATGCCGCGTGGCTTCATCCTTTCGAATGCCTCTTCGGCCTGGGTGAATGGCGCGATTTCGGAATAGACCCCCGCTTCGCGCACACGGCGCGCGATCAGCTGGGTCACCTGGCTGCCGAAATCGACGATAAGGATGGAGTCGGAAGGCTGGACGCTCATGGCCCGCCGATAAGTGCAGCGCGCGCGGCTGGCAAGCGGCCTGCCCTCACTTGCAAGCATGATTGCAAATTATGCAAGCAATAATCTGTCTTTCGCACTTGCAGAATATTGCGCGACCCACCATTTGCGCCGCCGGCCGCGCGGGCACTTCCAGTCCCGTCCGCGCGGCGGGGTCTTGGGAGGCCTGCCTTCGCAAAGGCGTTCAACGCAAAATGGGGAGACAATCCATGCGCACGTTCGCCATACACCTGCTGCCGATCATCGCCGCCGCCAGTGTCAGCGGCCTGATGTTCACCGCCACGCTTATCTGAGCACGGCGGGCAGCCTCTGGCCAGGACGGCCGCTTCGCATCCGCGAGGCGGCCGTTCGCCCTTTATGGCCACTGGATTGTGGCCGTTTGTATATGGCAAAGGGCACGCTAGACACGCAGGCGTGATCCGCACCCGCTTCGCCCCAAGCCCCAACGGCAGCCTGCACCTTGGCCACGCCTTCGCGGCCATCGTCGCGCATGATCGCGCGGCGCAAAGCGGCGGCGAATTCCTGCTTCGTATCGAGGATATAGACGGCGCGCGCAGCCGCGCGGACCTTGCGCAGGATTTCCGCGCCGACATGCCATGGCTCGGCCTTGCCTATCGCGAGGTCGCCCCGCAATCGGCGCGCATCGCCGCATATCGCGCTGGCTTCGAACGGCTGAAGGCGCTCGGCCTCGTCTATCCGTGCCGCTGCACGCGGGCAGAGATCGCGCGGTCCTGGCGCGAACTGGGGCGGGACGGGCCGGTCTATCCCGGCACCTGCCGTGGCAGGGCGGTCGATCCGGGCGATGGCGCGGCGTGGCGGCTGAACGTGGAAAAGGCGCTGGCGCTGACCGGGCCGCTCTTCTGGACGGACGAACTGGCCGGCGAACAGCAAGCGCGGCCCGAATCCTTCGGAGACGTGGTGCTGTGGCGCAAGGACGCGCCCGCCAGCTATCACCTTGCCGTCACGCTGGACGACGCGGCGGACGGGATCACGCACGTTACGCGCGGGATGGACCTGTTCCCGGCAACGCATGTCCACCGCCTGCTGCAAGAGCTTCTCGGCCTGCCCGTGCCGGTGTGGCACCATCACGGTCTGCTGGTGGAAGCGGACGGGCGCAAGCTGGCCAAGCGGCGCGGTTCGCCCTCGCTGGCGGACCGCAGGCGCGCAGACAAAGACGGGGGCGAAAACGGGCTGGCGCTGGCCGCCGCGCTGCGCGCGCATGACTTTCCCGCTGGCATTTCGCTGTCGCAATCCTTACATTCAGGCCCATGTACGTAGTCCTGGTCCTCCTCCTTGTCGGCCTTATGGCGATGGTCGTGGTTTCTCTCGTTCGCGGAATCATCGCGTTCCTGCAGAGCACGAAGGAAGACCTTGACCACCCCGGCGGCACCGGCCCCACGCCATCGCAGCTAAAGCAGCAGCAGATGATGAAGAACCGCATCATGTTCCAGGCGATGGCCATCGGCGTCGTCGCGCTGCTGCTGGCGGTCGCCGGCGGCCACCACTGACGACATCGCGCAGGACGGCATCGCCCAATGGCGATTGCCGGGCAGGATTTCGACCATGGTCAAGCTGAACAAGATCTACACGCGGACCGGCGATGACGGGACGACCGGCCTCGTCGACGGATCACGCCGGGCCAAGCACGATGTGCGAATGGCCGCGATCGGCGAGGTGGACGAAGCGAACAGCGCCATCGGCCTTGCCGTGATCGCCGTGCCGGAAAGCGCCGCTGCCGAATTGCGGCGCATCCAGAACGACCTGTTCGACCTTGGCGCGGACCTTGCCACGCCCGGCGGAGACTTTCGCCCGTCGGACATGGCGCTGCGCATCGCGCCCGCGCAAGTCGAATGGCTGGAAGCCGCGATCGACCGGATGAACGAGGCGCTGGAACCGCTGTCCAGCTTCATCCTGCCGGGCGGCAGCGAAGCGGCGGCGCGCGTCCACCTTGCCCGCGCGATCACCCGCCGCGCCGAACGCGCCGCCAGCGCGCTTTCCGCCGAAGAGCCGGTGAACCCGGCGGCCCGGTCCTATCTCAATCGCCTGTCGGACTATCTCTTCGTGCTCGCCCGCGCGCTGAACGCCGATAGCGGCGGCGATCCGCAGTGGGTTCCGGGCGCCAACCGCTGACCGGGGCGACGCGGCCCGCCGCGGGGCGGTTCATCACCAAGCGGCACACCCGATATTGCAGGTGCGAAGGCTGGCCAAGGACGGCATCCTGCGCTAGTCAGCCGCCTTTGGCGGAAGCGTGCATCCGCACTTGTGAAGGAATTTTCGATGCAGACAATCGCGGTGATCGGCGCCGGCCAGATGGGCTCGGGCATTGCGCAGGTGGTGGCGCAGGCCGGTATCCGGGTGCTGCTGTCGGATGTAGAGATCGCGCTGGCGGAAAAGGCCAGGTCCGGCATCGAAAAGGCGATGAACAAGCAGGCCGCGCGCGGCAAGATGGCGCCCGAAGAGATCGAACCCGCGCTCTCGCGCATCGTGCCGGTCGGCGAATATGCGCCGATGAAGGAAGCGCAACTGATCATCGAGGCGGCGACCGAAAAGGAAGAGATCAAGCGCAAGATCTTCGAGGCGGTCGGCCCCTTCCTGGGCGAAACCGCGATCATGGCGTCGAACACCAGTTCGATCCCCATTACCCGCATGGCCACCAGCAGCCCCGATCCGGCGCGCTTCATCGGCCTTCACTTCTTCAATCCGGTTCCCGTCATGGGTCTGATCGAAGTGATCCCCGGCCTTGCCACCAGCCGCGAAACCGTTTCGCGCACGCGCGCCTTTGCCGAACACCTGGGCAAGCAGGTGGTGCAGTGCGAGGACGAGCCGGGCTTCGTCGTCAACCGCATCCTTTTGCCGATGATAAACGAAGCGGTCTTCGTCCTGGGCCAGGGCACCGCCAGCATCGCGGATATCGACAAGGGTTGCCGACTTGGCCTGAACCACCCGATGGGCCCGCTGGAACTGGCCGATTTCGTCGGGCTGGACACCTGCCTGGACATCGTGCGCGTGCTTTACAACACGACCGGCGACAGCAAATACCGCCCCGCCCCGCTGCTGATGAAGTACGTGGAAGCCGGCTGGCTGGGCCGCAAGACCGGCCGCGGGTTTTACGATTATTCCGGAGAGACGCCGGTTCCGACGCGGTAGGGACGGGCTTCAATCGGAAGTGGCACCGACGCCGTTGCGCGTCAGCTTGAAGATACGCGTTATCGGGCCGCCCGAAACGCCGGGTTCGGGGCGGAAAACCGAAACCTGCTGCGCGCCCGCAAGCATCGTGCGGTATTGCCCGTATTCTGCGGGAAAGCGGGCCTTTTCCGCAGAATATCGATCCAGTTGCGTGGTCACCACATAGTCTGCGCGGCACGAAGCCAGCTCGGTCGGCGCAACATTGCCTATGTCGACAGTGGATCGGCCGTGCCGCAACTTCGTTATCGTCGAATACGGGATCTTGCCTTCGAGCGTTGCAACCACATCAAGGCAGCCGGCGTCTCCAGCAGGGAACAGAAAGCGATAGGGCCGAGACACCAGATCGAACGCAAAATGCTCTACCAGCACGGTCTTGCCTGGCCGGACATGAGTCTCGATCCACAGTGATGCCTGCTGGCGCGTGTCGTTGAGCCGCTCTCGCCCTTGCGCCAGATCCGCCGCAAGAAGTGGGCCGCCCGTGGCAATGGCAATTACCGCTGCAGTCGCGAGCTTTGCGCTCGCCCCGCGCCCCCCGCCAATGTAATCCACGATCCACGCCGCCCCCGCAGCAGCGACAATCGAGAGCAACGGCAAGAGCGGCAATGCCCAGCGATCCCAGACAAGTTTCTGGGAAACCAGCAACAATATGAAGCCGACAACCGGCGGCCCCAGAATCGCGAGCATCTCCCGGTTCCATGCGGCGCGGACGATACCAATCGACACCAAAATAAGTCCCGCGAGACCAAATGCCGAAAGCAGAGGGTGTGAAACATACCAGCCAAGATTCCAAAGTGGAGAGCCCCCGGTCGCTCCCAGGTGATAGGTCTTCACTTCGCCCCTGACATTGCCGAACGCGGTCTGGAAATCGAGCACGAGAAACGGCGAGGCAATTACAAGCGCGGCCACGCCGGCAACGCCGAACGCAAGAAAACGCCACGCCTCGCTTGCCCCGCAGCCCGACCGTTGCGACACGCGCTGCAGACAGGCTCCAGCCATCGACATTCCCGCTGCGGCGAAGGGCCACTTCGTGGCCACGGCAAGCCCCAGCCACATGCTGGCAAGTAAGGTATCGCGCCAACGTCCGCTTCTGGCAACCGTCAGCGTCGAAAGTAAGCACAGGAGCAGGAACACGCTTGCCATAACGTCCGACCGGACGACCTGCGACCAGAAGACGTGCACCGGATCGAGTGCAAGCAGGGCCGCGGCGGCCAGCCCAACGTGTCGATCGAACAGGCGTTCGCCCAGGCGGGCCGTCAAGGCAACGGTAAGCACGCCGCAAATCACGATCATTACGCGCCCGGGCAGGATAACCAGCGCGGGATCGAACCAAATCGCCTTGACGAACGCGGCCGGGCCGGCAAACCAGCCAAGCAGCCAGCCGATGGCAAATACGCCGACGTCGATAAGGGCGAGAACATACATGGTGGTCGTCGCCGGATGGCCGAACCATCCCGGGTTCAGCGTCGCGTCGCGCAGCATATGCGCTGCCCCCATCTCGAACATCAGTTCGTCGGGATCGTTCAGCGCGGGAAGGCCGAAACGCACGGTAGCCAGTCGCACCAGTGCAGCGATCACAATGATCGCAAGGAAAATCCAGCGCCCTGCGCTCTGGGAAAATCGGCTCATATGGAAATCAGTACATCCCGCGCGTGCGGCCGTCGAAACCGAAGAGCGCCGCCGAGCGGCCTGTTTTTGTCATGATGCCGCACTAGCCGCGTGGCTCCGGCCACACAACAACAACAACGGCGTTACCCCGGCAATAGCGCAACACCGCCGCGTTTGCCCGCATCCAGTGGGCTGCCGTCCACCATGACCTTGCCACCCCGCCCGCTGGAGAGTATCTGCGCATCGAGCCCGCTTGGATTTACGGCAACCGCCTGCGACGCGGACACCTCTATCCCCCGACCGAAGCTGCCCGGTTGCCCCGATAACCTGAAGGAAATGCTGCCGTTTCTACAATTGGAAAGCCTTGCCGCGGCGTTGCCGGACTTCATCATTGTATTTCCGGCCCAGGCATCGACAGAGAAGGCCGTCGCGTTTTCGAGGACGACCGGTTGCATCACATTCACGAACTTCAGCCCGCTAGCGGAAATCCCGTTGCTGGCATTCACGGCCAATCCCGCAGCAGAGCCGCCGCCCAGGGCATCGCCCAACCCATAGAACTGCCCGCCGGAGATATGCGCGGCGCCTCGGAAACGATCAAAACTGATCGCTGCCTGCGCGCCGGGCGCCACCGCGATATACGGTTCGCTGATATCGACGAGGCCATTTGGCGAGGTATCGGAGATCTCTATTCCGGTTCTGTTGCACTGATCGATGATCGGCATCCGGATATGCACGTCATTGTGCGCGCCCTTCTTTAGCCCGGAAAGCTCGCCCAGCCGCCCGCTGGCCCGGATGCCCGTGGCAACATGTGCTGTTTCGAAGTTCACGATGTAAGTGTCGGCAAACGCGCCGTCGAGCAACATACCAACCGGATCGCTGATATTCGGATGCCCGCCAATGGTAGCATTGCAATCGGTAAGGTAGATTGAGGCATTGCCCCCCGCCAATCCGATATTCGTGTTCCCATCGAGCAGGAAACCGCGCCAGGATATACCCCCCGATCGCGCAGCCGCTGTCCGACGGGTCATGCAGTTGGTGAAAAGTCCGCGAACCACGCCTTGCGCATAGAACCCGATCGCGTGTTCGAATGCGCTGATCGTATCGAATGTGCAGCACAACAGGAACTTCGCCCTGAGCCCCGCCGGCATATTTTCCGCACTACCGTCCATTGGAACGGACCGCGCGAGATGCAGATAGCGCAAATCGACGGCCTGCAAAAAATCGTTGATCTTCTCCGGCTTCGAGGAACTGCCAACTTGCACGACGTCGGCAGTACCACTTTTGACGATCAGGCGGGTGCCACGCGCAAAATCGTTGCCGCGAAATCCACTTCCCCAGATACGGCAAAAACCGCGTTCAATCACCCAGGTATCGGAAAGAAAATAGTTCCCGGATCCAAGCGACATCACGGGGTGCGCGGCGAGACAGGCATTGAGGGCGGGCAAGCAATCGATCTGTTCCCGATCGGGTTGTGCCCCCCACCATTCAGGGTAGGCGCATCGTGTAGTACTGCGGTTGAGGTCTACCGTGCCGTCACCCTGGAACACGTGGGAAATCGGCGCGTCGAAACTGCCCAGTACCGTCAGCGTGCGCCCTGCGGCAATCTCCAGCCGAGCGCCGGGCATAAGCTGCATGTCGCCGCGTATGGTGGTGTTCGCATCGACCCGGTGGACGCCGGCATCCAGCACTGTTCCTGGAGCGTCTCCCGCCGGGGATTGTGCTGCGGTGTCTTCCGCCCGCATCATCGCCGCAGCACCGATTCCGGCCAGCGCAAGCGGCGCAAGACCCCGCCGAGTAAGAGGTCCAATCACTTTTGCGTCTCCCGTGAAAAGCTCGCGAAGCGTTGACAGAAACGCTTTGGTCGCGAGTCGCATGAGGCTGCTAAAACCCCTTGTTGTGATTATATTATTTCCGGTTCCCGGCCTCAAGCCGATTATCGCCCCTTCCGCAACGTCGACGCGAACGGCGCCCCGCCCGCGCCGGCGATTTCCCGTAGCGCATGGGATGCGATTGCCTGCCCTCGCTCCAGCAACCACACCTATGCTTTCGATTGGGCGGGCTTGCTTGCGAATTGCGGTGAACTCTGCAAATGAACCGTGTTGCGCCCTTTGCAGAAACCACCCCAGATTGATCGAGAGACCATGAAATTGACAGGTTCCGGGCGGCTCAGCGCCGAAAAGGTCCAGGCAACGTTCCAGTTCGTGCGATTTTGCGCAACGGGCGGCCTGAACACCGTTTTCGGTTTCAGCGTCTACGCGCTTCTGATCTGGATTGGCCTAATACCGCATGCCGCGCAGCTTCTGGGCCGCATCATCGGGGTTACGTTCAACTATTTTTCCTATAACCGCCTGGTATTCACCGGGCAGAAGATGGACAAGCGCCGTTTTCTGTTGAACTATCTTGGAAATTACCTTTTTGCAGTCGTCTTGCTGTGGGTGATGCTACAGATCGTACCCAACGCCTATATTGCCGGGCTTTGCACCATGACGATTGCAACGCTGGTCAATTTTGTGGTTCTGCGATTGTTCGTTGTCCGGTCCGGAAGCAATGACGCCAAATCCGACAAGCCTTACAGGCCGCATCCGCGCGATTGGCGCTGGATGCCGGAATGGGCGTTGCTCATCAAGGACACAATCCACGATTATGCGCATACGGCGATAAATTACGCCGTGGGATTTGCGCCTTTCCGGGCGATCTGGATGGTGGCGGTCGGCAATGGCCTAGCCCAGGAAGTGGAGCAGGCCGGTTGCCTGCTTGTGCACATCCCCAAGACTGGCGGCACTTCCATTTCCAAGGAGTTATACGGCAGAAACCTACAAACCTATACGGCGCGGAACTGGCGCAGGCGTTTCGGCGACCGGTTCGATGACTGGACGCGCTTCGCCGTCATGCGCGATCCCACGCGGCGCTTTCTGTCCGCATGGCGGTTCATGCTGCGCGGTGGATCTGACGTCATGCTGGTTTCCCGCTATGAAATGACACGCCTTGCACCACTGGAGCCGCTTGAAGCTTTTATTTCCCGGCTTGAGGCCCATCCCGAACTGATGCGGCTGCAACCGGTTGCGCACTTCCGGCCCCAAGTCGAATGCGTAAAGGACAGGGACGGGAATTTCCTTGTCGACCGGCTTGTCGTCATTGATCAGGATCCGTCGATGTCGGGCGAGCTTGCCCAATGGCTCAGGCTGGCTGAATTACCCCATCTCAACAAAAGCGACTCTTCCGCCTATGCGATCGACAGCGCACTGGAAGCAAGGATTCGTGCACTCTACGCTGACGACTTCGTGCTTTACGATCAGATTCTGGCGGCGGGCGGAACCCTTGCGCTGAACGATCGCAAGCCCGCCGCACGCAGAGATGCGCAAACCTCCAGTCGCATGCAACACGAGCCGGCCACAGCTGGTTAGTAATGGATGGTTCGGCTCAGCTTTCCGGTTCGGGCGGAAAATTGACCCGCTCGCGTTCTATCACAAGCGGCGTGCGTCGGGTCCGTTCGGACACGATCCGCAGGTTATCGCCCAGCAAGCCTAGAAAGCCGAACATCAGGGCAAATTCGAATTGCGTGATGGCCGCGATCAGCCAACCAGCGATCGGGCGCCCGGAAAAGAACGCCACAACGCCCCCTGCCAGCATCAAAAGGCTCATCAACAGGCCGAACGCTCCGATGTACATTGGAACGCGCAGCAATTTCTTGGACGATCCGGCCAGCGCGGACATAGCGAAATCGAACAGCGCGAAGAAATCGTTCTTCGACTCGCCTGCTGCACGGGGTGGGCGATGGTATGTGATTGTTTCCAGCTTGAAGCCTGTTTCCACCAGCATTCCGCGAAAGAACGGTTCGGGTTCGGACAACTGGCGTGTCGCGTCGACAACTCGCGCAGCATAAAGGCCGAACCCCGTGGCCTGCGGCACGATCGGGTAATCGCTGAAGTTGCGGGCCAACCAATAGGACAACTGGCGCAACTTGCCGTGAATGTAGCCAACCTTCTCCACCTCACGAACGCCGAGCACGATATCAGCACCGTCCTGCCAGCGTTCGATAAATGCCGGCATCAGTTCCGGAGGGTCCTGGAAGTCGGCACAAAGACCGATGATAGCTCGCCCCCGCGCCTCGTAAATCGCATGGGTAGGTGAACGCATCTGCCCAAAGTTGCGACTGTTTACGATCAACCGGACCCTAGGATCGGCGGCGCAAAGCCCCTTCACGATTTCGACCGTGTGATCGGTGGAATCATTGTCGATGAAAATGATGTCGAAACTCAGGTCCAGCGGTTCGAGAACGCCAATTGCCGCTGCGCAGATGGCCGCGGCGTTCTCTTCTTCATTATAGCATGGAATGACGACCGACACGTCAGGTCCCGCTACGGCAGGTCCTGCATCCGCTGGCGGGCAGGCTTGGGAGGTATCTGGATTCACAGAGAAGTCTCAGGCAGTTTGGTTGGGAGGTAGGCGGGAATATCCCGACTTTTGCGATGATAGCGCAAAAAATCCGAAACAGTTGCGATGACGAGCATAAGCTGGATTACCATAATTAGGCCAGGCCTCAAGAATGGGCCGACGGTAAGCCAATTGTGATAGGATACGGTATATCCAGCTAGGTCCGAATACGTAAGGCGCGTACCCAAACGCGAAAATGGAATATCAATTGGCAAAGACAGGAGATAGGAACAAATAGTCGCCACCCAAATACTCCAATCTTTCCTATACTCCAAAAAAATAAAGAAAATAGTTCCCACCATCGCATAACCGCCTGGATTAAACGTGATGAGAAGAAGCGTAAATGAAAGGCTTAGAATTCTGTAACGATTAAATGCCTCGGGTGAAATCCATATCAACGAAACCGCTAATAGAGAAATTACTTGAAACAACCTTATCAACCAATCGAATGTTCTAGGCCAAAATTCAACAGGCCAAGACCCTAACATCGACATCAAAGGGAGATTGAATCCGTCCAAGAAATTAGATATTCGCGAATAAGAAGATGAGTAAACTACGGTATTAAAATTTGATATATGCTCTCGGTTAGCAGCAAAATTTTTGATATTATCAAATACCTGCAATGGACTTCCGTCTTTTATTATTACAAAACTCAAGACATACACGATCACAGTTACAATTAACGCACCTTCTGCCCACCGCCATTCCCGGCGAAGCAGTTTCGCAAGGACGAGACCCACAAAGTACGGTTTTAGATTAATCGCTACGGCTATCCCTAACCATCTCGCACGAGTAGATCGAATTATTGGCGCAAATGCGAGGAAAACCCCCGTCCACGCAAATATCAAGAGATTGCCTCGTTGCAGGCAAAAGAGCGATGGAAGGCCAAATGTAATAGCCAATGCCCGTGGAAGCGCAGTACTTCGGTCAATTTTACGGAACGCCAAGTACGCAATCACACCATTTACAAGTGAACCTATAAAAAGGCTACTTATAAGTAACCAATCACAATAACGTGCCTCCGGTGGCTTGCCTTGGTAGCAAGCCGGAATTGACAGAACGCGCAAGATTGCAAATGAAAACGGAGGATAGACGGTGCGCCAGTCGGGGTATGCTCGACCGTTCCAAGTCCACCACGCTGTGTTGTATCCGTCCATGAGGTCGTTCGACGGATCGGGAAAGAACGGCAACGGCAAATAGCCATTAATCCGCAGGAACCAGTAGGTATAACCGATTGAGGCGAAGATCATCGCCACGAACGCCCATTCTGTCCAAGGCGTCGCGCTCTTACGTGGGTTTGGGCTAGGCGGCGGCAAGGTCACTGGCGTCCTGTCCGTGCCAAATCAATCGTCGTCGTTGCGAGTAAAGATGCCTGGAGGAGGTCGCATGATAATAAATTCAGAAGCAAGAGCAAACGCAATTATCAGGGTGAACAACGCGGCTGGCAACATCCTGAAATGCAAACCCGGCTCTAGATAGGGGGTCTGAATTTCACGCAAGTTATATGTTGCGGTCATGTTTTCGATCGCAGTCCCCTCAAGATATCTCTCGTAGGCATCCTGAAGCGCCTGAGAAAAAGCCAGCTCACGAGCAAGCCGCTCGTACTCCAGCGATTTGGAGGCAATACCTGCAGCCGTCATTCCGTCACGTGATCGCACTTTCCCTTCTGCGGCCGCGATTTGCTTCTTCAGAACGGCGACCTGTGCCTGCAATGTCTGCACTTCAAAGCTTTGACGCGTATTGAACTTTAGCGCCGCTTCCAGTTGCACCTGCTTTGCCTGCAGTTGTCCTTGCAAAGTAGCCAGTTGGCTGATAGCTATATTTACTTGTGCGTCAGGATCAACAAGTTTGTTCTTCGCACGAAAGACGGTAATGGCATCCTTCGCATGATTAAGTCGATCACTGGCCGACCTATATCTTTGTTCGAGGATACTCTGCTTCAGGTTGGTTGAGGCACGGCTGAGCTCTACCAAACGGTCACGCATTGCCTGCGTGTAAGCTTCAACTGTCTTCATCGCATCGACGCCACTGTCGGATTTCACCGAAATTTGGACGAGATTGCCCCGAATAGCATCGATTTCCGTCTGATCCGTCAGATCATCCAATGCATCCTGAAATGCGTCCGTAGTCTCGTCATCCTTGACGCCTAGTTTCCTAAGCGTGGCCTTTTGGACATCATAACTGCGGGCAATTGCGAGATCGACCTCAACTGGCAAAGTATTTGCCAAAAAAGCGGCATAGCTTCCGCCCCCCAATTGGGCGAGAATCGCGGCGAGGCCCGCTGTGTTCGTTTCCTGGGGTGCAAGAACGACGGTCGCGACCTGTTGCCGAGGAAACAGACTCAAGACAGCCAGTATGGCAGCTATCACGCCGAAGATCGTGCGCCGCAGTCCGTTGCGCTGGAACCAGCGCCGCCGAGTGATCAGATCGAGCAACGAGGCGGGCGGACTCAATTGGTGACCCTCACGATGGTGGCGGCGGACACGCCCGCGCCCAGAATAAATTGCGCAATAGAGCGGAAATGCATCCAGAAGCGGTTTGCATGGGCCTTGACCGGCACGAATATCACGTCACCCGGATGAACGATGGCGCCCATCACGTCACGATGCTTTGAAACGACTTCGCCGCTCGCCCGGACAAGGAAGGTCTGCCCCTTGTCCGCTGCCGAGATCGGGCCGCCGGCTTCATTCAGGTAATCACGAACCTTCATCGGCCGGTCGTGCATCAGGATGGACGCGGGACGGAAAACCGCGCCGAACACGCCAACCGTCGTCGGGCGAGGAGGGATATAGATCGAATCGTTGTCTTGAAGGGCCAGGTTCCCAGGCAATTGCGGCGACTGGTACGAGATCGGCAAGACAACGCGGCCGTTGGGCTGCGCCGCGCGCAACCTCTGTATGACGTTCTGCGCCGCCGCCAACTGCTGCGGACCGAACTGGTCCAAGCCAGATTCCGACGTTAGCGGCGCGGCTGAGAGCGATAGTTCAAGCTGGCTCAACGCCTCATCATAACTGGCGCGTTGCTGCAGCTTTACCGATTTTCGCTCAAAGACGGTGCCATAAAGATAGGCCTGCGAGGTAAGTCCGCCAGCCAGCTTTACGATATCGTCGATCGTGGCGCCGGGCTGGACGTAATAGTTGCCGGGCTTTTCTACCTCACCGTCGATGCGCACCAGCACGGACTTGGCGTCCAGCGGATGGACTAGCGAGCCCATAGAAAGCACCTGGATGATATCACCCGGGTTGACTGACGTGGCCGCCATGTCGGACGCCGCAACTTCAATGCCGCCGCGGCTCGCTTCGGAAAGGCGATAGAGGATAATGCGGCTACGATCGGCAAGATTGTTGAACCCGCCGGCATAGCGCATAACGTCCGCAAGCGTTTCGCCCGGCCTAGCTTCGTAAATCGCCTCGCGATTGACGCTTCCGGTTACGGCCATTTGCTCGCCCACCGGTTCGATACGGATAACGTCTTCGTTCTGCAGCAGGACGTCCTTCGATTTGTCGCCCTTCAACAAGAGGTCATAGAGGTCGAAGTCGCTGACAAGTTCGCCGTTGCGATAGAGCTTGATCGAACGGAAACTGCCGCCAGACGATGGCCCGCCGGCAGCCAGAACGGCATTCAACAGAGTCGACAGGCTATTGACCGTGTAGCTTCCCGGATTGTTGGCAAATCCGGTTACGTAGACCTGGATGCCGTGCAATTGCTTAACTGAAACGCTTACGTAAAAGCCACGGTATTGCGTTCCCACAGCCTTCTTGATCGCAGTCTTGAGATCGGAATAGCGTACGCCCGCCAAATGGACCGAACCGACTTTTTCAAGGAAGATGTTGCCGTCATTGTCGATGGTGCGCTCAACCGATCCGTCCAGCGATCCCGAAAGCCCGATGAAAACCGTATCGCCGGGTTGCAGGATGTAGGCAGGCGGCACAGTTGTCGTGGCCGGCACGGTAAAGTCGCGGGTCGACGGAACGATGAGACTTGCTCCGAAGCGTGGCAGGGGTTTGCCAAGCTGGTCCTCGACGTAGGTTTCAAACTCGTTCGGTTCGGGCGGTTGTCTTATATTGGGCGTTATGCCCGTGGAGCTGGAAGGCACGGGCACGGAACCCGTTGCTACCGGCATTCCGGGAACCACGCCGACCTGCGTTTGCTGGATCGTGCTGGAATCGGTGGTCGTTGTCGACGGCATAGCAGTCTGAGTCTGGCTTGTGTCGGTCGAGGATGTCGTCGTATCCGTGGTCGACGGCGTCATGTCATATGGATTGGAGTAATCCTGCGTATCCGTAGACTGCGCATAGCCTGCGACAGGCGCCACGGTCATTGAAGCTGCAGCCAAAATTGCTAATGCGTGACGTGCACGCGTGGCCCATCCGGCCTTCGGGGATTGATTGATCGCGATTGGCATATGACCTTGGTTTTGAACCGTCCTTTTGTGCTCGGTCACTAGCAGATAGCCCCCCCTAGGCAAGTTGCATTTGGCAGGCTGTGCCGCCCTGCCAAAAGTGTTCCTAAATCATTGGCCGGGGCGATCGCGTAAACCGCAAAGCGTTTCTATCCGGCATGTCGGGCGATCAGTGCCGGTAACTCACCGAAATCCGTAAAACGATGCTCGCTCGCGACAAACGCACATTCGTCTTTCCCGTATCCTGCCTGGTAAAGAAGGAACGGAGACGCAGCCGCGGCGGCAGCATGGGCATCGACCTTGCTGTCACCGATCATGATCGCGCCGTCGCCTTCCGTCAGCAGTTGTCGCGCATGGAGCAGCGGGGCCGGATCGGGTTTGCACACGGCCAGCGTGTCGCCGCCAACGACCGCCGGGAAGAAACGCTCCAGATCAAGTTGGGCGATCAGTTGCCGTGCAAGGCGCTCCGGCTTGTTCGTTACGATCGCCATTGGATATCCGTACCTGGCCAGTTCCGAAAGCGCTGCAATGACGCCCGGGAAAATCGAAGCAGGATCCGCCGCGATCGTGGTTAGGGCAGCCCGAAACTCGGACACGTCCTCGTCTGCATTGCGAAAGTGGCTGCCGAGCGCCTCACGCACGAGAGTGTCCACGCCGAGGCTGACCAGGCTGCGGACACGCGCGATTTCGATTGCGTCGCCGCCCCGCGCCCTCAACTGGCGCGTCAATGCGACGGCGATGCCGTGCGCGCTGTCGACAAGCGTGCCGTCGAGGTCGAACAGAAGTGCGGGCCGGTGCACCGTCAGTCCATGACCGGGATGAGCATGTTCGCTTCAAACTCGTCGCGTGGAAGGAACGGCGCCAGATCCTCGAGCGGGGCCGTCACCATTGTCCCGTCGTCCAGCCGCCTGGACGAAAGCTTCGGCGCGAAATTCTGCTCCTTGTCCACCATGATCTCGCAAATGGCGGGGCCATCGGTCGCCAGCGTCTCTGCGATGGCAGCGCGAATATCGTCGTGTTCGCTCGTCAGCCGGTATGCGAAGCCGAATGCTGGCGCGATCTTGCCGAAATCCGGGAACGTCACGCCCGAATCCGGTCCGCAACCTACCGAGAAGCCGTTGAAATGCGCCTGTTGCGACTGCCGGATCGAATGATAACCCGAATTGTTGTAAAGAAATATCTTAGCAGGAATACCTTGCCCTGCAATCGTCTGCAGTTCCTGCAGATTCTGCATGATCGATCCGTCGCCCGCCATGCAGATGATCCGGTTCGCACCTTCGGGCATCGCATGCCAGGCGCCGATCGTGGCGGGCAAGTCATAACCCATCGAAGCTGCGCCGGAATTCGAATAGATGCGCTGCCCTTGCTTGAGCTTGGCAGCCTGAACCGTGACCACCGCCGCGGTTGCGTCGGCCATGACGACGACATCGTCCGCTTCGAGCTGTTCGAATAGCGCCTCGGTGAAGCAATAGGGATTAACCACGCCCTTCGTTTCCCAGTATTCGGGGAGCACGGGGTTGTACTTCTTGCGCCGCTCCATCGCCCAGTCCACATAGCGCCCATGCGTCGCGGGTGCGTCGTAACCGTCCAGCGCCCGTTCCAGCGCCGGCAGGAACTCCTTAAGATCGGCATGGACGGGCATGTCGATCGAAAGCGTGGGCTTCGCCAGCTCCGCCGCGTCGACGTCCACCATGATCTTTTTCGCGGCGCGGGCGAACGAGGCGAAGTTGTAACTGATCTGGCGGACGTTAAGCCGGCACCCTAGGACCAGCACGCAATCCGAATTTTGCACTGCGAAATTGCCGGATCGATCACCGACGGTTCCCGGCCTACCAACATAGAGCGGATGCTCGTCACCCACCACATCCTGCGCATTCCAAGCAGGCGCCACCGCGATACCCAGCTTATCCGCGATCCGCAGGAAAGTTTTGTGCTGGCCGCTGATGCGCACGCCGGTACCCGGCAGGAGAACCGGTCGTTCGGCTTCGCGGACTGCCCGAACGACATCACGCACCGCGGCGTCGAGGGCATCGCCGCGCAACCAGCCGTATTCGGCTGGCAAGGCGAACGGTCGGCCGTATCCTTCGCGAACGGGATCGAAGCCGGAAAGCGTATCCGGATCGATCGGCGCCGCTTGCACATCTATCGGCACATCAATCCAGACCGGGCCGGGCCGACCGGTTTCAGCCAGCCAAAGCGCCTTCTCAAGATGATATCGGATGCTTTGCGGATCGGTAACGGTAACCGCGTATTTTGTGATCGGCGCAACCATGGAGACAATATCCGCCTCCTGGTCCCCCAATTGACGAAGGCGCACCGGTGCATTGCTTGCCAGCGTCTCGCGCTTCACCTGGCCGGACACCACGATCATCGCAATGGAATCGGTAAACGCGCCATGTACGCCGTTCAGCGCATTGATCCCGCCCGGCCCGGTCGTGACATTCAGCGCAGCCAGACGGCCCGAAAGTCGCGTATAGCTCTCAGCCGCCATCGCAAGTGCCTGCTCATGGTGGCAGCAGACATAGCTGAGGCCATCCACTCGCCCCATCGCATCGTTCAGATGCATCGCTCCCCCCCCGGTCAGCATAAAGACATGGCGCACACCGTGGTCGCGCAATTTGCGAGCAAGGAAATCGGCTAGGCGGACTGTCGCCATCATCGGGCTCCGGCAATGAAGGTGAAATCACGGGAAAAGAGATCATGGATGGAGCAGCGCCTGTGCGCCTGCCCCTCCAGCCTACCTTGTCCGGCGTTATTCGTTTACCGCCACCTTGCGCACGCCCTGGCGGCCTTCCATGCCGCGATCAGGCACAAGGCGCAGCAGTTCTGGATTGTTGACGTAATGCGCATCAATCGCGCCAAGCTGCACCGCGCCATCGGCTTGTACCGGCGCCTTCAGCACTTCCCCACCCTCGAATTCGCGGGTCGATATCTGGCCCTTGAGCAGGGGCACCGTGAAGTAGACATCTTCTTCGGTCAGCTTGTGGCCGGCGGGTAGGGCGCGTTTAGCATAGACGCCACGAACCAGAGCATCGAGATATTCGCGCTCGCCAGCCGGAACCTCGCGCCGTTGCGCGCCGCTGCCGCCGCACATTTCCTTGGCCTTATTGAAAGCGCGGAACCAAACCTCAGCCTGCTCCGGCTTCGTGCAATAGGCGCTAACCGGCACTCCTTCGTGATCGATATCGATATGGCGTTCGAACGTCCGCGCGCCCTTTGCATAGGCGATCAGGATTGAATCGTGCCAGTCGCGGCATTCGTGGGTCGAAAGCCCGACAACCACGCCCGGATAGCGCGCCTGAAGGTAATCTATCTGGTTCAATTCCAGATCGCTGTCTTTCGACGGGTAGAGCGAGACACAATGATTTAGCGCGAACGGCACGTCGCGCGACGTAAAATATTCCACCAGTTCATCGATATGGTGCTCGTCTGCACCGCCCGAAGACGCAATGACCGGCTTGCCTGCCGAGGCGATCTTGCGCAGCAGGGTCTTGTCGCGGATGTCAGAGCTGGCGATCTTCAGGATATCGACACCGAATTCCACGCACTTATCGACGGAAACCTCGTCGAACGGCGTGACCATGGTCAACATCCCGTGATTGCGCACGGCCTGCACCAGCTGACGCAGGCTGTCCCATGGCATCTGGGTAGCCAGGGTCTTCTTGATGTATCGGATATCCTCCGCATCGCGATAATCGGCATGGATGAAGTTATCGACATCGCGAAATTGGAGCTTGATCGAAGCCTTCACGCCTTCCGCCGCGACGACCCGTGCAAAATCGTCGATGATCTTCAATCCACGATCGAGTTTTCCCCAATGATTGTTCGCCAGTTCAAGGACGAACAAGTCCTGAAAGATATCATTCGGCACAAAAAATCTCCATTTCCCTAAATCATCTATCTTTGCTCATTCGATAGAGCAACAGGCCTTTAAGTGGCTCGGCTCTCACGCATTTCGCGTCTGGCGTCGCCCACAATCTGCACTCCCTATATCGCAAATTACTCTCAATTGCCTAAGCTACTTCGAACGTCCGACCACACCGGTCGCCTTTGAATCCACAAGCCATTCAATACTATCCCGGACCTGCCGTTCCAGCGGCGCGAGCGCAACCCCCAGTTCCATGGCCAGAAGCCGGGTTTGGACGAAATTGCCAAGATAGACGCTGGGACGCGTGAAATCGATTGTATCACGGTCGATGGCGATATCCCCACCGACAGCGTCCGCCACGCTTTCGGCAAGATCCGCCATCTCCACAACGCGGGCCCCGCAAAAGTCAATCGTATTGGCGCAGCCACGACGCATTTCGGCAGCCGCCAGAACCAGTTCACACAAATCCAGCACATGCAGGAATGACCGGAAGACGGGAACTGTCGCTTCGATCCGGATACGCTGCCCGCGAAGCGCCTGGTCGATGAAGTTCGAGATCGCGTAGCTTTCGATCTTGTTGATGTTGGGCCCGGCTAGGTTGTAGATCCGGCCCACCATGGTCGGTACTTGCAGCCGCTCCGCCGCTTCGAGAAAGCGGGCTTCCTGGCGCAGCTTGGCGATGCCGTATGCGTTCGGATCCTTTCCAGATGCCGCAATCGCTGCACCGCCGGAAGAGGACACGAACACGCTGGCCGGCCTTGCCTTTTCCATGGCGCCCAGCACGGCATCATCGATCGAGAGATTGGTGTCCGTGAAATATCGCTCGCCGCGCTGCCCCGCCTTTTCCTTTGTCAGGTATGCAAGGTGGACAAGATGTGCGCCTTCCACATCCGCCGGGCCGATACTGTTCAGCGCACGCACCCTTATTGTGCGGCCATCGCGCAGGGAAACGGATCGCGCGCTCGAACCGAAGGCCACAACCTGATCGCCGGGCGACTCGCCCAGCCGCCGCGAAAGCACGTCCAGCATGCTTCGTCCGATCCAGCCCGAAGGTCCGGTCAGAACATAGCGGGAAGAAGGTTTTGCAGCCTGCATTGGCCGCACTTCAGCCCTTGTTGTCCGCGATGAACGCAGCAATCTTCTCTACCGTGTAGCCTAGGTGATCTTCCGTCAATCCGGGGTAGAGGCCGATCCAAAATGTATTCGTGGTAACCAGATCGGCGCTCGAAAGTTCTCCGACAACGCGGTAATTGCGCCCCTTCATATAAGGCTGGCGCAAGAGATTGCCGCCGAACAGCAGCCGGGTGCCGATCCGGTATTCGTTCAGATACTGCACCAGTTCGTCGCGATCCACGCCGCAACCTTCGCGCAAAGTGATCGGATAACCGAACCACGACGGCTGGCTGTTGGGCGTCGCTTCTGGAAGAATCATCAGATCTTCCAGCGGGCGCAACAACTGCGTCAGGGTATCGAAATTCCGCTGGCGGGCTGCGATAAAACCATCGAGCCGGTCAAGCTGCGCAAGCCCGACAGCCGCCTGCATATCCGTAATCTTCAGATTATAGCCGGCATGGCTGTAGGTATATTTGTGATCGTACCCTTTGGGCAGATCACCCAAGCGGCGGCAGAAACGCTTGCCGCAAGTGTTGTCCATGCCCGGCGCGCACCAGCAGTCGCGCCCCCAGTCGCGCATCGATTCGATAACGCGCTTGAGCCTTGGCTTGTCGGTGAACACCGCGCCGCCTTCACCCATCGTGATATGGTGCGCGGGATAGAAGCTGAGCGTTCCGACATGGCCGAACGTGCCGACACCCCGTCCATCGTATGTCGCGCCAAGTGCGTCGCAGCAGTCCTCGACCACCCAGAGATTGTACTTTTCGGCAACACGCATGACTTCGGCTAGATTGAACGGATTGCCCAGAGTATGCGCGATCATGATTGCGCGCGTCCTGTCGGTAACCGCGGCCTCGATCATCTCGGGCTTGATGTTGTACGTTGGGATATCGACATCCACGAACACCGGCACAAGCCCATATTGCAGTGAGGGGTTTACCGTCGTCGGGAAACCGGTTGCCACCGTGATTACCTCGTCCCCCGGCTTCAGGGCGTCGCCACGGAAATAGTGCGAGGTCAGCGTCGACAGGGCGAGCAGGTTGGCCGAAGAGCCGGAATTGGTGGTCAGCGCATGGGCAACTCCGACACGCGCAGCCAGCCGCTGTTCGAACTCTTCATTGAAGCGCCCGGTTGTCAGCCAGAAATCCAGCGAGGAATCCACCAGCATCCGCATGTCGGCCGCACCGTAGACCTTGCCGGAAACCGGCACAGGGCTCTCCCCGGGAACGAATGGCTTCTCAGCATGGAAGCGGCGCGCATATTCCCCCACAAGATCGAGGATCACCGAACGGAGTTCGGGCTCGTCCAATTGCTGGGATGCCGATGCGAGATCGGACTGGATGGAACCTTCTGTCACGGATGAACTACCCCTGCTTGAAACGGAAATTATCCCAAAAACCTAAAATGCCATGACCCTCAACGTCTATCGTTCGTCAAGAAGCCTGCGATAGAATGCCAGTTGATCGCGAGTAACCTGCCTAGCGTCACCGCCATTCGCCACGTGGCGATGCCATTCGACGATCCATTCAAGCGCACGTCCAAGGCCGAGCACGGGCCGCCAGCCCAAGCCCGCGCGCGCTTTCGCGCAATCGAGCTTGAGCAAATTGGCTTCGTGGACCTGAGTTCCGGATGCACGATCCCACGCGCCGCCACCCCATGCGTCCAGCATTCGCTCAACGATCCATTCGACCGGTTGCGTATCGTCATCGGACGGACCGAAGTTCCATGCTTCGGCAAACCCGGCATCGCCCCGGGCCAGCCGCTCGGCGATAGCTATATAGCCACCGAGCGCCTCGAGCACGTGCTGCCAGGGCCGGATCGCGCGCGGAGCGCGTATAAGCGGGCGACGCTCTTCGATGAGCGCGCGGACGATATCCGGAATCAGCCGGTCGGCTGCCCAGTCGCCGCCGCCGATCACATTGCCTGCCCGCACCGATGCCAGCCCCGGCCCTTCACCGAAGAACGACCGGCGGTAGGCGGAAATCACGATTTCGGCCGCACCCTTGCTGCTGGAATAGGGATCAAAGCCACCCATCGGGTCACTTTCCCTATAGGGCCAGACCCATTCACGATTTTCATAGCACTTGTCACTGGTGATGCAGACGATCGCTTGTAAGTCGTCGGCGCGACGACATGCATCCAGCACATGTACCGTACCCTGGACGTTCGTCGCATACGTTTCGACCGGCTGTTCATAGGACAGGCGCACCAGCGGCTGGGCCGCAAGGTGGAAGACGACTTCGGGCCTTGCCTCGCGCATGGCCGCCTCGACCTGGGTAAGATCGCGTATGTCGCCTTCTAAATGCCTGACCAGTTCGCCGACCCGTGCCTGCCCGAACAGGCTAACTGGTTCGGCAGGCAATGCGAAGCCTGTCACTTCGGCACCCATTTGCGACAGCCATAGCGAAAGCCAGCTTCCCTTGAAACCGGTGTGGCCAGTCAGGAAAACGCGCCGGCCGCGCCAGAACGCTCCGTCTACCAGCACTTCCATGGTGCTCCGTCCTGCCACAACTTCTCGAGGTGCTGCTTGTCGCGCATGGTGTCCATCGGCTGCCAGAAACCATCATGGCGGAAGGCCATCAGTTCGCCGCTCTTCGCGAGCGCTTCCATTGGTTCGCGCTCCCAGATCGTGTCCGGCCCTTCCACGAGGTCGAGGACCGAGGGATGCGCCACGAAGAACCCGCCGTTGATCAGGCCCCCATCGCCCGCCGGTTTTTCGCGGAAACTGCGGACAAGATCACCTTCGAATTCTAACGCGCCAAACCGGCCGGGAGGCGCGACTGCGGTAATCGTGGCCTTCTTGCCATGCGCCTTGTGAAAGGCGATTTCGGCGGAAAGGTCGATAGCCGCCACACCGTCTCCATAGGTGAAGCAGAACAGGTCGTCGTCATCCAGATAGGGCCTGATCGCCTTGAGCCGGCCACCGGTCATCGTGCTTGCGCCGGTCTCCACCAATGTTATCCGCCAGGACTCAGTCCGGGCGTGATGCACTTCCATGCTGTTCTGCGCCAGATCGAGCGTCACGTCGGCCGTATGAAGGAAGTAGTTAGCGAAGTACTCCTTTATCATATAACCTTTATAACCAAGGCAAACGATGAAATCCGTCACTCCGTGGGCGGAGTATATCTTCATAATATGCCAGATTATCGGCTTCCCGCCGATTTCTACCATGGGTTTCGGACGGGTCGAGGTCTCTTCACCCAGCCGGGTTCCAAGGCCGCCGGCGAGAATTACTGCTTTGGTCAATGTCTTGAAATCCATCTAGCCAGGAAGCCGTCAAACCGGGGATTGGTCCAAATCGACCGTTCAGGTCAACCCTCTAGACCGCACTGCACAAAAAACCAATCGCAGGATTCGGACGAGATTCGGGATACATACGCATCCGGAATAGTGAAAAATTGCTTAGGCGCCTGTGCATTCCTTCCGGCGCACGCTTCCCGGCCCGTTGGAGCACGGTGCAACGCGGGCCGTTGCCATGAACCGTATCAATCGTCATGAGGGGCGCCAAACACGGTCGCGCACGACGCGCCACGTAAGATGGAAGGAAGCATTCAATGGCCAACCTGGCAGGGAGCGCAATGCAGGATCCGGACTTCCGGCAAGTCCGGACCGACTGGACGCGCGACGAGATTGCGGCGCTGTTCGACCTGCCCTTTACCGAGCTGGTGTTCCGCGCCGCCGAAGTCCACCGCGCCAACCACGCGGCGGGCGAAGTGCAGCTTTGCACGCTGCTTTCGATCAAGACCGGCGGCTGCCCCGAAGATTGCGGCTACTGCTCGCAGTCGGTCCATGCCGATAGCGGGGTGGAAGCGACCAAGCTGATGGACGTGCGCAGCGTGTTGCAATCAGCGGCGCAGGCGAAGGACGCGGGGTCCAAGCGGTTCTGCATGGGGGCTGCCTGGCGCAACCCCAAGGACCGCGACATGCCCGCGATCGTGGAGATCGTGAAGGGCGTGCGCGGCATGGGCATGGAAACCTGCATGACGCTGGGCATGTTGACGCCGAAGCAGGCCGACATGCTCGCCGAGGCGGGGCTCGACTATTACAACCACAATATCGACACATCGCCCGAACGCTATGAAGAGGTGATCACGACCCGCACGTTCGCCGACCGGCTGGAAACGCTCGACACCGTGCGCCGTGCGGGCATCAACGTGTGTTCGGGCGGGATCGTGGGGATGGGCGAAACGCGCGAGGATCGCGTCGGCTTCGTCCACGCGCTCGCCACGCTGGACCAGCACCCCGAAAGCGTGCCGGTCAACGCGCTGGTGCCGGTGAAGGGCACGGTGCTGGGCGACATGCTGGCCGATACGCCGATGGCAAAGATCGACGATATAGAGTTCGTGCGCACCGTCGCTGTCGCGCGGATCACCATGCCACGTTCGATGGTGCGCCTCTCCGCCGGGCGCGAGAGCATGAGCGAGGCGACGCAGGCGCTGTGCTTCATGGCGGGCGCGAACTCGATCTTCACCGGCGACAAGCTGCTCACCGCCGCCAACGCGGGCGACGATGCGGACGCGGCGATGTTCGCGCGTCTCGGCCTGAAGCCGATGGAGAGCGAAGAGCCGCTGCGCGCGGAGAAGAAGGCCGCCTGCGCCGGGGCCTGCGCCGCCTGAAGATGGACGACACGCGCACTACCGCCGGGCAGCACCGCTGGCGCGCGCAGCTTGCCGACATGGCGGCGCTGGCAGATCGCGCGCGGCTGCGATCATTGAAGCCGCGGCAGGGCGTGGACTTCGCCAGCAACGACTATCTGGGGCTGGCGGGCAGCCCGCGCCTTGCCCGCGCGGTGGAAGAGGCGATCGCGCGCGGGGTGCCGCTGGGTTCGGGCGGATCGCGGCTGCTGCGCGGCAACGATCCCGAACATGAAGCGCTCGAGTCGGATGCCGCCGCGTTCTTCGGCGCGGAATCGGCGCTGTTCCTGTCCACCGGATACGCCGCCAACGCCGCGCTGCTTGCCACGCTGCCGCAGACCGGCGACCTGGTGGTGTATGACGAGCTGGTCCATGCCAGCGTCCACGAAGGGCTGCGTCTGACGCGCGCGACATCGGTCGCCGCGCCGCACAACGATGCGCAGGGCTTTGACGACGCGGTGCGCGAATGGCGCGCGCGCGGCAGCACGGGACGGGTGTGGATCGCCTTCGAAAGCCTCTATTCGATGGATGGCGACACGGCGCCGGTCGACGCGCTCGTATCGGTGGCCGAACGCCACGATGCGACGATGCTGATAGACGAAGCGCACGCGACCGGCGTGTTCGGCCCCGACGGGCGCGGGATTGCCGCGCACCTTGACGGGCGCGAGGACACGATAACGCTGCGCACCTGCGGCAAGGCGCTGGGCTGTGAAGGCGCGCTGCTGCTGGGTCCGCGCGCGATGCGCGACTTCCTGGTGAACCGGGGCCGCGCGTTCATCTTCTCCACCGCTCCCTCCCCGCTGATCGCCGCCGCCGTGCGCGAGGCGCTGCGCGTGCTGGCGGACGAGCCCGAGCGGCGCGATGCGCTGTTCGCGCTGGTGGCGAGGGCAGAACGTGCACTCTCGCCGTTCGGGGCCACGCCCACCGGCTCGCAGATCCTGCCCCTCATCCTGGGCGAGGACGCGCGCACGATGAGCGTCGCGGGCGCCTTGCAACGCGCGGGCTTCGACGTGCGCGGCATACGCCCGCCCACCGTGCCGCAAGGCACCAGCCGCCTGCGCATTCCCGTTACGCTGAACGTTGACGAAGCGCAGATCGACGGGTTGGCCACGGCGATGGCGGAAGCCCTGCGATGACGCGGCTGGTGGTCACCGGAACCGATACCGGCATCGGCAAGACGGTGTTCGCCGCCGCACTGGCGGGTGCGCTGCGCGCGCATTACTGGAAGCCGGTGCAGGCGGGTTTGGATGCCAATGATCCATATGGCGGCGCCGACCGCGACCATGTGCTGCGCCTGTCCGGCCTTCCCGATGACCGCGTCCTGCCCGACGCGTGGCGGCTCAACACGCCCTGTTCGCCGCACCGCGCGGCGGAGCTGGACGGGGTGGAGATCGACGTGGACGCCCTCACCCTTCCCGACGCCGATCCGCTGGTGATCGAAGGCGCGGGCGGCGCGCTGGTGCCGGTAACGCGGCAGGTCACCTATGCCGACGTGTTCGCGCGCTGGGGCGTCCCGGCGGTGATCGTCGCGCGGACAGAGCTGGGCACGATCAACCATTCGCTGTTGACGGTGGAAGCGCTGCGTTCGCGCGGCGTGCCGATCAAGGGCATCGCCTTCGTCGGCGAAGCAGCGGAAGACAGCGAAAGCACGATCTGCCAGATGGCGGGCGTGCAGCGGCTGGGCCGCCTGCCGGTGCTTGCCCCGCTCGACGCCGCAACGCTGGCCGCCGCCTTTGCCGAAAACTTCGACGCGGGCGACTTCGCATGAGCGGATCGCCGGTCTGGCACCCGTTCACCCAGCACGGGCTGAAGGCGCCTGTACCGCTGGTCACCCATGCGCGCGACGCGCTGCTCTATACCGCCGAGGGTGAGGAGATCGTCGATGCGGTATCAAGCTGGTGGGTGACGACCCACGGCCATTGCCATCCGCGCATCATGGACGCGGTGCGCGAACAGGCGGGCAAGCTGGACCAGCTGATCTTCGCGGGCTGGACGCACGAACCGGCGGAAGAAGTGGCGCGCGGACTGGTGGAGATGGTGCCCGACGCGCTTACCCGCGTATTCTTTTCGGACAGCGGCTCCACTGCGGTGGAAGTCGCGCTGAAGATGGCGCTGGGACACTGGGCGCATACCGGCCGCCCGCGCCACCGGCTGCTGGTTCTGGAACACAGCTATCACGGCGATACCATCGGCGCGATGTCGGTGGGGGAGCGCGGCGTGTTCAACGCGCCCTATGCCCCGCTGCTGTTCGACGTGGGCACGATCCCCTTCCCGCAAGGCGACGGCGCGAACACCATAGACGCGCTTGAGCGCGAGTGCGCGGGCGGCGCGGCGGCCTTCATCGTCGAGCCGCTGGTGCTGGGCGCGGGAGGGATGCTGACCTATCCGCCGCACGTGTTGAAGGCGATGCGCGAGGTTTGCGCGCGGCACGACGTGCTGTTCATCGCCGACGAGGTGATGACCGGTTGGGGCCGCACCGGAACGCTGCTGGCCTGCGAACAGGCGGGCGTGGTGCCCGACATCCTGTGCCTCGCCAAGGGCATAACCGGCGGATCGATGCCGCTGGCGGTCACGCTGGCGAGCGAGCCGATCTTCCAGGCGCATTATTCCACATCGCGCGAGACGATGTTTTACCATTCGTCCAGCTATACCGCGAACCCGCTCGCCTGCGCGGCGGCGGCGGCGAACCTTGCCATCTGGCGAGAGGAGCCGGTGCTGGAACGGATCGCCGCGCTGGGCGAAAAGCAGCAGGCGCACCTTAATGCGGCGGCGGCGGCGCATCCCAACCTGATCAACACGCGCCGCTGCGGAACGATTACCGCCATCGATATAGAGGACGCGGACGGCGGATACCTTTCCACCCTTTCCCCGCGCCTGATGGGATATTTTCGCGAACGCGGCGTGCTGCTGCGCCCGCTGGGCAACACGGTTTACGTGATGCCGCCCTATTCCATCACCGATGCGCAACTGGACAAGGTGTGGACCGCGATCGGCGAAGCCGCGCTGTCTGTGAATAGATAGCGGCTCGTCCCCCTCACACCATCGCGCCGAAGCTCTTCCACAGCATGTAGAAGGCGACCACCAGCACCAGGCCGGCGAAGATCGGGGTCAGCTGGCCCTTGCCCGCCAGCCGGCCGGCCGCGCGCGTGCCGATGAACGATCCGGCCACGCCGCCAAGGATGAAGATACCCGCCAGCAGCCAGTCGACCAAGCCCGACGCGGCATAGTTGAGCGCGGTAGTCAGGCCAAAGGCGGTTACCGCGACAAGGCTGGTGCCCACCGCGTTGATCATCGGCATCCCGGTAGAGGCGAGCAGGCCCGGCACGATCAGGAAGCCGCCGCCAATGCCGAAAAAGCCGGAAAACACGCCGGTGCCGAAGCCATATCCGGCAACCTTGGGCGCGTATTCGCGCTTGCACTCGTCAAAATCGCCGCCCGTTTCCTTGCGCCGGCGCAGCATCAGAACGGCCACCACGATCATCAGCAGCGCGAACAGGAACAGCAGCTTCTGCCCGTCGAAATGCTTGCCCAGCGTAGAGCCGCCGAGGGCACCGATTATCCCGGCGCCCGCATACATCAGCCCGCAGCGCCACTTCACGTTGCCCGCGCGGAAATGGTTGACGAGGCCGACCGCGGCATTGGCCGCCACCGCCAGCGCGCTGGTGCCAATCGCGATGTGCGGGCTTTTCACGCCCACGAGATAGACCAGCAGCGGTACGGCAAGGATTGACCCCCCACCGCCCACCAGCCCCAGCGTGAAACCCACAAGCCCGCCCGAAAGCGCGCCCAGCACATAGTGCGTCATGTCGAGCATCGGGATCGGGCCTTTTCGTCTTCAGGTTTGCGGTTGGCGCGGCGGCCGTTTGCGGACGGCGATCAGACCGCGTCGATGGGGATTTTCAGGTACCGGGTGCCGTTGGCTTCGGGATCGGGCAGGTGGCCCGCGCGCATATTGACCTGGATCGAAGGCAGGATCAGGCGCGGCATGCCCAGCGTCTTGTCGCGTTCGGTGCGCATGGTCACGAACTCGTCCTCGCCCACACCTTCGTGGACGTGGACGTTCTGCGCGCGCTCCGCCCCGACGGTCGTTTCATGGACGAATTCGTCGCGGCCGGGCGCCTTGTAGTCGTGGCACAGGAACAGGCGCGCCTTTTCGGGAAGCGAAAGCAGCCGGCGGATCGAACGGAACAGCTGGCGCGCATCGCCGCCCGGAAAATCGGCCCGCGCGGTGCCATAGTCGGGCATGAAGATCGTATCGCCGGCAAAAACGGCGTCCCCCACCACATAGGCAAGGTCCGCCGGCGTGTGGCCGGGCACGTGCAGCACACGCGCCTCTATGCCGCCCACCATGAAGGTATCGCCATCCCTGAACAGGCAATCGAACTGCGATCCGTCGCGTTCGAAGGCGGTGCCTTCGTTGAACAGCTTGCCGAACACGTCCTGCACGCGCACGATTTCCGCGCCGATGGCGATCTTGCCGCCAAGCTGCCCCTGCAGCCACGGCGCGGCGGACAGGTGATCGGCATGGGCGTGCGTTTCCAGCAGCCAGTCGACCGTCAGTCCGTTGTCCTCGACATAGTCGACGATCTTCTGCGCCGAATCAAACGCGGTGCGGCCGGCGGCCGGATCGTAATCGAGCACCGAATCGACCACCGCGGCGCGCATCGTCGCCGGATCGTGGACAACATAGCTGGCGGTGAAGGTCGCTTCGTCGAAAAATCCCTTCACAACCGGACGGGGACGCTCGCCCGCGACGGTCTGGTCGACCAGACGGACGGCATTTTCGAGGGCGGTATCGGACATGATCTGCTCCATAAGGAAAGTCTTATATAAGCTAATCACTATATAAGTGAAGTCAAGGGAAAATGGCCCTTGCTCCCATGACTCGGCAGCGCGATTACCGTTCCGGACCTTTCCGGTTCGGCTGCGCCCGCAGATGATTCACCGGCCCAGCGCCGCGCGCGCCCAGCCGACAATCTGCTGCTGGCCCATCGCACCCGGCTGCCGCGCGATCTCACGCCCGCCGCGAAACAGGATAAGGGTGGGAATCGACCGGATACCGTATCGCCCGGCAATCGCGGTCTGCGCTTCGGTATCGACCTTGGCCAGTCGCACTTGCGGCTCAAGATCGCGCGCGGCGGCGGCGAAGGCGGGCGCCATCATCTTGCACGGCCCGCACCAACTGGCCCAGAAATCGACCAGGACGGGCAGCGATCCCCGGCCCACCAGCTTGTCGAACAGTGCGGCATTTGCGTCCACCGGAGCACCGGAAAACAGCGCGGCATGGCACTTGCCGCACTTGGGGTTCTCGCCCAGCCGCTCTGCCGGCACGCGATTGGGCGCACCGCAAGCCGGGCAGATAACGATCTCACCGCTCATGCCGCCTGCTCCTTTTCGCCATCGGGGTCCGGCCGGTCGTCCTGCCCGGTCTGGCTGACCTGGCAGACATCGCACAGCGCCCCGAAAATGGTGCGCACCCGGTCGTCCGTGATCGAATATATGCGCATCTGCTTGTCCGCGCGCACCGTAACCACGCCCGAATCGCGCAGGGTGGCCAGGTGCTGCGAGACGAGCGACTGGCTTATGCCCGTCACGTCGACCAGTTCGCCCACCGATGCCTCGCCGTCCGAAAGGCGGCACAGCATCAACAGACGGTCGCGGTTCGCCATCGCCTTCAGTTTGACCGCCATGTCGTCCGCATTGGCGCGCATGTCTTCTATCGCGCTCGTGTCGTTCATGACGTCTCCTCCTTGGAACCGGGGATCGCATCGAGCGGCACGCCGTCGTCGCGCAGGACGACATAGATCGCCGGTATCACCAGCACGGTCAGCAGCGTGGATGATGCCAGGCCGAACAGCAGCGAGATGGCGAGCCCCTGGAAAATCGGATCGGTCAGGATCACCGCCGCGCCGATCATCGCCGCCGCCGCCGTCAGCACGATCGGCTTGAAGCGGATCATGCCCGCTTCCAGCAGCGTTTCCCGCGGGGACTTGTCCTCGCTCTTCGCGTGCCGGATGAAATCGACCAGCAGGATCGAATTTCGCACGATGATGCCCGCCAGTGCGATGAACCCGATCATCGATGTGGCGGTGAACGGCGCGCCGAACAGCATGTGGCCCAGCACGATGCCCACCAGCGTCAGCGGGATCGGAGTCAGGATCACCAGCGGCAGGCGGAAATCGCCGAACTGGCCCACGACGAGCACATAGATACCCAGCAGGGCGACCATGAAGGCCGCGCCCATGTCGCGGAAGGTGACCCAGGTGATTTCCCATTCGCCGTCCCACAGCACGGTCGGGCGCGCTTCGTCGGTCGGCTGGCCGTGCAGGCTGATATCGGGCTTCGGCAGGCCCAGCTTCGCCCAGTCGGTCTGGTCGATCTTCCTGTCGACAGCCAGCAGCCCGTAGATCGGCGCCTCGTACCGTCCGGCCAGTTCCGCCGTCACCATCGCCACGCCGCGCCCGTCGCGGCGGAAGATGTTGTATTCGCCCGTTCCCTGCTTCGCATCGACCACCTGGCCCAGCTGCACCAGCTGAGGCCCGGACGGACCCTTGGCCACGGCCACCGGGGTTGCGGAAAGTTCGCGCGCCCATGACCGCTGCGACTGGTCCAGCCCGATAGTGATCGGCAGCGGGTCACGCTCGTCGTCGCGCTGGACATAGCCGACCGTCTGCGTGCCCAGCAGCGCGCCGATGCTGTCATAGACCTGGCGTTCGCTCAGCCCGTAATGGTCAAGCTTGTCGCGATCCGCGGTCAGCTTCAGTTCGGGACGCGGCACGCCGAAGCTGTTGTCTACATCGACGATATAGGGCACCGACTTGAAGATCTTTTCGACTTCCTGCGCCACCGCGCGGCGGGTCGTCTCGTTGGGGCCATAAACTTCGGCCAGCAGCGTTGCGAGGACCGGCGGCCCCGGGGGCGTTTCGACCACCTTGATCGATCCGTCGCGCGGCAGCTTTATGCCCTTCAGCCTGTCGCGCAGGTCCACCGCGATGGCGTGGCTCGACCGCGAACGGTCGCCCTTGGGCAGAAGGTTGACCATCAGGTCGCCCATCCACGGCTCGCTGCGCAGGAAATAGTGGCGCACCAGCCCGTTGAAGTTGAACGGCGCGGATGTGCCCGCATAGGCTTCGAGCGACGTCACTTCGGGCACCTGCCGCGCGGCGGCGGCGGCCTGTTCCAGCACGCGCGAGGTATCTTCCAGGCTGGTGCCTTCGGGCATGTCGACCACCAGTTGCACTTCGCTCTTGTTGTCGAAGGGCAGCAGCTTCACGGTCACGGCCTTGAAGTAGAACATCGAACACGCGGCCAGCGTGGCCACGCCCACCGCGATCAGGAAAATCCGCGCGCTGCGCTTCGTGGCGATCACGCGGCTGGCGACTTTCGCATAGAGCAGGCCCAGCTTGCCGCCGTGCGCGCCTTCGTGCTCGTGGCCGGAAACCGTCGCGTTGCGGGCAAAGCGGATCATCAGCCACGGCGCGATGATCACCGCGACGAAGAAGCTGAACAGCATCGCCGCGCTGGCGTTGACCGGGATCGGCGCCATGTACGGCCCCATCAGGCCGGACACGAACAGCATCGGCAGCAGCGCCGCGATCACCGTCAGCGTGGCGATGATGGTGGGGTTGCCCACTTCGGCCACGGCATCGACCGTGGCGGCGGCGCGGCTTCGCCCGTCCTTCATCGCCCAGTGCCGGGCGATGTTCTCGATCATCACGATCGCATCGTCGACAAGGATGCCGATGGAAAAGATCAGCGCGAACAGGCTGACGCGGTTGATGGTAAAGCCCATGATCCGCGCGGCGAACATCGTCAGCAGGATCGTGGTGGGGATGACGATGGCGGTCACGCCCGCCTCGCGCCAGCCGATCGCGAAGCCGATCAGGATAACGATGGAAACCGTCGCCAGCGCAAGGTGGAACAGCAGCTCGTTCGCCTTCTCGTTCGCGGTTTCGCCATAGTTGCGCGTGACGTTGACCGCCACGGTGTTGGGGATCAGCGTCCCTTCGAGCTGGTGGACCTTGTGGACGATCGATTCCGAAACCGTAACCGCGTTCGATCCGGTACGCTTGGCCACCGCGACGCTGACGGCGGGCGCCATCGCCCACTTGCCGTCCTGCTTCGACCAGCGCCACGAACGCTTCTGGTCCTGCGTGGGCGCCTGCGTGACCTTGGCGACATCGCGCATATAGACCGGCGCGCCGGTAATCGACCGCACGACCAGCGATCCCACTTCGTCCGCGGAAGACAGCGTCTTGCCGACGATGACCGACGTCGCCTCGCCATTGTCGCGGATGCGGCCGGCGGGGAAGGCGCGGTTGGCCTGGCTCGCCGCCTCGACCAGGCTGGACAGCGGCACCTGGTATTGCGCCAGCTTCGCCGGCTCGGGCGAGATGCGCACGGCTTCCTTCTGGCCGCCGGTGATGAAGGTAAGGCCGACGTTGTCGACCTTGGCGATTTCCGTGCGAAGCCGCGTTGCCAGCTCGTAAAGCTGCTGGTCGCTCCACTGCCCCGCCGCGCCGGGCTTGGGGCTGAGCGTCAGCACCACGATCGGCACGTCGTTGATGCCGCGCACCGTCACCATCGGCGGCGGGATGCCCACGGGAATCCGGTCGATGTTGCCTTGCAGCTTCTCGTTCACGCGGGTGATCGAATCTTCCGCGTCCGATCCCACCTGGAACCGCGCGGTCACCATCACGCCGTCGTCTGACGCCTGGGTATAGACGTGCTCCACGCCGTTGATCGATTTCACGATCGTCTCAAGCGGCTTGGCCACCAGTTCCACCGCCTGTCCCGCGGTAAGGCCGGGCGTCGCCACCTGGATATCGACCATCGGCACGCTGATCTGCGGTTCTTCCTCGCGCGCGATGGTCAGCGTGGCGATGATGCCCACCATGATCGCCGCCAGAAGCAGCAGCGGCGTAAGCGGCGAATGCAGCGTGGCGCGCGTCAGGCGCCCGGAAATGCCCAGGCGGGAATCCGCGCTCACTGCGCGCCCTCCGCCACCAGCACGTCTCCGGCGGCAACGCCGGACAGGATCTCGACCGCGTTTTCCGATCCCGCCGGGGCGGTCTGCACGGGCACGGTGGACAGCGCGCCGTCCTTGCCGCGCAGCGACACGTAATCGATGCCATAGCGGGTGGTGACGTATGTCTTCGGAACGATCACCGCGCTGTGCGTGCCGGCTTCCACCCGCGCTTCCACGCGGCGGCCGATAAAGCGTCCGTCAAGGCCGGGCACGTCCACATCGGCGCGCACCTGCCCGCCCGCGACGGCGGGATAGACCTTGCGCACGGTTCCGGTCTTCTGCTGCCCGTCGGGCATCGTCACCTGCACGCGCGATCCGGCGTGGACCGTGTCGGTCAGCGATTCGGGAAGGTCCAGCTTCAACAGGACCGGGCCGGACGTGACCGTGGCGATCACCATGCCCGGCGCCACCGGCGAACCGGCGGGGACATCGGCGTGGAGCACGCGGCCCGATGCGGGCGCGACAACCGCGCCCTGCCCCGCCACCGCGTTGACGGCGGAACGCTGCGCCTGCGCGGCGCGAACCTGCGCCTGCGCGGCCGAGGCGGCGGCCTGCGCCTGTTCCAGCCGCGCCTTCGAATAGACGCCGTTTTCGGTAAGGAATTTCGTGCGGGCAAGCTCTGCCTGCGCCTGCGCGGCCTGCGCCTGCGCGGCGGCGGCCTGCGCGCCATAGGCGCCGGCCTGATAACCGAGCTGCGAATCGACGATGCGGCCGATCACCTGCCCCTTCTTCACCATGTCGCCATCGTGCACCGAAAGGCTGGTCAGGATGCCGGGGATGCGCGCCATCGCCTGCGCCTGGTCCACCGTGGAAACCTCTGCGCTCACCGCCTGCCAGCGCGGCGCCTGCACCTCTTTCACGGTAAAGCCCGGCGCGGACGATTTCTTCGCGGGCGCGGCCGCTTCATTATCGCTTCCGCACGCGGCCAGCGCCGGGACCATCGCGATACCCAGCGCCAGCGCGGCAAGACGTGTCGCCTTCATCTTCCGGCCCCCCTTCATCTGCAGGCCCCTTCTTCAGCGTTCGACCGGCAATCCGGCGCGCGCCCACGCGCCCATGCCGCCGGCAAGGTGCGTATCCACGCCGACACCGGCCTTCGCGCACTGCCCCAGAGCCATGGCCGAGCGGCGCCCCGCCGCGCAAGTCAGCACGATGGTCCGGCCGTTCGAATCGGGCAGCGCGTCGGCGCCGAATCGGGACAGCGGCATGTTGACGGCCCCCTTGATGCGGCCCGCCGCGAACTCGCCCGGTTCGCGCACGTCGATCACCATCGCTTCGTTACGATTGAGCATTTCCGCCAGTTCCTGCGGGCCAAGCTCCTTGATCGCCTTGTTTCTGCCGAATCCGAACATCGCGTGCTCCCTATGGAAATCGCATCAAAATCTCGCTTGCGTATATCGTGTGTTCCTTATATTAGTCAATCCGCAAGTTGCATGGGAGATCCGGTCATGGCCGAAGCAAATGTCATCGTTCTGGGGGCGGGCCTTGGAGGCACCATCGCCGCTTACGAAATCAACGAGGCCCTGAAGGGAAAGGGCAGCGTTACCGTGGTGAACAACACCGAGGACTACTGGTTCGTTCCGTCGAACCCGTGGGTCGCCGTGGGCTGGCGCGAGCCGGACGCGATTCGCGTGCATTTGCCGCCGGTTATGCGCAAGCACGGGATCAATTTCACCGCGGCAGGTGCGAAAAAGGTCCATCCTGAAAAGAACGCGGTGGAACTGAACGACGGTAAACTTCTCAATTACGATTATCTTGTAATTGCGACCGGGCCGGACCTTGCCTTCGACGAGATCGAGGGCTTCGGCCCCGAAGCCTTTACCGAGTCGGTCTGCCAGACGAATCACGCCAAGAAGGCGCACGAAGTGTTCGAGGACCTGTGCGTGAACCCGCGCCCCATCGTGGTCGGCGCGGTTCAGGGCGCATCGTGCTATGGCCCCGCCTATGAAATGGCGATGATCCTCGACACCGAGCTGAAGCGCCGGAAAATCCGCGACAAGGTGCCGATGACCTTCATCACCCCCGAACCCTATATCGGGCACCTGGGGCTGGACGGCGTGGGCGATACCAAAGGCCTGCTCGAAAGCGAGATGCGCGACCGCCACATCAAGTGGATCACCAACGCCAAGGTGACCAGCGTCGAGGAAGGCATGTGCCATGTCGAGGAAGTGAACGACGACGGCAGCACCAAAAAGACGCACGACCTGCCCTTCGGCTGGGCGATGATGCTGCCCGCCTTCCGCGGCGTGGACGCGGTGATGGGCGTGGAAGGGCTGGTGAACCCGCGCGGCTTCGTCATCACCGACAAGCACCAGCGCAATCCGAAATACCCGAACGTGTTCGGCCTGGGCGTGTGCATCGCCATTCCGCCTGTCGGCCCCACGCCGCTGCCGGTGGGCGTGCCCAAGACCGGATTCATGATCGAATCGATGGTGACGGCAATCGCGCAGAACCTGAAAGAGATCGTGAACGGGCAGGAACCGACCCACGAAGCGACGTGGAACGCGATCTGCCTGGCCGACTTCGGCGATGGCGGCGTCGCCTTCGTGGCCAAGCCGCAGATCCCGCCGCGCAACACCAACTGGGCAAGCGAGGGCAAGTGGGTCCATCTGGCCAAGATCGGTTTCGAAAAGTATTTCCTGCGCAAGGTGCGCAAGGGCGAAAGCGAACCGTTCTATGAAAAGCTGGGCCTGCACGTGCTCGGCATCAAGAAGCTCAACTTCAAGTAAGGGGACACAGGCAAGATGAACCTCGACCGTGCCGTGATGGCCTTTGCCGGTATCGTCGTGCTCGCCAGCGCGATCCTTTCCGTAACCGTAAGCCCCTGGTTCATCGCGTTGACGATCTTCGCGGGGCTCAACATGCTGCAGGCCAGTTTCACCGGCATCTGCCCGGCGGCGATGGTCTTCCGCGCGTTCGGCGTGCGGTCGGGCTGCGCCTTCCGCTGAAGGGCAAGCCGATGCGCCTGTTTCCTGCCGCGACGTTGGCCACGGTCGCGCTCGCCACGCTGGCAACGCCCGCCGCCGCGCAGTCTCTGGACGAAACGATGGCCGCGGCGATCGGCCATTCGCCAGAGCTTGCCGCCGCCCGCGCGCGCGAACGCGCGGCGCAGGGCCGGGTGAACGGTGCGCGCGCCGAACACATGCCCAGCCTGACCGCGCAGGGCGAGGTCGGCGTCGGACGGCTCGATCCCAAGGGATACTTCGGCCTTACCGCCGATGACGTTACGCCGCGCGCGGCATCGGCCACCGTGGAACTGCCGCTGCTTACCTTCGGGCGGATCGGGTCGGGTCTGAACCAGGCAAAGGCCGGTCGCGAAGCGGCAAGGCTGGGCGTGCGCGCGGCGCTTCTGAAGCTGCGGATAGACGTGGTTTCCGCCTATTCGGACGCGCTGAAGGCGGACGAACAGCTCGCCAGCTATGGCAAGCTGGCCCAGACGCTGGACGAGCAGGTGCGCCATGCGAAACTGCGCTTCAAGGTAGGGGGCGGCACCAGCGTGGAAGTGGCGCAGGCCGAAGCCCGCGCCGCCGAAGCGCAGGCGGGCCTTGCCATGGCGCGCGGCGCGAAGGCGGGCGCGGTCACGCGGCTGCGCGCGCTGACCGGCAAGGACATCACGCCGGTGGACGAATTCCCCGGCCTCCCCGTGGTGCCGATCAGCGCGGACCAGGCCAGCGAACAGGCGTTGCGCGCCAACCCGCAGCTCCAGCAGGCCGAAGCGATGGTGAAGGCCGCGAAGGCCGGGGTTTCCGGCGCGCGGGCCGAACGCTTCCCGACCGTCGGCGCCTATGCCGAGGCATCGACGGTGCGCGACAAGTTCTTCCCCGGTTACAAGGCAGACGAAGCCAGCGTGGGCCTGCGTGCGCGCTGGACGCTGTTCGACGGCGGGCGCACCTCCGCCAGG
The DNA here is from genome assembly GCF_036784765.1 of Novosphingobium sp. ZN18A2. NCBI lineage: Bacteria > Pseudomonadati > Pseudomonadota > Alphaproteobacteria > Sphingomonadales > Sphingomonadaceae > Novosphingobium > Novosphingobium sp. ZN18A2. The sequence continues at coordinate 499,806 of NZ_CP136651.1, read as the reverse complement.
GTGACGACCGCCGAAGCGCAACTGGACGAAGCGCAGGCCAATGCCGACGCCGCGCGCTATGCGGTGGAACAGCAGGCAGTGCAGGGCTTTTCGGGGCTGGAGACGGCGCGCGCGATGCTGAAAGCCGCACAGGCCCGCGTGCGCGCAACCGAAGAGGCGCTGCGCGGAACGCGGCTGGAAGTGCAGACCGGCGCAAAGCCGCAACTGGCCCTGCTCGACGCCGAACGCGAAGCCATCGCCGCACGCACCGCGCGGATCGAAGCGCAGGGCCAGGTGCTGACCGCCGCCTATACCCTGCGCGCGATCACCGGCGCGGAGGACCAGGCGGCGTGGTCAAATGCCAATCTGAACGATTGACCGCTAGCGGCAAGCGTGGCGGGTGCGCCGAATGGCGGCAAAGTCGGGGGGGGTAGCCGCTTCGCTCCCTTCGCCCGTCATCCCAGCGGAAGCTGGGATCGCTCACGGCAAGGCGAGATGTTCGAAAAGGTCGCTCCACTCTGGATTGGCATTTTCGATCAATTCGATTTTCCATGCCCGCTTCCACGCTTTCATTGCTTTCTCTCTGGCAATGACACCCTGAATTTCGGGATGCGGTTCGGCATAGACCAATCGGTCAAGGCCTTAGTGGCGGCAGAACGCGGAGCCGTTACCCGTGCGATGTTGCATGACACGAGCGGACAAATTGGAAGTAACCCCGATATTCAGAACGCCATCGCGCTTGTTTGCCATGATAGAGCCAGCCGCCCACAGCAGCTGGCTAGGCGGCGCGGAGCCGACAGCGATCCCAGCTTTCGCTGGGATGACGGGTGCGGGAGGAGAAACGTCCGCAAAGGGGGCGTTTCTGACGGGCAGCTTTCAGGGGGAAATTGCGCTTAGCTGCCATGTCGGCTTTCCGGGCGCTCGGGCGACGCGCTAAATGGTGGAATGTCGGGGGGAGCGGACGTTACCGGCGTCGTCTCAATATCTGACAGGCCCGACCTACAAGGTTGCCGAGAGAGCTGACCCAGAGCAGCAGCACTCCGGCAATGAACACTGTCCCAGCTGCCATTTCCAAGCCAAAGCGCGGTAGCACCGAGGCGACTAGTGCGATGAGGATCCCTATCCCCATTATCGTTAGGCTGAACAATGTCGCTCGGGAGGGTGGCTTCCATCTCACCCCAATAGGGTGACGCACGAAGCTGATTTGGACAAGTGGAAGTCCGCGATGTCGGCCTGTCCGGAACGGCCGCTTCCGGAGCGCAAAGCTCGGATAGCGGACAATTCGAACGCCAGCGGGTTGTCCACGCGGACCAGAAGCGTGCACCGTCCATCCTTCGACAGGCTCAGGACGGACGGGGAGTGACTGGCGCTATTCCGCAGGCTCGATCCGCGCGAGCAGCGCCTCTACCTGCACTTGCGCGCCGGGAGTGGCGGAAAGCTCTGCCACCGTGCCGTCGAACGGGGCGGTCAGCGTGTGCTCCATCTTCATCGCTTCCAGCGTGAGCAGCTTCTGCCCCTTGGCGACGGTATCGCCCTCTGTCACTTCGACCGCGATGATCTTGCCCGGCATGGGGGAGAGGATCGCGCCGGAACCGGCCGCGGCGGCCCCCGCATCGAATCGCGGCGGTGTGAACAGGAAGGGCTGCGCATCGCGCCATACCAGCACGCCGCCATCTGCCGGGGCGGCGAAGCCGGTTGCGTTGACGCATTGCTCCAGCATCATCACCCGCCGTTCGCTCCCTTGCTGAATGGTCATGCGGATTGCCGCCGGTGCGTTAAGGCGGAAGCCGAAGTCCTTCGCCCAGGGACCGGCGAGGGGCGCCTCGCCCGCGTCGAACGTCGGGCTGAACAGACGCATGGCGGCAAGCTGCCACTCGTTCTCTCCCGCCGGCGGGGCCTGCGTCAGCGTGTCGCCACGATCGCCGATCAGCCCGGTATGCACCGCGCCGGACCGGAAATCCGCATCGCCCAGGCAAGCAAGAAGGAAAGCGGCGTTGGTCTTCACCGGCCAGATGCGCAGGCCGGCCAACCCGTCCGCCAGGGCCAACATCGCATCGTCACGGTCCTTGCCGCGCGAAACCAGCTTGGCGACCATCGGATCGTAGAACGGGGAAACCGCATCGCCCTGTTCCACGCCGGTTTCGATTCGCAGGGCATCGTCCGGAAATTCAAGCAGGTCCAGACGCCCCGTGCTCGGCAGGAACCCGGTCGCCGGGTCTTCGGCATAGAGCCGCGCTTCCATTGCCCAGCCGTCGATGCTCAGTTCTTCCTGGCTTTTCGGCAGCGGTTCGCCGCTGGCCACGCGCAATTGCCATTCGACCAGGTCGACGCCCGTGATCTCTTCGGTCACGGGATGTTCGACCTGAAGCCGCGTGTTCATTTCCATGAACCACACGCGATCGGCGCGCAGCCCTTCGGAGCCGTCGGCGATGAACTCGATCGTGCCCGCGCCTTCGTAATCGACCGCTTGCGCCGCGCGCACCGCGGCCGAACACACCGCTTCGCGCGTGGCTTCGTCCATGCCCGGCGCGGGGGCTTCCTCGATCACCTTCTGGTGGCGGCGCTGGAGCGAGCAATCGCGCTCGAACAGGTGAACCGCGTTGCCGTGAGAGTCCCCGAACACCTGCACTTCGATGTGGCGGGGTGAGAGGATGTACTTCTCGATCAGCACCACGTCGTTGCCAAAACTGGCGCTGGCCTCTCGCTGGCACGAGGCCAGCGCGTCGGCAAAGTCTTCGGCGGCGTCGACCTTGCGCATCCCCTTGCCGCCGCCGCCAGCCACCGCCTTTATCAGCACCGGATAGCCGATGGCGTCGGCTTCGGCCTTCAGGCGCTGGGGGCTCTGGTCATCGCCAAGATAGCCGGGCGTGGTGGGCACGCCCGCGTCCTGCATCAGTTTCTTGGCCGCATCCTTCAGCCCCATCGCGCGGATGCTGCCAGGCTTCGGCCCGACCCAGACCAGCCCCGCGTCCAGCACCGCCTGCGCGAAATCGGCGTTCTCCGAGAGGAAGCCATAGCCTGGATGGATCGCTTCTGCCCCGCTCGCCCTGGCTGCAGCGATGATCTTTTCACCGACCAGATAGGATTCGCGCGCGGGCGAAGGCCCGATGTGCACCGCTTCGTCAGCCTGCCGCACATGCAGCGCACTGGCATCGGCATCCGAATAGACCGCAACGGTGCGGATGCCGAGCTTGCGCGCGGTGCGGATGACCCGGCAGGCGATCTCGCCACGATTGGCAATGAGCAAAGATTCGATCATGCGCGTCACATCCTGAACACCCCGAAGCGGGGCGCCTCCGCTATCGGGGCTTCGAGCGTCGCGGCCAGCGCGAGGCCCAGCACATCGCGCGTCTGTGCGGGGTCGATCACGCCATCGTCCCACAGGCGCGCCGTCGCATGGAGGGGATTGCCCTCGTCCTCGTACTTCGCGCGGATCGGCGCCTTGAAGGCTTCGGCCTCTTCCGGGGTCCACGTGTCGGCATCGCGGTGGACCGTTGCCAGCACGCTTGCCGCCTGTTCGCCGCCCATCACCGAAATGCGGCTGTTGGGCCAGGTGAACAGAAAGCGCGGGGAATAGGCGCGGCCGCACATGCCATAGTTGCCCGCGCCAAAGCTGCCGCCGATCAGCACGGTGATCTTGGGAACGCTGGCCGTTGCCACCGCCGTCACCAGCTTGGCGCCGTGCTTGGCGATGCCTTCGGCTTCATACTTGCCGCCGACCATGAAGCCGCTGATGTTCTGGAGGAACAGCAGCGGAATGCGCCGCTGGCAGGCAAGTTCGATGAAATGCGCGCCCTTTTGCGCGCTTTCGGAAAACAGCACGCCGTTGTTGGCAAGGATCGCCACCGGCATCCCCCAGATATGCGCGAAACCGCAGACCAGCGTGTTGCCGTAGAGCGCCTTGAACTCGTGGAACTCGCTGCCGTCCACCAGCCGCGCGATAACTTCGTGCACGTCATAGGGCGCGCGCACGTCATCGGGCACGATGGCGTAAAGGTCGTCCGCCGGGTATTTCGGTTCGCGCGGTTCGCGCAGCGTCATGTCCTGCGCCGCCCCGGTGTTCGCGCCAAGGTGGCTGACGATATCGCGCACGATGGTCAGCGCGTGCTCGTCGTTCTCGGCCAGATGGTCGGTCACGCCCGATTTGTGGCTGTGGAGGTATCCGCCGCCCAGGTCTTCCGCGCTGATAACTTCGCCCGTCGCGGCCTTCACCAGCGGCGGACCGGCAAGGAAGATCGTGCCCTGTTCCTTCACGATCACCGTCTCGTCGCTCATCGCGGGAACATAGGCGCCGCCGGCGGTGCAGCTTCCCATCACGCAGGCGATCTGCGGAATGCCCAGCGCGCTCATGTTCGCCTGGTTGAAGAAGATGCGGCCAAAGTGTTCGCGGTCAGGAAAAACCTCGCTCTGGTGCGGCAGGTTCGCGCCGCCGCTGTCCACCAGATAGATGCACGGCAGGCGGTTTTCCTGCGCGATTTCCTGCGCGCGCAAGTGCTTCTTCACGGTCAGCGGATAATAGGTGCCGCCCTTCACCGTGGCATCGTTCGCCACGATCATGCACTGGCGTCCCGAAACGCGGCCTATCGCCGTGATAAGCCCAGCGCCGGGAATATCCTCTCCATAGACCTCGTGCGCCGCAAGCTGGCCCAGTTCGAGCAGCGGCGAGCCGGGATCGAGCAGCCGCTCCACCCGCTCCCTCGGCAGCAGCTTGCCGCGACTGGTGTGGCGTTCGCGGCTCTTCTCGCTTCCGCCCAGCGCCGCTTCGCCGACCCGCGCGCGCAGGTCATCGGCCAGTGCCCGGTTATGCGCGAACCGCGCCTGCGCCTCGGGGCTTTCGCGGTCGAGCGCGGTCGAGAGGACCGGGGCGCTCACCCGCGCGCCCCGATCAGTTCGCGCCCGATCAGCATCCGCCTGATCTCGTTCGTCCCCGCGCCGATATCCAGCAGCTTGGCATCGCGCAGATAGCGTTCCACCGGCCAGTCTTTCGTATAGCCCGCACCGCCCAGCGCCTGCACCGCTTCGGCCGCAACGCGGAAGGCGTTCTCGCTTGCCAGCAGGATCGCGCCCGCCGCGTCAAAGCGCGTGGTCTGCCCTTCGTCGCAAGCCCGCGCGACGGCATACGTGTAAGCGCGCGCCGATTGCAGCGCGACATACATATCCGCCACCTTGGCCTGCATAAGCTGGAAGGTGCCGATGGGCTTGCCGAACTGCCTGCGTTCCCGAAGATAGGGGATCACCGTATCGAGACACGCCTGCATCACGCCCAGTTGCAGCCCGGCCAGCACCACGCGTTCGTAATCCAGCCCGCTCATCAACACGCCCACGCCGCCGTGGAGCGGACCCATCACGTTGTCTTCGGGAACGTGGCAGTCATCGAACACCAACTCGCAAGTGGGCGAGCCGCGCATCCCCATCTTGTCGATCTTCTGGCCGATGGAAAAGCCCGCCATGTCCTTTTCGATCAGGAACGCGGTGATCCCGCGCGATCCGGCTTCGGGCGCGGTCTTGGCATAGACCACCAGCGTATCGGCATACGTGCCGTTGGTGATCCAGAATTTCGTGCCGTTCAGCACCCAGCCGCCCTGCACCGCTTCGGCCTTCAGCTTCATCGAAACCACATCAGACCCGGCGCCCGCCTCGCTCATCGCCAGAGAGCCGACGTGTTCGCCGCTGATCAGCCCGGGCAGGTATTTCGCCTTCTGCTCGTCCGATCCCCAGCGGCGGATCTGGTTGACGCAGAGGTTGGAATGCGCGCCATAGGACAGCCCGATGGATGCCGATGCGCGGGACACTTCCTCCACCGCGATCACATGGTCCAGATAGCCAAGCCCCAGCCCGCCCCATTCTTCCTCCACGGTGATGCCGTGCAGGCCCAGTTCGCCCATCGCGGGCCACAGGTCGCGCGGGAACCAGTCTTCCGCGTCGATCTTCGCGGCGAGCGGCGCGATCTTCTCGTCAGCGAAACGGGCGGCGGCATCGCGGATCATCCGCGCGCTTTCGGGCAGCGCGAAATCGAAATCGGGGGTGGCGCGCATGGTGTCTCCTCTCTCGGACGCGGAACGTATCAGAGCCGTTGCCGGACGGGAACTTGGCAGCGCGCGATACTCAGTATAGTTTTCATCTATGATTGATCGCGGGCTTCTTCGATACTTCCTGGCGGTGGTGGATAGCGGCAGCTTCTCTCGCGCCGCCGCGCAAGTGCGGGTTTCGCAGCCCACCGTATCGGCCGCGATCACCCGGCTGGAAAGCCTGCTGGGCGCGCCGCTGTTCGACCGTTCCAGCCGCCGCGTCGCCCTCACCCCCGCGGGCGCGCGACTGGTGGCTCCCGCGCGGCGGATTGAGGCGGAATTTGCCGAAGCAGAGCGCGCCGCCGCCGATGTGGCCCCGCGCCGCCTGCTGCGACTTGGCGTGGCATCCACCGTGCCGCTGGGCCTGCTGGAAGCGGTGATCGCTCCGCTTGCCGGGCATGAGAGCGACAGCGTGGAAGTGGTGGAGCGCAGGCCCGGCGAACTGGCCGCCCTGCTGGAACGCGGGCGGGTGGACGTGGTGCTGGGCCCACTGGCGCCGGGCGTGGCGCGCACGGTGGAGCTTTTCAAGGAACCCTACCTGCTCGCGCTGCCCGGCGCGCACCGGCTTGCCGGGCTGGCGGTTGTCGAGCCGGACGATTGCGAGGGCGAAACGATGATGGTCCGCCGCAATTGCGAAGCGCTGCCGCTGGTCAGCCAGTTCTTCACCGCGCGCGGGGTGCGCCCGTTCATGGCCGCGCGCAGCCCGTCTGACGAACGCATCGCCGCGCTGGTGCGCGCCGGGCTGGGGCTGACGGTGATGCCGCAAAGCCTTGGCGGGGAAGGCATCGCGCTGAAACCGCTCTCCGGGTTCGATCACACGCGCCGCGTGGGCTTTACGCTGGAGCCGGGCGAACACGGGCGGCTGGACCGCAGCGAAGGCTTTGCCCGGATGGTCGATGCGGCGAAAGGCTGGGCAGGGCGGGCTGCGGGCTAGACCATATCTTCAGGCCGCACGATCCGGTCGAACGTGGCACCATCCACCAGCCCCAGTTCCAACGCCGCTTCGCGCAGCGTTCCGCCTATTTCGTGCGCGTGCTTGGCGATTTTCGCGGCGTTGTCGTATCCGATTTCCGGCGCCAGCGCGGTGACGAGCATCAGCGAACGCTCCACGTTTTCGGCAATGCGCGCGCGGTTGGGTTCGATCCCGTCAACGCAGCGCGTGGCGAAGCTCTCCATCCCCACCGACAGCAGGTGGACAGAGCGCAGCACCGCCGCGCCGATCAGCGGTTTGAACACGTTCAGTTCAAACTGCCCCTGCATCCCGCCCACCGTTACCGCCTGATGGTTGCCGATCACCTGGGCGGCCACCATCGTCAGCATCTCGCACTGGGTGGGGTTGACCTTGCCCGGCATGATCGAACTGCCCGGCTCGTTCGCGGGAAGATCAAGCTCGCCAAGGCCGGAGCGCGGGCCGCTGCCCAGCAGGCGGATATCGTTGGCGATCTTCGTCAGGCTGACCGCCAGCGTGTTGAGCCGGCCTGAAAACTCCACCAGCGTATCGTGCGTGGCCAGCGCCTCGAACTTGTTGGGCGCGGTTTCGAAGGGAAGCCCGGTGATCGCTGCGATTTCGGCGGCGATATCATCGGCAAACCCTTCGGGCGCGTTCAGCCCGGTGCCCACCGCCGTTCCGCCTTGCGCCAGCTTCATCAACCCATGTTCGATCAGCGGCAAGGTGCGCGTGCGCGACAGGCGGACTTGCGCGTAATAGCCGGAAAACTCCTGCCCCAGCGTAACCGGCGTTGCATCCTGCAAATGGGTGCGGCCGATCTTCACGATCCCGCCCCACGCCTTTACTTTCGCCAGCAGCGAAGCCTCCAGCCGCTCCATCGCAGGCACCAGATCGCGCGTGGCCACCAGCGCCGCCGCGATGTGCATTGCGGTGGGAAAGCTGTCGTTGGAGGACTGGCCCTTGTTCACATGATCGTTGGGATGAACGGGCGACTTGCCGCCGCGCTGGCCGGTCAGCATTTCGTTCGCCCGGCCCGCGATCACTTCGTTGACGTTCATGTTGGACTGCGTGCCGCTGCCGGTCTGCCAGATCACCAGCGGGAACTGATCGTCCAGCTTGCCGTCGATCACTTCCTGCGCTGCCGCCTCGATCGCGTCGGCGATTTCACCTGGCAAACCATGCTTGCGATTCACTCTGGCGGCGGCCTGCTTCACGATGGCGAGCGCGTGGACGATTCCGATGGGCATCCGCTCTGTCGGGCCGAAGGGAAAGTTTTCCAGGCTGCGTTCGGTCTGCGCGCCCCAATAGGCGTCGGCAGGCACCTCTATCGGCCCGATGGAATCGGTCTCTGTGCGGGTATCGGTCATCTCAGTGCTCCTTGGTGCCTTTACCCGCGGGCGCGGTGAATCGTTCCATCAACCATTGCGCGGCAGGCCCCGGCGGAGCATCGGGCCGGTAGATCGCCGTGAAGGTATACGGCCCAGCCGTATCGTCGGGCAGCGCCAGCCGCACCAGCGCGCCCGCCTCCAGATCGGGCTCTATCATCGGCAAGGGCATGTTGCCCCAGCCGATCCCCTCACGCAGCAGGGCGTGCTTCGCGCCAAGATCGGCAAGGCGCCAGGTATGCGGGCTCGACACCGCGAAATCGCGGCCTTCGGTCAGCGGTGAGCGGTCGGTCAGCACAAGCTGGATATGTTCGCGCGCATCGCCGGGTTCCAGCCGGGCCTTGCGCGCAAGCGGGTGATCGGGCGCGGCGACGGGCACCAGCGGCACCGACCCTGCCGGAAGCCGTTCCAGCCCTTCTATATCCGCCGCCGCCGGACCCGCGATGCCCAGCCCCGCGCGCCCGTCCAGCACCAGTTGCGCCACGGCCCCCAGCGGTTCGACCCACAGGCGCAGCGGCACGGTAGAAAATTCCGTGCTGAAATCGCGCAGGATGCAGCCAAGAATCTCGGCGGGAAGCATGACATCCACCGCCAGCCCCACTTCAGGCTCCAGCCCTTCGAGCAGGCCCTTTACCCGCGCCCGCAAGGCATCCACCCCTTGCGCGACGCCGCGCGCCTCGGCCAGCACCGCTTCGCCTTCGGCGGTCAGCCTGGGGCGCCGGGTTCCTTCGCGTTCGAACAGGGTCAGGCCCAGCTGCGCTTCAAGGTTGGCGATGCCATAGCTTATCACCGAAACCGCGCGGTTCAGCTTGCGCCCGGCCGCCGCGAAGCTGCCCGTTTCGACAACGGCAAGGAAGATCCCGATCTGGTCGAGCGTGGGCGTCCCGGGTGACGGCATTTCAACTTTTCCGAAAGATTGGCGCAAGATTATACCGCTGATCACGAAAGGCAAGCGCGCCTATATCGTCCCCGTGAAAGGCGGCCCGCGTTTGGCGGCAACCGCAACGGGAGACACTCTCATGATCGAACTGCGCCCCTTTTCGAAGCTTGGCGGCGAAAACCACGGCTGGCTTGATGCAAAGCACCACTTCTCCTTCGCCGGATATCATGATCCGGACCGGATGCACTGGGGCAACCTGCGCGTGTGGAACGACGATACGATCCAGCCCGGCACCGGCTTTCCCACGCACCCGCACCGCGACATGGAGATCATCACCTATGTCCGCACCGGCGCGATCACCCATCGCGACAGCCTGGGCAACGAAGGCCGCACCGAAGCGGGCGACGTGCAGGTGATGAGCGCGGGCACCGGCATCCGCCATTCCGAATGGAATGCGGAAGACGTGGCCACAACGCTGTTCCAGATCTGGATCATCCCCACGCGCAGCGGCGAAGCGCCGGGCTGGGGCGCCCGCCCCTTCCCCAGGGATGACCGCGCCGGAAAGTTCGTGGTTCTCGCCAGCGGGCAGGAAGGCGACGATGCCCTGCCGATCCGCACCGATGCGCGCGTGCTTGGCGCGACGATCCGCAAGGGCGAGACGATCGAATATCCGCTCGGCGAACGGCGCAAGGCTTACCTGGTCCCCGCGACCGGGGCGGTCGAGATCGACGGAACGCGCGTGAACGCACGCGACGGCGCGGCGATTTCGGATGTCGAAGCCCTGCGCGTAACGGCGCTGGAGGACAGCGAAGTGGTTATGGTCGATACCGTGTGACCACGCGCACAGCGCGCCCGGCAGATCAGGGTTAACCCTGTTTTCGCCGGTTAACGCGACCCGACCGGTACAACCTTGTCCCGGCGTGCAGAAATGCGCGCCGGGATTTTTTGTATCCGCCTCACGCCCCTGCGACGGGTTCGATCAGGCGCAGCGTCGCGGCGTCGGCATCCAGTTCCACCATGCCGCCGGAGGGCAGGCACACCTGCCCGCGCACGTGGCCGATATTCGCCCCCGCAAGCGCGGGAACGCCCAGCGGGACGATATACTGGTCCATCAGGTCCGCGACGGTAAAGCCGGCATAGTCCGGTTCGTCCGCCACGCAGCGCGTGCATTCGCCGAAGATCACGCCGGAAACCTTGCCCAGCACCCCGGCAAGCGAAAGCTGGTTCAGCATCCGGTCGATCCGGTAGGGCGCCTCTCCCACGTCTTCGAGGAACAGGATCGCCCCTTCGAAATCGGGCAGCCACGGCGAACCGCCCATTGTCGTGAGGACAGAAAGATTGCCGCCCAGCAGCCGCCCAGTCGCGTTGCCGCGGCCCAGCGTGGTAACGGGCTCTCCCTCGCGCGCCAGCGGCAGGGTGGGCGTTTCCCCGGAAAACGCCATGCGCCAGAAGCTTTCCCAGCTCACCTTCGGCCAGCTGCTCAACCCCACCGGGCCGTGGATTGTCGGGAAATGCGCGCGGGCGGCGATGGCAAGGTGCAGCGCGGTCACGTCGCTGAAACCGATCAGCAGCTTGGGGTTGGCGCGGATCGCATCCCAATCGAGCAAGGGCAGGATGCGCGCGCTGCCCCAGCCGCCGCGCACCGCCATGATCGCGCGCACATCGGGATCGGAAAACATCGCGTCGATATCGGCGGCGCGATCCGCATCGGTTCCGGCAAGATAGCCGAAGCGTTCCCCCACGTGTGCGCCGAAACGCGGCACAAGGCCCATGCCTTCTATCGTGTGTTTCACATAGTCGAGCACCGGCGGCCCTTCGGTGAACCCCGCCGGTTCGACCAGCCCCACCACATCGCCCTTGCGCAGGCGCGGCGGCAATCGATGCGACTTGCGCAATGCCGGTTTCGCAGGAAGCGCCGGCCCGCCAGCCAGCGCGCCCGTTGCCGCGATCATGCCGCCCAGTACCGAACGCCTGCCCCACATGAGGCCGAACATATCATCCCGCACGCGCCGCGCCACCTTGCAAGTGCCTGCAATGAAAGGCCGGATCGCCCGGCCCTACCTGAACTTTAGCAGTCCCAAATATTGCTTCCTTTCGCTTTGGCCCGCGCCGGTTAGGGAAGACCGTGAAAACGTGCCCCGCGCACGCGCACGGCACCAGACGCAATGAGGCTGCACAATGTTCGAACCCTTTGTCCTGCCCCTGCTGGGCGGCGTCCTGATCGGGCTTGCCGCCGGCGGGCTTTATTATTTCGCTGGCGAGATCGCCGGCATCACCGGGATCGCGCGATTCGCCATGATCGGGCCAAAGCGCCGGATCGCGGGCGCGCGGCCCGCGCGCGGATGGGCATTCGCGTTCCTGGCCGGGCTGGTGGGCGCCGGGCTTGCCGCGCCGCTCATCGCCGGTCCTTCCGCGATTGCCGGGCTGGATAGCGTTGCGCCGGGCGCCTTGCTGATCGGCGGGCTTCTTGTGGGCATCGGCACGGACCTTGGCAACGGCTGCACCAGCGGCCACGGCGTTTGCGGCCTGTCGCGCCTGTCGCTGCGCAGCCTTGCCGCCGTCGGCACGTTCATGGCCGCCGCCGCGCTTACCGTTCTCGTTGCCCGTCACGGAGGCCTGTGATGCGCAATCTCACCATCTTCGCCGCCGGTCTGGTGTTCGGCCTGGGGCTGGTGCTTTCCGGCATGACAAGTCCCGCGCGCGTTATGGGCTTTCTGGACGTTACCGGCGCATGGGACCCCAGCCTTGCCTTCGTGATGGGCGGCGCGGTGCTTACCGCCACGCCGATCTTCTTCATGGCGCGCCAGCGCCGTCGTCCGGTGCTGGGCGAGGCATTCGACACGCCCGCCACCAACCGCATAGACGGCCGCCTGCTGGGCGGTGCGGCGCTGTTCGGCATCGGCTGGGGTCTTACCGGGATCTGCCCGGGTCCAGCGCTGGTCGACCTCGCCGTGGCGCCGCTGGCCATCGCGGGCTTCGTTGCCGCGATGGTTGCCGGAATCCTGTTTTCCGCTCGCGTGCTGCGTCCGTTTCTCGACGCGACAAGCCCCCCGTCGCCCCGTTCGGCATCGCCCCGATCTACGCCGGAATGGGACGAGGAATATTCTGCGATCCCTGCCGAATAGCCTCACGAGACATAGGCGTTGCACGTAAGTCGGCCCCGCCCGGTTGAAGAACCGGACGGGGCCGATGCTTTATGCGCGTCAGCCGTTTGACAGGGGGGACGGGAGGAACCGGCTCCGCGCAAACGGGGTACGGCCGGCCTCTTCGCGGGCCGGTCCGTTCATCCCCGCAACCGTTATTTGGCCCGCAACGGTCAGTTGGTGCCGCCGGCAACCTGGCCGGACCCACTGGCCGAACCCGAGGCGCTGCCGCTCAGCGAAACGTCGGGCGTCGCGCCCTGCGCCGTGGAGACCGCGCTGCCCGCTGCGCCCTGTGCACGGCCCGCGGTCGCGGCGGCGGCACCCTTTGCGCGGCCAGCCGCCGAAGCAGCCACTCCCTTGGCGCGGGCGGCCCCGGCCATGGCGGCGCCCTTCGCACGCCCGGCAACGGACGCCGTGGTGCCAAGCGCCTGACCGGCGGTGCTGCGCAGCTGATCGGTGCCGACAAGATCGGCACTGGCGCTGCCGGAGGCATTGGCGCTGCCGCTGCCCGATGCGCTGCCCGTCAGGCTGCTGACCGGGGTCGCAAGGCTTGGCGCGACGCTGGCCGAACCGTTGCCGTCCGCGCTCTGGCTGGTGCTCACGTGGCCGCTGTGGCGATCAACCGTGGTGCTTCCGTTGCGCGAGGCCGATCCGTTCACCGTCCCGTGCAGCGTGCCGTTGGCAGCCGATCCGATCGTGCCCACCGGATTGGAGGCGGGGCCCATGGGGCCCATCGCGCCGCCCAGCGTTCCGCCAATCGTGCCACCGATGGCACCGCCAAGGCCGCCACCGCCCAGCAGCTGGGCGTGGGCCGGTGACGCGGCGAGCGCGAGGGCGAAGAGCGGTGCGGATGCTGTGATGATCTTACGCATGACATTATGTCCTTTCGTCTTTCCGACAACGGCATCCAGCCGTCTGACAAGAGGACAACGGACCGCCCGCGCCGTTTAATTCATCCCGATCCGAAAAAAATTCAGCGGGCACGCCGGCACGTGCCGCACAGCAGACCCCGGCCATAGGCCGATGCCGGCGACAGGTGCCGCGCCTCGCGGTCCAACACCGGCCTTGCGGCGTCGTGCCCGTCCAGCGCGGCGGCCGCGCGGGCGGCGGCAAGCGGGGTGGCATAGGACGTGCCGCGAACGCCGCGCCAGCGCCCGCGCGCATCGGCGGCCAGCATGTCCGCGCCGGGCGCCGCGTAATCGAGGTGCAGGGCGCGCCCCGCCTCGATCAGCGCGCGGTCATGCCCGTCGACCGCCGTTATGGCGAGAACGCCGGGATAGGACGCGGGATAGGACGGCGGCGCGGCTGGTCCGTCGTTGCCCACCGCCGCAACGATCACCGCGCCCTTGCTCTGCGCCGCCTTCACCGCGCGGGCGAGCAGGGCATTGCGCGGCCCGACAAGGCTGATCGAGATCACGCGCGCGTCGCGGCCCAGCAACCAGTTAATCCCGCGCGCGATCGCCAGCGCATTGCCGCCCGCCGGATCGGTTCCATAGACATCGGCGGCATAGATCGTGCGCACCCCGGCGGAAGCGAGCAGCGAGGCGACCGCGCTGCCATGGTTGCTGGGCACCGGCGCGCCCCTGGCAAATCCCCTGGTCGCCGCGACCCGGATCGTGGCGCCGGGCGCTCCGTCTATCATGCCGACCGGCGTTTTGATCGTCCTTGTGGAAGCGGAAAGGCGCGCCGTGCCGCGTGCGCCGGGCCGTACACCCGACTGGAAGTTCAGCGTATCGGCGGAAATCGTGGCATCGGGCAAAAGCCGGGCCAGCGCCTTTTCGCCCTGCGCAAGGTCCATCCCGCGCGGCACCGCCAGCCGGGTGACGACCAACCCCAGTTCGTCCAGCCTGTCTTCCCCCGCAGGCGCGAATCCGGCGGCACGCGCGCGTGCCACCATCTCGGGAGAGGGATCGACCAGCAAAAGCTCTCCCTTGCGCGCGGGATCGCCCGCGGCATCGCGCTCTATCCGGTCGCGGTTGCGGCGCACCAGCCGGTCAAGCCGGGCAAGGCGCCGCTGCGCCAGCGCACGGACAATCCGGCCGATTGCATCGACATCCCGTTCCACCGGATCAAGCACCTGGCCCACCGTTCCCAGCGTGCGGTCCACGGTATCGCCAACCGTCTGCCCCACTTGCGGCAGGCCAAGCTGCGCGAATGCTGGCGTCGCGGCCACTCCGCACGCCACCAGCGCGGCCAGTCCGGCCTTGATGAAGCGGTTTCGCATATGTCACCTTCGCATTTTCTTCGTGTATCGTGGATTAAACGTCCCGCCGCGCCCGTTCTATCCATGGAAAGGCAAGGAAACTGTCGGATCGTTTCGAAAACGAAGTGCTCGAACTGTTGCCGAGGCTGCGGCGTTTCGCCGCCGGTCTTTCGCGCGACATGACGCAGGCCGACGATCTTTGCCAGATGACCATCGAACGCGCGCTCCGCAGCCGCAACCAGTGGCAGGAGGGCACGCGGCTCGACAGCTGGATGTACCGGATCATGCGCAATTTGTGGATCGACGAAGGAAGGGCGGCAGCGCGGCGGCGGCAGTCGTTCGTGGATGAAGAGGCCGGCCTGTCGGTCGGTGCCGACGGCGCGCAGGAATCGCAGGTGGAACTGTCGAACGTTGACCGCGCCTTGCAGAAACTGCCGGACGAACAGCGCGAGGCGGTGCTTTTGGTAATGGTTGAAGGGCATTCCTACAAAGAGGCCGCCGAAATCGTGGGATGCCCGGTGGGCACGCTCAATTCGCGGCTGGTGCGCGGGCGCGATGCGCTGCTCGCGCTGCTGGGAGAAACGGCATGACCGTGACGCGCGAACAGATTGCCGCCTATGCCGACGGCGAGCTTTCCGGGGCCGAACTGGCCGCCGTCGAAGCGGCCGTCGAAGCCGATCCGGCGCTGGCGAAAGAGGTTGTAGCGCACCGCCTGCTGCGCGCCCAGCTTGGCGCGCACTTCGCGCCGGTCAAGGACGCCCCGGTTCCCGACCGGCTGGTAGAAGCGGTTCGCGGCGGCGGCGATACCGCAGGGGCCGAAGTCGTCGATTTCGCGGCGGCCAGGCAGGCGCGCGGGCTGAAACGCCTGCCCCGCTGGACCTGGGCCGCCGCTCCCGCGCTGGCCGCGTCGCTGGTGCTTGCTGTGGTGTTGGGACGGCAGGGCACCGGACCGGGCGAAGGCTATGCGGGAACGCAGCTTGCTTCCGCGCTCGACAACCAGCTTGTCGCGACGCAGCCCGCCGACGCGGAAACGCGCATCCTTCTCAGCTTCAAGGACAAGCACGGCGAATTGTGCCGCACCTTTTCCGGCGCGGCCCGGTCAGGCATCGCCTGCCGCGACGGCAAGGGCTGGCGGCTTGACCGGGTGATGGGCGTAGGCTCGGCCGAAACGGGCGAATACCGTCAGGCGGGAAGCGCCGATGCCGCGCTTATGGCCGCGGCGCAGGACATGGCCGATGGCCCCGCGCTCAGCGCCTCGGCAGAGGCCGAAGCAAAGGCGCGGGGCTGGAGAAACTAGGCCATCAGGACTTTATCCAGGGCCAGACAGAACTTCTGCATCTCCTCGTACGAGCCGACGGTGACGCGGCTCATCGTCGGATAGAAGTCCCACGAACGGCCGATCTGCACGCCTTGTTCAAGCATGGCGGCCTGCATCGCCTTGGGGTCCTTGCCCTTGCCCCAGTCCATCATGAACATATTCGCTTCGGACGGGATATAGGGGATGCCCCGCTTTTTCAGGTGCGCCATCGTCATGTCGCGCGAAGCGATCATTTCCGCCTTACGCCTGGCGATCTTGTCATCCATGGTGATGCAGGCGGTGCCGCAGGCGACGGCGGTCGTCGGCAGCATGAACGTCACCTGCCCGCCGTCGTAACGCATCATCTTTTCGTACAGCTTCTTGCTGCCGATGGTCAGCCCCAGGCGCATCCCGGCCATGCCGAACAGCTTCGAAAACGTGCGCAGAACCAGCATGTCGTCTCGCGAGGCGGCAAGTTTCGCGGCGCGCGGAACGTCGGTCCAGTGGATATAGGCTTCGTCCACCACCACGATCGAATCCGGCTTCTTGTTCGCCAGCAGCCACTTCACGTCTTCCAGCGGCGTTACCGTGCCGGTCGGGTTGTTGGGCGAGCAGATGTAGAACATGCCCGCGTTCGGCTCTGCGGCCAGCATGGCCTTCACGTCGTGGCGATGGTCCGGCGTCATCGGCACGCGGGTCAGCTTCGCGCCCAGCCACTGCGCGGTGCGCCAGCCCTGCTCATAGCTGGGATTGGCGGTGACGAGCGCGCGCTTTGGCGAACAGAAGGTGATGACCGACCGGCTGAGCGGATCGCTCGACCCCGGCCAGGCGAGGATGCTTTCCACCGGGATGCCCTCGACCTTGGCCACCGCCTCGAACAGCTTCTGGTGGTCGTTGTCCGGTTCATAGCGGTTGCCAAGGATCGCGTTCCTGGTCGCCGCGGCAACGCCTTCGGGGAAGGGGCCGGTCCAGCATTCGTTCGAAGCGATGCGAACCGCGCCGATCACCGCCTTGGCCGATTGCTGGGCGAAAGCGGGCTGGGCCATGCGCGGGATCGCCGCGCCCACCGCAAAGAGCGTCGCGATGCGGGCGGCCTGCCGCCGCGAATAGCCACGGCTGACCAGTTCTTCCTCATGTTCGGGAGCAAGGGTCGGCTCCGGTGCGACAAGGGTATCCGTCATGATTTGTTCCTTTCGTCGGTGAGCGGACGGGTGATCAAAAGCCAAGGCCCCTGCGGATCATCAGGTATCCGATCAGGAGCAGGTAGATGCCGAAGATGCGCTTGAGCAGCGGCGGGCTGAGCTTGTGGGCAGCCGCCACGCCGACCGGCGCGGTGAAGATAGAGGTCGCGATGATGGCCAGCGCGGCTGGCACGTTGACATATCCGATCGATCCGGTCGGCAGGTCGTGCGATCCCAGACCGATCGCCATGAACCCGATCATGCCCGGAACCGCGATGATGAAGCCCACGCCCGAAGACGTGCCGATCGCGCGGTGGATGGTGCGGCCGCAAAGCGTCATCACGATGGTGGTTATCGTGCCGCCGCCGATGCCCAGCAGCGAGGAAAACGTTCCGAGCCCCGTGGCGATCGCCGCGCGGCCGACGCCGCTGGGCAGGTCGTCCGACAGATGCCTCCCCTTCAGCACCGGGAACAGGAAATGCAGCGCCATCAGGATAACGCCCACGCCGAATATGATGACAAGACCCTGGCTGCTGATGCGCGAGGCGAGCAGAACGCCCGCACCCACCCCGGCCACGATCCACGGCGCCCAGGTCTTGAGCATCGCGAAGTCGACCGAATCGCGCCGGGCATGGGCCTGGACCGAACGCAGCGAGGTGACGACGATGGTCGCCAGCGATGTGCCGATCGCCACGTGCGCCACTTCATTCGGCGATCCGCCCAGCAGCGGCAGCATGGCAAGCAGCGCGGGCACGACAACAAAGCCGCCGCCGATCCCGAACAGGCCGGCAGCGAAACCCGCCAGCCCGCCCGCGACGAGCATAAGGGCGATGGTATATGTCCAGTGGAGGAGATCGTTCGCCGGCATCATGCCCTCCGTCCGGCTGTGGGCGGAAGCGGCGTGCGCTCGCGCCCGGTCTGTACGACCGAAATTGACGTCATATTGCGATTTCCCGAAGTAAGATCCCGCGTCGCGGGACGTGCCAAAGGCGAGGAAGCGGAGCCCGGACCGCCCTCATCCGGTCCGGGCTCCGCAACTGTGCAAGGCTCCTGGCCACCCGCCTCGGCGGGTCGTCGTCCGTTACGATTTCAGTCGGTCCGGTTTCCAAGAGCCTCATCCCGGTAATCCCGGTGCGGCGCGCATCGCTGCTTGCCACACCGGGAGGTATGCCAAGAGCGATCAGAACTTCAGGCTGACGCTCGCGTAGTAATAGCCGCCCTGCCAGTCGACGACGGAATCGGAGCGGTAGATCCGCCCCTGGCCCGCCTCGAACAGGCCCGGGTCGGGATAGTGGTCGAACACGTTGCGCGCGCCGACCGACAGCTTGTAGTTCTGCATGAAGGTGTAGCTCGCCTCGAGATCGACATAGACACTTCCGCCGAAGTTCTGCGTCTTGGTGATCGTCGCGCCGCCGTCAGAGTTCTTGTACGGTCCGTAGTAGGTCGCGCGCGCCATCAGGCCGAGCGCACCCATCGTGTGGTTGAGCGTCAGGATACCCTTCCACTTCGGCACGCCGTTCAGGAAATCGAACTGGTCCTCGGCGTTGAAGATCGAGCTGACGGAACCGTCGAAATCGGTCTCGTTATAGTTGAGGGCAAGTGTCGCCTTCGTTGTCATGCCCCCGCCCCAGGGCTTGTTGTAGCTGGCGACGAGGTCGAAGCCCTTGGTCACGGTGTTGAAGGCGTTGGCGAAATACTGCACCTGCCCGATCGAGTTGGCGCCGACCACGCCCGCCGCCACCAGGTTGCCGCGATAGCCTGCGCAATCGGTCTGGATGCCCGGTGTCGAGGTATCGCAGTCGTCAACGATGGCGATGGGCGAAACCGCGTTCAGACGATCCTTCAGCTTGATCCAGTACCCGTCGAGCGTCAGCGTGAACTGGCCGAAGTTTGCGGTAAGGCCCGCCGCGTAGTTGACCGACTTTTCGGGCTTCAGCGGGCTGGCGCCGATGGCCGCCGCCACCGCGCTGTTCGCCGGGAACAGGCCGCTGGCAATCGGCTCACCCGTTTCGCTGATGCGGGTGGAAACGTTGGTCGTCCCCTGCTGGCCCGGTGTCGGTGCGCGGAAGCCGGTGCCCATCGACGCGCGGAAGGCAAGGCTGTCGGTCAGCTTGTAGCGTGCGGCCACCTTGTAGATGACCTGTTCGGGGAAGTCGGAATAGCTTTCCCAGCGCAGCGCGCCTTCAACAAACAACCGGTCGGTGATGTCGGTGCTGAGGTCGCCGTAAACCGCATAGCTGTGGCGTTTGTAGATGCCCGAGAAGGTTGGCGAATAACCCGGGAAGCCGTTCGAGCCGACACCCATGACCTGATAGACCGGATCGGACGAGTCCGCGCAGTTCAGCGTCGATCCGTTGGCGATCACGGCCGCACCTGCCGCCGTAGGCGCTCCGCTTGCGCAGAAGCCCCACGGATCGGGCTGCGAATAGGGTCCGGCGAAATAGGAGTCTGCGCCGCCCTGCTCGATATTGTAGGATTCCTCAAGGTAGCTTCCACCCCACGCGAACAGCAGCGGGCTTTCCAGGCCAAGGTCGAAGCCCTTGGTCAGGTCGATCTGGAACTGCTTTTCGGTATTGATCAGGTTGCCCGGCGCAAAGCTGGTGGGCGTATCGGGCCCCATCGACGGGTTGATCGTGTGATCGATCGTATAGTCGATCTCGTCGCGGCCATAGCGGGCCGAAACGTCATAGGTGAAATCGTCACCCAGTTCGCCCTTCAGGCCCGCGACGCCCGAATAGTCGATCACCTTGCCGCGGAACTGCGGCGTGAAGCCGCCGGGGAAGATGTCCAGCGGCCACCACAGCGAACCGTCCGGCTTGCGGACGTATTCGATCGTACCGTTGTGCGGATAGCGATAGAAAAAGTCGCTGACGGCCTTGCTGCGCGAATAGTTTCCGAAAGCGTAGAACTGCGCCTGGTCGGAAAAATCGTATCCCGCGTTCACAAAGCCGCGCACAGCCTCGCTTTTCGGGCGCCCCCAGCGTTGCACCACGCCGTCGCCGTATTCCGCCTTCACGCCCGCGGCATAATCGGGATGCGTCGCGGCATAGGTGTCCACGCAGAAATAGGATTCGCAGTATTGCGTGGCGCGTGACGTGCGATCCGCGTGTTCGTATTCGGCGGAAATGTCGATGAAGCCGCGATCGCCAATGCCGATGCCCCAGTTGGCCGAGACATTGTAGTTGAAGCCGTCGCCCGCGTAATATTGGCCCGTCTGGGCGTTGATCTCCAGGCCGCGGGTATCGTCTTTCAGGATGAAGTTGATGACGCCCGCGATCGCGTCCGACCCGTATTGCGCCGCCGCACCGTCGCGCAGCACCTGCACGTTTTTCAGCGCGATCGACGGGATCGTGGCGATGTCCGGACCTTGCGTGCCCGAACCGCCGATCTGGACCAGCGCGGCGCGGTGGCGGCGCTTGCCGTTCACCAGCACAAGCGTCTTGTCGGTCGGAAGCCCGCGGAGCGATGCCGGGCGGATGAAGGTGGCGCCGTCGGAAATCGGCTGGCGCGAGACGGTGTAGGATGGCGAGATCGTCGCCAGCACGTCGTTGGTGTCGGTGTAGGAAACCTGTTCCAGATCCTTGGCCGAAAAGACGTCGACCGGGACTGGCGAATCGATTGCGCTGCGCGGTTCGCCGCGAACGCCGGTGACGACAATGGCTTCCCCGGGATCGGCAATGCTCGCGGCTGCGGCAGCATCGGCGGCGGTAGTGGTTGCAGGTCCGGCATCGGCTTCTGCGGCATGGGCCGCAACCGGCGCGGTCATTGACAGCGCAACGGCCATGGCAAGGAACGAACTCGTCTGCGTGATCTTCATTCTACCCCCCTTGAGTCAGGTATTTGTTGAAGACCTCTCCCGTGGTGTTTCCTCATGTATTTCCGGCGTTTGGTATGTTCTGCCGGTTCGATTCCAGGATCTCGCACACGCGCGGCCGGGCTGCGGCCCGGACGGCTGCGCACAAGCGCCCAATTTCGATGCGAGGGGATCAGTCAGGCACGCCGATGCGCGGCGACATCGCGCTCCGTCATGCCGGTCATGCAGTGCCGATGGCAGTTGCATAAATGTATCTGCGCCCCTTTTGGAAGACCGGACACCTTGTCCGAAACTCCGTTGCCCGATGAAACGAATGGCGCGCGGGAAACCTCCATTTGTTAAAAATATTTTTTCGAAAGCCCTGTTTCCGGGGGAGAATTACGCGATCGCAATCGAAGGGCTGGACAGGGCAGCGCATCCATGTTCAATTTTTGGCCATAAGAATCACGGGTCCAGGGAGAGGTGTCTCGCAAAGGCTGTTCCGGGGGGACGGTTTGAGCGTCACACAAGCAAAGCTGGACTGGTTTGAATCGGTCATCCTGCCGCACCAGCGCGCCCTGCGATCGCGCGTGCGGCGCATGGTCAACAATCCGGCCGATATCGACGACATTGTCTCCGAAGCGATGGCGCGCGCCTATGCCAACGAGGAATGGCGCCGCATCACCAGCGGGCGAAGCTATCTGTTCACGATCGCGCGCAACCTGGTGATAGACATGGCGCGGCGCAGCAAGGTCGTCTCGATAGAGATCGCCGCCGATATCGATGCCATGCAAAGCTCCGTAAGCGGCGAGGCGTTACTTGACGCGCGCGACGAGTTGCGATGGCTGGAACAAGTCGTCGCACAATTCCCGCCGCAATGCCGCCGGGCGTTTATTCTGCGCCGCGTTCATGAAAAATCTTTTGCCGAGATAGCGGAAGAGATGAAGTTGTCCGTTTCCACAGTAGAGAAACATGTGGCAAAGGCAGTAACCCTTCTGTCCCAAGCGGAGATGAGGCGTGACGGAACCCAAATCGCCCAAGGCCCGGACAACGGCAAAGCGGCGTTCAATCGATGAAATCGCCGCGCAATTCCTGATGCGCCTCGAAAACGGGGCCGATGTCGAGGAACGAAAACGCATCTTCCACTGGATTGACCAGTTGCCGGAGCATGCGGTCGCCTTCGCGCGGGCGCGGTCCGTGTGGCGGGCGAGCGAGGCGCTCAAGCTGGTGCAGGAACCGGCGGTCGGCAGCACAAGGGCCGACACCGTATCGACCCGCACCGATCCGACGGAAAGCGATTAGGGCGGGAAAAACCGGTACGACAAAGGCGGCAAGGCAGACGCAGCGCACAACGGAAAGCCGGCACGGTTTGCGGAAGCTGGCGCGTTGTCGGGGCGGAACCCCGGCCGTCCGGCCCGGCGTCGTTCGGTTCACGAAGAAAGCCCGCCGCGCGCAAGATCGCGCAACACTTTGGAGCTTTGAAAAAAGGGTGGAGGCCCGAGCCGGAATCGAACCGGCGTATACGGATTTGCAGTCCGCTGCGTCACCACTCCGCCATCGGGCCAAACCGCTGGTTTTCGCGGGTCGAGCGGCCCTAGCCGACCGCCTGCTGCATTGCAATCGGCATTTTGACGTGGAAATGCTCCGCCCCTTTCCCCGCCCCTTTCCAACGCGCCTTGCAGCACCTATCCCCACAGTGCGCGCCGCGGGAACCTTCGCACGGCTCGCCCGTCCCCCATGGGGAAACGGCAATTTCTCGGGCAGGATTTCCACGCGCGGATTTCCACTTAAAAGGGGGGCAATGTTGCAGCTCGACATGACCGGACAAAAGGCCCCGCCGCCAGCCGGGCTGCTGGAGGGGGCGACTCTCCTGCTCGATTTCGACGGCACGATGGTAGAGCTTGCACCGCGGCCCGATGCGGTGCTGGTCGACGATCGGCTGCGCCGCCTGGTCACCGCGCTTGGCGACCGGCTTGATCGGCGCATCGCGTTCATCAGCGGCAGGGATGCGGCCACGCTGAAGGCATTGCTGGGGCTGGACGGCATCGCCATCGCCGGCAGTCACGGGCTGGAAATCCTCCATGCCAGCGGAAAGGTTGACCGGCCGGTCCGCCCCGCGTCGCTCGACACCGCAGTGAAGCGCATGCGCGCCTTCGCCGATGCGCACCCCGGCGTACTGGTGGAAGACAAGCCGCTTGGCGCCGCGCTCCATTACCGCCTTGCCCCGCAGGACGAAGCGGCAAGCAACCGGCTGGCGCAGCAACTGGCCGCCGACACGGGCCTTGCGCTGCAGACCGGCAAGAAGATGGTCGAGCTTCGGCTCGGCTCGGGCGACAAGGGCATGGCGGTCGAACGCCTGATGGCGGACCCGGGCATGGTCGGAACAATCCCGGTCTTTGCCGGTGACGACGATACCGACGAGCCGGGTTTCCTTGCCGCACGCCGGCTTGACGGGCATGGCGTACTGGTCGGCCCGGAACGCCAGTCTGCCGCGCGCTTCCGCCTGCCCGGGGTCGACGCGGTGCGCGACTGGCTGGAATCGGAGCTTGCCCGATGAGCAGCCTCGACCTTTTTCCCATCGGCAATTGCCAGGTCAGCGCGCTGATCGACCGCGCGGGCCGCCTTGTGTGGGGCTGCGTGCCGCGCGTCGATGGCGACCCGCTGTTTTCCGCGCTTCTGGGCGGCGACGATCCCGATACCGGGTTCTGGGCCATCGACCTGGAAGACTGCGTGGAGACCAGCCAGGAGTATATCCGCAACACGCCCGTGCTGATCACCCGGCACACCGATTCCGCCGGCAATTCGATCGAAGTGGTCGATTTCTGCCCCTATTTCCGGCGGCTGGGCCGCAGTTACCGGCCGGTTGCGTTTGCGCGCATCGTCCGCCCGCTGGCCGGCTCTCCGCGCATCAGGATGCGGCTGAACCCCACGCGCCACTGGGGGCAGACCTGCCCGCATACGATAGGCGGCACCAATCACCTGCGCTTCAGGGCCAGCGGAATGACCTTGCGCCTGACCACGACGGCGCCCGTCGGCATGATAGACGAGCAGCGCTGCTTCAGGCTGGAATCGACGCTGCACTTCTTCCTCGGCCCGGACGAGAGCTTTTCGGGCAGTATGCCATCCACACTCGATTCAATGCTGTCGGACACGATTGCCGAATGGCAGGGCTGGGTGCGCGGGCTTGCGATCCCGCTTGAATGGCAGGAAGCGGTGATCCGCGCGGCGATCACGCTGAAACTTTGCCAGCACGAGGAAACGGGCGCGATCGTTGCCGCCCTGACCACGTCCATTCCCGAATTCGCCAATTCGGAACGCAACTGGGACTATCGCTATTGCTGGATCCGCGATGCCTATTACACGGTCCAAGCGCTGAACCGGCTTGGCGCGCTGGACGTTCTGGAAGGCTATCTTTCGTACTTGCGCAACATCGTGGACAGCGCACGCGGCGGGCACATCCAGCCGCTTTACGGCGTTCTTGGCGAAGCGAAGCTGGAAGAGCGAGAGGAAGAGGGCCTGCCCGGCTTTCGCGGAATGGGTCCGGTGCGCGTGGGCAACGAGGCCTATCTGCAATTGCAGTACGATGCCTATGGCCAGATCGTGATGCCATCGGTCCACGCGATGCTGGACCAGCGGCTGTTCCGCGTTTCCGGCGTGGAGGATTTCCATGCGCTCGAACGCGTGGGCGAACGCGCGTGGGAGCATTACGACCAGCCCGACGCCGGCCTGTGGGAATTGCGCACACGCAAGGCGGTGCACACTTATTCGTCCGCCATGTGCTGGGCGGCCTGCGACCGGCTGGCCAATGCCGCAAAGGCGCTTGGCCTGCGCGACAGGCAGGCCTGCTGGCAGGAACGCGCCGACCACATCCGCGCGGTTATCGAGGAACGCGCGTGGCGGCCCGACAGCAAGCGGCTTTCGGCCACGTTTTCGGGCGACGACCTGGATGCCAGCGTGCTGCAACTGCTGGAGATCCGATTCCTTGCGCCCGACGACCCGCGCTTCCGCGATACGCTGGCGGCGGTCGAAAAGGGGTTGCGGCGCGGATCGCACATGCTGCGCTATGACACGGAAGACGATTTCGGCCTTCCCGAAACCGCGTTCAACGTCTGCACGTTCTGGCTGATCGAGGCGATGCATTTCACCGGCCGCAGCGACGAGGCGCGCGAACTGTTCGAGGAAATGCTATCGCGCCGCACCGGCGCCGGCCTGCTCAGTGAGGATATCGATCCCGCGAGCGGGGAACTGTGGGGCAATTACCCGCAGACCTATTCGCTTGTCGGGATCATCAATTGCGCCGGCCTGCTCAGCAAGCCATGGAGCTCTATCAGATGAGCCGCCTGATCGTCGTCTCGAACCGTGTTTCCGCCCCCAAGGCGCAAAGCGGGGGCGCGCAGGGCGGACTGGCGGTTGCGCTGACCTCCGCGCTGCGTGAGCACGACGGCATCTGGTTCGGCTGGTCGGGCGATGCCGGACCTGGGCACGAACTGACCTTTTCCACCTACGACGGCGTTACATCGGCAACGCTCGACCTGTCGGAACAGGACATAGAGGAATATTACGACGGCTATGCCAACCGCACCTTGTGGCCGCTGTTCCACTACCGGCTGGACCTGACCGAATTCGAGCGCGAGTTCCAGGGTGGCTATGAACGTGTGAACGCGGTTTTCGCCGAGAAGATCGCGCCGGAAATCCAGGAAGACGACCTGATCTGGGTGCACGATTACCACATGATCCCGCTGGGCTGGCTGCTGCGCCAGCAGGGATGCCGGAACCGGATGGGGTTCTTCCTGCACATACCGTGGCCGCCCACGCGGTTGCTGGTTGCGCTGCCCGATCACCGCAGGCTTGTCGAATCGCTGTTCGCCTATGACGTGATCGGCTTCCAGACCAACGAGTGGCTCGAAAGTTTTCGCCACTATGTGACGCACGAAATGGACGCGGTGCTGGGCCCCGACGGCAGCGTGACGATCGGATCGCGCACCATCCGCGCCATCGCCTGCCCGATCGGAATCGACACGGGCGAGTTCGTGGAGGCCGCGAACGGAAAGACGGCGCACGACGCCTATGAACGCATGGCCGAAAGCAACATCGGGCGCGACCTGATCGTGGGCGTCGACCGGCTGGATTATTCCAAGGGCCTTCCCGAACGTTTCGCCGGTTACGAGCGGTATCTGGCCAAGCATCCGGAGCGGAAGAACAAGGTCTATCTGCTCCAGATCGCTCCGCCTTCGCGCACCGCGGTGCAGACCTATCGCGACATCCGCCAGACCCTTGAAGGGTTGACCGGCCGCATCAACGGCGAGTTCGCGGATATCGACTGGGTGCCGATCCGCTATGTCAACCGCGGCTTCCCGCGCGATGTTCTGGCCGGAATTTTCCGGGCCGCGCGGATCGGGCTGGTCACGCCGCTGCGCGACGGCATGAACCTTGTCGCCAAGGAATATGTCGCCGCGCAAGACCCTGATAATCCCGGCGTCCTGATCCTGTCGCAGTTCGCAGGCGCGGCCGAACAATTGACCGAAGCGCTGATGATTAACCCCTACAGCCCCGATTCGATTGCCGACGCGATCGAAACCGCGCTGGAAATGCCGCTGGAAGAGCGCAAAGAACGCTGGCGCTCGCTGATGGACATCGTCGCCTATGAAGACGTGTTCTGGTGGCGCCAGCGCTTTGTCGACGCCCTGATGAACCAGGGCCAGTAGCGCTTCGGATCAGGGATCGATGAATTCGGGCCGGCGCTTTTCCATTCCGGCGCGAACCGCCTCCATCTGGTTCTTCGAGAACATGAGTTCGTGCTGGGCGATGGATTCGGCCATCAGGATCTCGTCTTCGCTCATGTAACCCATGCGGTTGCTAAGCGACTTGGCGCCGCGCACCGCGTGTGGGCTTTTCCCCGCGATTTCGTGCGCCAGTTCCATCGCCGCGCGCAGCGGTTCGCTGTCCACGTGGGTGGCAAAGCCCAGTTGCACCGCTTCGGTGCCGCTGAATTCGCGGTGGGTATAGGTCAGTTCGCGCAGCACATCGTCGCGCACGTTCCCGCGCCACAGCGCATAGCCGCCCATGTCCGGCACCAGCCCCCATTTCGATTCCATCACCGCCAGCCGCGTGTCGGAATGGATAAAACGGATGTCGGGGCCGCTGGCAATCTGCAATCCGCCGCCGAAGCAGACGCCGTGGATCGCGCCGATCACCGGCATCGGCAGCTTGCGCCACGCCATCGCCGCCTGTTGCGGGCGATTGGCGTTGCCGTGCGTGCGATCGGTGAGCGAGGTTTCGCGCCACCTGTCAGACTTACCCAGGCTGGAAAGGTCGATCCCGGCGCAGAACGCCCGCCCCGCGCCCGACAGCACGACGCAGCGCACGCCGTTCCATTCGTGCAGCTTGTGCCCGGCCTCCACGATCGCGGCGAACATATCGTCGTCCAGCGCATTCAGCTTGTCCGCGCGGTCAAGCAGGACGTGCGCGACGTGATCCTCTACGCTGATCGTAACGCGGTCCCTGATATTGATGGTCTCGGCTGTCATGGAATCCTCTCCGTTTCCGGTTTGGTGCCAGTCTGCCCGATGGCGCGGCTTCGTCCAACTCCTTCATCGCGTCGCGGGGCGTCGGCACGACAGGATGCCGCCAGGCGATAGCTGCCGTCCGCCGAAGTCCGGATCAGGCCGGTAACGCCGGCCGCCGCCAGCTTCGCCCGCAACCGGCTGACGTGAACGGCAATCCGGTTGGTGCCCGGATCGTGGGATAGGCCGCACAGGTCGCGCAGCAGGCGCGCCTTGCCCACAGGTTCGCCGGGACGCTCCGCCAGAATCCAGGCCACGCCGAATTCGCGGGGATGAAGCGCGATTCGCCGCCCCGCCAGCCAGGCATCGCGCGCGGCAAGATCGAGCAGCAGCGGGCCTGCCCGGCGCACCGCGAGCGATTGCGCTACAGGGTTCAGCAGGCGCAGCGCGCGCGCTTCCACTTCCTCTTGCGCGGCGGGAAGCGAAATCGCGTCGCCATAACCCTGGGCAAGAAGCATTGCCCGCGCGGCGCTGCACTGCACCCCCGCCACCAGCATGCGGCCTCGGTCAGCGGGCGCGCCGCCGCTGGCCGGAAGGGAACCCCGGCCATCCACAATCACCGCACAGTTTCCGGGCGGCAGCCCGCCTTCGCGGTCCGGTTCCAGCCGCAGCCAGCCGCGCTCCACAAGGTCGAGCGCGGCCGGCAAGGACCGGTCCGAATACCAGCAGAAGGCGCGCATCGCCCGTCCAGCCCCCCGTCCGACCCCGTGCCACCAGCGGCCCCGCATTGTGGACGCGGGGCCGGCAGGCAGCCAAGGGCAACTGCTTCGGATCAGGAGGTTTCAGGGCGCCTTCCGGCCATGCCGGGATGGAAGCCCCGGCAGGGAATCAGGCCGCCGATGCGTTCACGCCGACGCTGGCGAGGTAGCGCTTCACGTTGCGCGCGGCCTGGCGCAGGCGCTGTTCGTTTTCCACCATCGCGATACGCACATAGCCTTCGCCGTCCTCGCCATAACCGACGCCCGGCGCAACCGCGACTTCGGCATGGGTGAGGAGCTGCTTGGAAAACTCAAGGCTGCCCATTTCCTTCAGCGCGGGCGGCAGGGGCGCCCACGCGAACATAGAGGCTTTGGGCTTGGGAATTTCCCATCCGGCGCGGCCGAATGCCTCCACCATAACGTCTCGACGCTTCTGGTAGAGCTGGCGATTCTTCTCGACGATGTCCTGCGGGCCGTTGAGCGCGGCGCAGGCCGCCGCCTGGATCGGCGTGAAGGCGCCATAGTCCAGATAGCTTTTCACCCGCGTCAGCGCCGCGATCAGCCGCTTGTTGCCCACCGCGAAGCCAACGCGCCACCCGGCCATGGAATAGGTCTTGCTCATAGAGGTGAACTCCACCGCCACGTCCTTGGCGCCCGGCACCTGGAGGATCGATGGCGTCGGATTCCCGTCGTAATAGAGTTCGGAATAGGCAAGATCGGACAGAAGCCAGACCTTGTTCTCCTTCGCCCAGGCCACCAGCCTTTCATAGAAGGCAAGGTCCACCGTCTCCGCCGTGGGGTTCGACGGATAGTTGACGATTAGCACGCTGGGGCGCGGCACGGTGAATGCCATCGCCCGTTCAAGGCTGCGAAAATAGGTTTCGTCCGGCGTCGTGGGGACGGAGCGGATGGTCGCCCCGGCGATGATGAAGCCGAATGTATGGATCGGATAGCTGGGATTCGGTGCCAGAATCACGTCGCCCGGCGCGGTAATCGCGGTGGCGAGGCTTGCCAGCCCCTCCTTCGAGCCCAGCGTAACCACCACTTCGCTGTCCGGATCGAGGTCCACACCGAATCGCGTGCCGTAATAGTTCGCCTGGGCGCGGCGCAGGCCGGGTATGCCCTTTGACGCGGAATAACCGTGCGCGCTGGGCTTCATCGCCACTTCGCACAGCTTGTCGATCACGTGCTGCGGCGGCGGAAGATCGGGGTTGCCCATGCCCAGGTCGATGATGTCCCGGCCGGCTGCGCGTGCTTCTGCCCGCATCGCATTGACTTCGGCGATGACATAGGGCGGCAGGCGCTTGATGCGGTAGAACTCTTCTTCCACGGGTCTGTTGTCTTCCAAATGCTTATGCGGCGGCGGAATTGCCGCGCACTGTGCCCGTCTACGCGAAGTCGCCGCACAAGAAAACGTCCTTGGCTTGCGCTTTTCGGAAATGCCGTTGCGCAAAAGGACGGGGTCACAATCGCGGGACGGCAATGTATAAGCCAGGGGCAACGCCTTTCCAGGGAGCGACCATGCCAGCCGACAATACCGGTTCCGCGGACACCACCCATCCTGACGACGCAGCGCGGGAAAACGCGGTTTTCGAAGATATCGTCCGCCAGCAGGGTGAAGCGTTCCACGCATTCTTCGCGCCGTTCATCGGGGACGAGATGAGTCGCCTGCCCGAACCGGGAGACGTCCAGCACTGGGGCATGTCAGCCGCCAAGTTGCAGAAAATGTGGCTGGATTTCGCAGCGGACCAGGCCGGCAAGGCCGAACCGGCGCTGTCGAAATTCGCCGATCCATCGGCCTGGGCGTCGATGGCCGCCGAATGGTGGAAGCTGATGCCGGTCGCCCAGGCGGAAGTGCAGCAGATCCTTTGGGAAGAAAGCCTTGCGCTGTGGACGTCGATCCTGGGGCAATACGGCATCGGCCCCGAAGCGAAGGACAAGGAGGATGAACCGGAACTTCCGCGCAAGGACCGCCGATTTGCCGATCCGCGCTGGCGCAAGCAACCGCTGTTCGCGCTGATCCACCAGACCTACCTCCTGCTGGCCGAGCGGCTGATGGCCATGGCCAAGGACGTGGAGGGGCTGCCGGAGGACAAGAAGACCCAGCTGGCCTTCATCACAAAGGTCATCACCGACGCGCTGAGCCCGGCGAACTTTCCCTTCACCAATCCGCTGGTGATCGAACGCACGCTGGAAACGAAGGGCGAAAACCTTGTTACCGGCGTCGAACACCTGCTGACGGACATTTCGCGCGGGCAGCTGACCCACACCGATCTTGGCGCCTTCGAACTGGGGCGCAACATCGCGATAACGCCGGGCAAGGTGGTGCATGAAACGCCGCTGTTCCAGCTGATCCAGTACAGCCCCACCACGGATGAGGTTTTCGAAACGCCGCTGGTGATCTTCCCGCCGTGGATCAACCGGTTCTACATCCTCGATCTCAATCCGAAGAAAAGCTTCATCCGCTGGGCGGTCGAACAGGGCGTGACGGTATTCATCGTGTCCTGGAAATCGGCCGATGCCAGCATGGCGGACGTGACCTGGGACGATTATGTGCACGCGCAGATCGAAGCGATCGACGTGGTGCGCGACAGGCTTAAAGTGCCGTCGGTCCACACCATCGGCTATTGCGTTGCCGGCACCACCCTTGCCGCGACGCTGGCCGTGCTGGCGCGGCGCAAACAGGCAGGCAAGGTGAAAAGCGCCACGTTCTTCACGGCGCAAGTCGATTTCGAGAAGGCGGGCGACCTCAAGAACTTCATAGACGACCAGCAGCTGAAGATGCTGGAGGGCCTGCAAACGGACGGGTATCTGGACGGACGCTGGATGGCGGCCACGTTCAACGCGCTGCGCGGCACGGACCTTATCTGGAACTATGTCGTCAACAACTACCTGATGGGTGAGGAATACCCGGCGTTCGACCTGCTCTACTGGAACGGGGATACCACCAACCTGCCCTGCAAGTGGCACCAGGCCTATCTGAAGGATCTCTATCGCGACAACCGGCTGGTCGTGCCCGATTCGATCGTGGTCGACGGAACGCCGGTGGACCTCAGGCGGATCAAGACGCCCTGCTATATACAAGCGGGACGTGAGGACCATATCGCCCCGGCGGAAAGCGTGTGGAAGCTGACCCGGCACCTTTCCGGCCCTTACCGGTTCGTGCTGGCCGGATCGGGCCACATCGCGGGCGTGGTCAACCCGCCCGACGCGCACAAGTACCAGTACTGGCTGAACGACAAATCGCCCGACTCGCTGGAAGAATTCGTATCCGGCGCAAAGGAGACGAAGGGCAGCTGGTGGCCCGACTGGATCGAGTGGCTTGCCGGGCAGGCGCCGGAAAAGGTTGCCGCCAAGGGCAAGCGCAAGCCCGGCGGGCGCGGCGACAAGGTGATCGAGGACGCGCCGGGCCGCTATGTGAAATCCAGGTAGTCTCGCCTTCGGAAAAAGCGAGTTGACGGCGTCGTCCGCAAGGTGGCGGGCGGCTTATTGTGCACTGCACAAAATTCCTTGACTTCGCACCTGCGATAGCCTATTTCGCACTGCAGCAATGGTCGGACGAGTTGGGTCGCCCGGCCGGAGTTGCTGGAATGGAATTTCGCATGAGCACCGAAACCGACAAGGCCGACGCAGCCGCCGAAAAGGCCTATGCCGAAGCATCCGCCAAGGTGGACGTGAAATCTGCCGAGGCCAAGCCGGTCGAACTAGAGGCCGTTGAGACCAAGGCGGTTGAAGCCGCCCCGGTTGAAGCCCCTTCGGTTAAAACCAAGGCCGAAGCGCCGGCGTCAAAGCCGGCCAAGGCGAAGACCGCGAAAGCCGTAAAGCCTGTCCGGGCGAAAACGGCGCCAAAGGCTGCAAAGCCTGCCGCAAAAGCCGCTCCCGCGCCGCGCAAGGCGAAGAAGGCGGCTCCCGCTCCCGCAAAGCCTGCTGCCGCGAAAGCCGCGGCCAAGCCCAAAGTCGTACCGAAGAAGACAAAGCCGGCAGCCCCCGCCAAGCCGGCTTCCAGCAAAGGAACATCGATCATGACCACCACCACTGAATTCACCGCCAAGTTCGAAGAATCGATGAAGGACATGCAGGAACGCGCCAAGACGCTGTTCGAGAAGGGCCAGACGGCTTTCTCCGACGTTCCCGAATTCGCCAAGGGCAATGTCGAGGCGATGGTCGAATCGACCAAGATCCTCGCCGCCGGCCTGCAGGACATGGGCAAGAGCTATGTCGAGGAATCGAAGTCGGCTTTCGAAACCATGACCGCTGACGCCAAGGATCTCGCCGCGGTGAAGTCGCCCAACGAGTTCTTCGAAAAGCAGACGGCGCTTGCCCGCAAGAACTTCGATGCCGCGGTCGCCGCGACCTCGAAGAACAGCGAAGCGATGCTCAAGCTGGTCAACGAAGCGTTCCAGCCGCTTTCGACCCGCGTCAGCCTGGCTGTCGAAAAGATGAAGAAGGCCGCCTGATCCAGGGCGCCCTGCCGCCGCCGGAACACCCGGCGGACGGTTAACCGGACCAATCGAGCGGGCCGGGTGGCAATATGCCACCCGGCCCGTTTACCTGTCGGCAAGCCCGGATGGGCCATGTCCCCCTTGTTTGGCGGCCATGGCAATGCGATATTCCTGCGTGATGACTTTCAACCCCGTTCCATATCCGGGCGACAGCCTGCCCCTGCGCCTTGTCCGTGCGGCCGACGGCGACGACGATAGCGGTTCGAACGCGGGAGGCGACGGCCAGGTCGGCATCGCCACCAAGACCCGCACCCGCCCGAAGAAGCCCAGCATGTTCAAGGTGCTGATGCTGAACGACGATTACACGCCGATGGAATTCGTGGTGATCGTGCTGAAGCGCTTTTTCCACATGGATCTTGAACAGGCGACGCGCGTGATGCTTCATGTCCACCAGCGCGGCGTGGGCGTTTGCGGCGTCTATCCCTATGAAATCGCGGAAACCAAGGTGAACCAGGTGATGGATTTCGCGCGCGAGAACCAGCACCCGCTGCAGTGCACGCTGGAAAAGGCCTGAACGCCGCCGGCACAGGTCCGGTCGGGTATCCGGTCCGCCTTGTGCGCTTTCTGGCATGACCTGATCGGTTCGCCGCGCTATAGGCCGCCGTCCAGCCCCATTTCCCGCACGGCAGCCCCTTGAAGTTCCTCACCGCCACAGACCGTTATATCGCCCGGCTCGTGCTGGTGCCGATGCTGGGCGTGTTCGTGCTGGCCGCTTCGCTGCTGATGCTCGACAAGATGCTGCGCCTGTTCGATTTCGTGGCGGCGCAGGGCGGGCCTGTGACGGTCGTGTTCAAGATGCTGGCGAACCTTTTGCCCGAATATGCCAGCCTGGCGATCCCGCTGGGCCTGATGCTGGGCATCCTGTTTGCCTTTCGCAAGCTGGCGATGAGTTCGGAACTGGACGTGATGCGCGCGGTAGGCCTTTCCTACACCCGCATGCTGCGCGTGCCCTATCTGTTCACGATCGCGCTGGCGCTGCTCAACCTCGCGATCGTCAGCTATGTCCAGCCGCTGGCGCGCTATTACTATGAACAGCTGAATTTCGAGCTTCAGTCGGGCGCGCTGGGCGCTTCGATCAAGATCGGCGAATTCAATACGCTGCAGGACAAGACGGCGCTGCGCATTGACGAAAGCCGCGACGGCGGACGCGACCTACGCGGCATTTTCGCCCGCGTCGCCACCTCGACCGGGGACACGATGGTCGTAACCGCGCGAGAGGGGCGCTTCTTCGCCAACCGCGACGCGCCCGACACGGTTATCCTGCGCCTGTCGGACGGGCAGATGGTGCAAAGCGGCCCCGGCATCACGACGCCGCGCGTGCTGAGCTTTACCAGCCAGGATCTTCCGATCGACCTGCCCAGGGTGGAACGGTTCCGCAAGCGCGGCGGGGCAGAGCGCGAATATTTCCTGCCCGAACTGCTGCGGATCGGCTGGAGCGACAATTCGACGCCGCTGGTGCGGGCCGAAAGCCGCGCCAGCCTGAACTACCGCCTTGTAGAAGTGGTGATGATGCTTTTGCTGCCGCTTCTGGCGGTCGCGCTGGCGGTGCCACCCAAGCGATCGAGCTCGGCGCTTGGCGTGTTCCTGTCGATCGTGATGGTCGTCGCCTATCACAAGGTGAACCAGTACGGGCAGGATGTGGCCTCGCTGGGCCGGATCGACCCGATGCTGGCGCTGTGGGTGCCGTTCGTGCTTTTTGCCGCGCTTATCGTGTGGATGTACTGGCGCATCGCCTATGTCCCCGGCGGGCAGCCGATCGGCGGGCTGGAACGCGTATTCGCCAAGGCCAGCCATGCGCTGAAGCGGCTTTTCGCCCGCCGGCGTCTGCCGGCAGACCATGCCCCCCGCGGCCCGGCGCAACAGCAACAGGGAGATGCCGGTGCAGCTTGATTTCATGCCTTCGCGCACGATGACCTTGTACATGGCGAAGATGTTCGCGCTGCGCATCGTGGCGGTGCTGCTGATGCTGGTGATCGTGCTGATGATGCTCGACCTTCTGGGCGAAAGCGGCAAGATCCTTGAATTCCCGGGCAATGGTCAGGCCCAGTTGCTGACGTATGCGGGGCTGCGCTTCCCGCAACTGGTTTCGCGCTTCCTGCCCTATTCCGTCCTGCTGGCAACGATCATCACGCTGATGACGCTGAATCAGAACAGCGAAGTTATCGCGATGAAGGCTTCGGGACTGTCCGCGCACCAGGTACTGGCCCCGCTGTTCATGGTCGCCGCCGTCACATCGCTGGTGACGTTCGGCTTCAACGAACGCGTCGTGACCCGCGCGACCGCGACGCTGAAAGCCTGGCAAGCGGTCGATTACGGCAAGATCCCCGGCGAGAGCGAAGTGCGTCCCAACGTGTGGCTGAAGGACGGCGACAACATCATGTTCGCCAAGGCCGTGTTCGGCGAAGGCACGGCCATGCGCATGCAGGACGTGAACTGGTACCAGCGCGATCCTTCGGGCATGGTCACGCGCATCGTTTCTGCAAAGACCGCGACATTCGCCAACCCCGGCTGGAAGCTGGAAGACGCCGAAAGTTTCGACGTGCAGAGCGCGCAATCGAAGAAGCTGGCAACGCCGGTTATCCTGGGCAAGGGCGTGATGCCGGTGCAGGTGCTGATCAGCAAGACCGATGCCGATGCCGAATCGCTGTTCCGGCTTTCGCGATCGATCTCTGCCATTCGCGAAGCGGGATACCGCACCAGCGAACTTGACGCGAAGTGGTGGCACAAGCTGTCAGGCCCGCTTTCCGCGCTTCTGATGCCGCTGCTGGGCGCGGTCGCCGGGTTCGGCCTCGCGCGGTCGGGCACGCTGTTCGTTCGCGCGGTAATCGGCATGGCGCTGGGCTTTGCCTATTTCGTGGTCGACAACGCGGCGCTCGCGATGGGCAACTTCGGCGGCTATCCACCGTTCCTGGCGGCGTGGGCGCCGTTCTTCCTGTTCCTGCTGATCGGCGAGACGGTGCTGATCCGTACCGAAGAATAGCGCCCTATTCCTGAACGCGGTCGGAGGCGGGTGGAACGTCTGCCTCCAGCGCGCCGCCGCGCATCCAGTGCAGGACCGGCACCGCCAGCAAGGCGCAGGCCGTAAGCGAAACCAGCGCATCGGTCAGGAACGCGCCGCTCAGCCCGCCAAGACCGTACCCCCGCCCGTCGATCGCCTGCATATAGCTGATCGGCACGGCCACCGCCGCACCGAGCACGGCGAACTGCGTGGACGCAACCGGGCTGTCCGGTGCGATGGACCGGAACATGATCGCGTTCTGGATGGTGAATGCGGCGGTCTGGAACACGTTTTGCGCCACCACCGCGAACACGAACGTTTCCGGCGTGCGCGGCAGCAGCAGCGTTGCCAGCGTGACGCTTGCCCCCACCACCCCGGTCGAAAGATAGAACACCGGCGCACGCACATGGCGCAGGATCGCCCCGGCTACGAGCGAGGTCAGCAACGAGGGGACCAGCACGCCCCAGCCCGAAACCCACGCGACCGTATCGGGCGACGCGCCAAAGTCCTGCCCGATCCCGCCGAACATATTCGTCAACGCGAATGACGCGCACGGCAACACGAACAGCAACATCAGCCGGCGCATCGGCGCCTGGCGCAACAAGGCGCCCACATCGCGCGCCAGCCGGCCGAAACTTTCGTTCAGCTGGCTTGCCGCCTCCCTTGGGGCGGGCGGTAACAGCAACAGTGGCAGCGGAACGAGCAGGACCAGCCCCGATGCGAGGAAGGCCAGCGGATGCGGCAGGCTCTGATAGAACCACATGTTCACCGCCGCCCCTATGCCGAAGCCGGCGCCGTTGCCGATGTTGAACCACACCGCAAGCTGGCCGTCCGCCTCTTTGGGAAGGCTCGCGCCGAGCCAGCCACCCAGCGCGGACACATAGAGCGCAACGCAGAGCTGCGCGGCAAGGACCAGCGGCACCAGCACAGAAAAGTTGCCCAGCGTGAACATCGCCACGGTGCTGAGGACGGCGGCGAGCGGCCCGAACATCCATGCATAGGCGCGGCGGGTGAACCGGACGTCCAGGATCGGCGCGATCAGGACAACCGCGAAAGCCGGGATCAGGCCGATCGCCGTTACCGTGGAGATGTCCGTTTCGGGCACACCGCGCGCCGCCAGAAGTTGGGGAATGGTGACCAGCAACAGCGCGCCGTTAAGGCCCAGCGGTGCGTTGGCAAGCCCCATAAGCCATACAGGGGCGAGCTTCCTGGGGGGTGCGGCAGTATCGTTCATGCGGCCTCGTCTCGACACGCGCCACATGGCGCCATTGCCGACCGTCCCGCCGATACTCCCGAACCCTGCCTAGCCGATCAGGCTGTGCGCCGCATGAACATTCTGCACGCGCGCGATTCGCGAGGGCGCGAAATCGCTCAACGCCTGATCATCGTGCTCCTCACCAGCCGGACGACCAGTGGCGGAAGGCTGGGATAGTTCGACTTTTCATACGTCGAATCGGCGCCAAGGTGCGCGACCAGGCGACGGTGCGCTTCGCCCAGCGAGTGATAGGGCATGCTTGGCAGCAGGTGATGCAGCGCGTGGAACCGCAGGCCGACCGGCGCCCACAGCCCGCCCATCGCGCGCGTGGGCGGCACGTTGACGGTATCGAGATATTGGCCGGTCACCGTCATCGCATCGCCTTCGTTCTCCCACAGGTGGGCAACAAGCGTGCGCACCTGGTTGAGCAGCGCGACCAGAGAGACGACGGCGATGCCCACCGCCAGCGGATACCACGTGTGCGTGGCGGACCAAGCGAGAATGAAGATCGCCCAGGCCGATGCGCCCAGTTCCTGCCAGAACACCATTCGCGCGAAATCGCCTTCGGGCGGGCGGCGGCGGAAATCGGGGTTGATCGACAGTGAAGAGGCACGTTCCCACACCAGCTTGCGCAGCGGCGGGATCACCGCGCCCAGCGGCACGAGGATTGCCGAACGGATCAGCAGCCCGACCGGCAGAAGCAGCGCCGAAAGCACGAACAGCGGCAAGGTCCACGGCTTCATCAGCGCCAGCGGCAGGTATTCGGGATCTTCCACCGTGCCATAACGCACGCGCGTGTGGTGCAGCGTGTGCACGCCTTCGTACATGAACGAAGGGATCAGCATAGGAATGCCCAGCAACAGGTTCCAGGCGAAGCGGAAGCCGGGCAGTGCGTTCTTGTGGATGTGCGTCAGTTCATGGATGAACAGCAACGCGCGATACAGCGCGAGCGCGGAAAGCAGCCCCAGCAGGACCGCGACGACGGGGCTGTTTGCCAGGATAGCACCTGCCAGCGCGCCATAGCCCACCGTCACCGAAACGAGCATGTCGGGCCAGTATATTCCGGGCCGGGCGGTGGCGATGTCGCGCGTCAGCTCTACCGCGGCGCGCAGCATCTCCTTGTCGTCCGGCGTGCCGGCAAGCCCGCGCGGCAGCCGCGGTGTGGCGGCGGCCGGCGAAGTGTGGTCAAGAGTGTCGCTCGCAATCATGGTTCGTATCCGAAAGACCCGTGCCGGCATATCGCGTCCGGCTTGACATTGTGCCGGAACCATACGCAGGGCACCGGCAGACGCCCCCTAGAAGCAAACAAAGGCAAGATCGTGGCCACAAGCGAAGTAGTGATCACTCCTGTTTCGAACAAGGCCGAGCGCAAGCAGTTCGTCGACCTTGCCTATCGCCTCAATGCGGATGATCCCAACTGGGTGCCGCCGCTGCGCATGGAGGCGATGGAACTTGTAACGCCGGGGAAAAACCCGTTTTTCGAACATGCCGACGTCGAACTTTTCATCGCCCGGCGCGGGGCAAGGCCGGTCGGCCGCATCTCCGCGCATATCGATCGCATGGCGCTGACCATGCCCGCCGAACAGGGCATGGGGCCGGGCACCGGCAACTGGGGCCTGCTGGAAGCCGAGGACGAAGAGATCGCCCACGCACTGATCGCAAGGGCGGAAGACTGGTTGCGCGCCAAGGGCATGACGCGCGTGCTGGCGCCGCTTTCCATGTCGATCTGGGAAGAACCGGGCCAGCTTGTGCGCGGTCACGACCAATCGCCGACGGTGATGATGGGCCACCAGCCGAAACGCTACCAGGACTATATAGAGGCACTGGATTACAAACCCGCCAAGTCCTTGCTGACGTACGAACTGGACATCACGCAGGGTTTCCCCCCGCTGATCCAGCGCATCGTCACCTCGGGCGAAAAGAACAAGCGCATCAAGGTGCGCAAGGTCGACAAGAGCAGGTTCGACGAGGAAGCGGCGCTGATCCTCGATATCCTGAACGATGCATGGTCGGACAACTGGGGGTTCGTGCCCTTTACGGACACGGAAATCGCCTATGCCGGCAAGAAGTTCAAACCGATCGTCCACGAAGACCTGATCATGGTCGCCGAATACGATGGCGAACCCGTGGCCTTCATGATGACGCTTCCCGACCTTAACGAAGCGATCAAGCCGATGAACGGCAGCCTGTTTCCGTTCAACTGGGCCAAGCTGCTGATGTGGCTGCGCAAGCCGCGCGTTCGCACCATGCGCGTGCCATTGATGGGCGTGCGCAAGAAGCTGCAATCGTCGCGCCTCGCCAGCCAGCTTGCCTTCATGATGATCGAATATATCCGCCGCAACGCAGCCGCCGGATATGGCGCCACGCGCGGCGAGATCGGCTGGATCCTTGACGACAACCAGGGAATGGTCGCCATCGCCGATGCGATCGACAGCCACGTGAACCGCGAATACCGGATCTACGACAAGGCGCTCTGAACAACTGCCCGAACGGCTTTGCCAGCGGGAACCGTGGCGGCTGCGCGCACGTTCTGGTTATGATGAAGGCGGCCTGCCGGCTGCGCCGCGCGGGAGTTTTCACGAATATGCCGAACAGGGGTTGGCCGAACGGGAACGCAAGGCCGCCACGCGCTGTACCGCTGGGTCGCGCGCTCATCGTCGAAGACAACGCCCTGCTCGCGCTGGAGATGGAACAGGCCCTGCTGGATGCCGGTGCCGAATCGGCGGCCACCTGCCCCGACGTTGCCGGCGCGATGCGCGAGATAGAGCGGCACCAGCCCGATATCCTTGTTCTGGACGTGACGCTGGCAGACCGCGGAGACGGCTGGGCGATTGCCGTGCTTGCGGTGGAAACAGCCATCAATCCGC
Organism: Novosphingobium sp. ZN18A2; assembly: GCF_036784765.1. Classification (NCBI taxonomy): domain Bacteria; kingdom Pseudomonadati; phylum Pseudomonadota; class Alphaproteobacteria; order Sphingomonadales; family Sphingomonadaceae; genus Novosphingobium; species Novosphingobium sp. ZN18A2. The sequence continues at coordinate 460,045 of NZ_CP136651.1, read as the reverse complement.
CGCTGATCATCTTTTCCACCGCACAGCCCGATCGAATCCCCCGGCAGATTCGCGACCTTGGCCACGTTCTGGAAAAACCGTTCGCAATGGAGGATCTTGCCACCATCGCGCGCAAGCACGCGCGACGCGGAAGCGGACTGAGATCGCTGCTGCGAAAGGCGTGAGCGCACAAGCGGCTGATTCAAGGCTTTTATTTCAAGCCAGGCCGATCACGAAATGGGAAAAGAAAAGAAAAAAGGCCCCCACCTGTCGCCGGCGGGGGCCTTTCGGGATCGTATCACCAGCCGCTTGGACGGGAGGGGGGGTCTCGGCCGGTGACAAGGCCATAATGAACAATGTGAAGTTGCGTTCCCGTGACAGAAAAAATTTTTTCGAGCGGGCCAGTCCGATTTGCCGATCCGGCCAGATTTGCAATCCGGATTGAACGCGCGCGCTGCGGTTGCCACATCATGTGCCTTGCCGAACAAATCCGGTTGTCCGGGAACAAGTCCGGTCTGGCTGCGTTCGCGTAACCATCGACAGACCGGGAAGGGGTATCGATGTCGCTTGGGACAAAGATCGCAAATGAACTTCCGTTTCTCCGCCGCTATGCGCGTGCCCTGACGGGGTCGCAGGCCGCGGGTGACGCCTATGTCCGTGCCACGCTGGAGGCCGCGCTCGCCGACGATGCGCTGCGCGCCGACATCGGCGAAGGCCGGGCCGAACTCTACCGCGCGTTCAACCGCGTGTGGTCCAGCGCCAATGTCGACAGCGTGCTGTCCACTGGCGAAGGCGAAGGATCGCTGGAAGCCGCCGCGCAGGAACGCCTCGGCCGTATCACGCCGCGCAACCGGCAGGCTCTTTTGCTGACCACGCTGGAAGATTTCTCTATCGCGGATACCGCCAGGATCATGGATTGCAGCCAGGAAGAGGTTGAGCACCTGGTTTCCGACGCGGTTTCCGAAATCGATCGCGAATCGGCAACGTCGGTACTGATCATCGAGGACGAACCGCTGATCTCCATGCAACTGGAAGACCTTGTGCGCACACTGGGGCACGACGTTTGCGGAATGGCCGCCACGCGAACGCAGGCGCGCGATATCGTGGCAGAGAAAACGCCGGGACTGGTGCTGGCGGACATCCAGTTGGCCGACGGCAGCTCTGGCGTCGACGCGGTCGACGATATCCTGGCGATCGAAAGCGTGCCGGTGATCTTCATCACCGCCTATCCCGAACGGCTGCTGACCGGCGACCGCCCGGAACCGACCTATCTGGTAACCAAGCCGTTCCAGGAAGCGACCGTGCGCACCGCGATCAGCCAGGCGCTGTTCTTCGGTTCGAGCCGGCCGCTGGACTGACGGGCGAACCGGGCCGGCTCAGCCGCGCCCGAACAAGGCCGCCGGCCAGACCCTCGTCCTTTCAGCCCTCTTCGCGCTTTTCGCGAAGCGCGAAGGCGGCCTGGCGCACCCGCACCGGGATGAACAAGCTGCATCGCACGCCTTCAGGCGTGAAGCGCAGATCCACCGGGTTGCGCAGTTCGTGGGCGACGATCTTTTCGATCAGGTCGGTTCCGAAGCCGCGCTTGCGCTGGACGGCCGGATCGATCGGCGGCCCGCCGCGCTCTATCCATTCAATCCGCGCCAGGTCTCCGGTCACCAGTTCCCAGTTTACCGCAACGCTGCCGCCTTCCACGCTCAACGCGCCATACTTGGCGGCGTTGGTCGCCAGCTCGTGGATCGCAAGGCCCAGCGACAAGGCATCGTTGGGGGCCAGTTCCACTTCAGGGCCGTTCAGCACAAGATGCCGGTCTATATCCTGCGCATAGGGCGCCATCTCGGCCCGGATCACGGCTTCGACCGGGGTGGAACCCCAGCCCGACTGGGTGAGGAGGTCATGCGTGGCGGACAGCGCGCGAATGCGGCCTTCAAGGCTGTCCGCAAAGCTGTCCAGGTCGGTGGCCCGGCGCTTGGTAAGGGTGATGATCGAAAGCACGTTGGCCAGCGTGTTCTTCACCCGGTGGTTCAGTTCGCGGGTCAGCGAATTGCGGATCGACGATTGCTGCTCGAACCAGGCGAGCGCCAGCCGGTCTTCGGCGGCCTGCCGTGTCGCAAGGCGCGAAAGCACCATCAGCAACGTGGCCACAAGCAGGCCGAACAGCAGCGTCACGACCGACATCATGCCCAGCACCGGCGACCCCTGGGCCTGCACCTCAAGCGTCCATTCATCATTCGCAAGCCGGATGCGCCGGGTGGCGATACGATCGGAAGGGTCGCTTACCGGAAATTCGGCCAGCAGGTTATCCGGCGACGGATCGCCATCGTACAGGCGCACGCCGACAGCGCCCAGACGTGTCGTATCTATGGCCGATTCCACGAATGTCCGCGCGTTGAACGGACTATAGACGTAACCGCGCAGCTTACGCGCCCGATCGCTTCCGCTTGTTGAATAGACCGGCATGTAGATCAGGAACCCGGGCGCCCTGCCCTGGCCTTCCTGCAACAGAACAACCTTGCCGCTGGCCGTGGGCCGGCCCGAACTCGCCGCCTTGATCATCGCGGCGCGGCGGGCAGGCTCGGAAAACATGTTATAGCCGATCGCGCGGCGGTTCCGGGCGGTATCGGGCTGCAGATACATCACCGGGACCGCATAATCGTCGTTCCCAGCGGGAAGCGGCGAGATGTGGAAATCGCCGCCGCCCTGGCGCCGCATCGCCTGTTCCACCGTTGCGATGTCCTTGCGGTCCACCTTCATCGCCCAGCCTATGCCGTCGGCGCCAAGGAAGTTGCCGCCCAGCCGCAATTCGGAAATGAACGTGCGGAACAGTGGCGCCGGCACCACCTGCTGCGTTGCGAACAACGCGGCGCCCGACCGCAGGTATGCGGCGCTGGCGTTTGCGCGGCGCTCCAGCCCGGACGCAATCGTTTGTGCGGTTTGGGAAAGCTGGGCGCGTTCGCGCTGCGATTCCGCGCGCTCGATCGCGGAAACGCTGATACCGGTAACGGCCATGGTCAGGAGGAATATGCCGACCGGCAGCCCGCGCGGAAAACGTTCATACCAACGGGGGGCGCGGTACCGCGGGGCGAATGCCCCTTCCACATCGACGCCTTTCACGTTCGATCATCCCCCGCTTCAGGCCCGAACAGCACCAGCAGTTGCAATTTTACCACAAGAGCACCTATGCGTGCACTTGTGGGAACAACGCTTGGCCAGTTTCGTTCCACTATGCAAACCGGGCCGCGCAGACAATTCGGGCACTTGCCCGGATTGATGGCGGTCCGGCTTCTCCAGCCCCGCTATCCCGGTCGGCTGAGTGGTACAACGTGTCCAGGGTTCGACTGTCCGGAAGTACGACTGTCTCGATGGGGGGCCAGAAACAGGCGATGGCGGAAAAGAAGTCCAGGAAGGTCAAGATGGATCAATGCGAAAAGCCCGATCGGGCCAAAGCCCCGGAGTGGGCGCAGGGTTTGCGACGGCTTTACGATTCCGTTGTCGAGGAACCGCTTCCCGACAACTTCGCCAAACTTATCGAACAGCTCGACAAGGACGCCCATGACTGACGGCGGCGCGCCGCCGGCGACGGCGGAATTCAAGCGCGAACTTACCGGGGTCATACCGCACCTGCGCGCCTTTGCGCGCGGCCTTTGCGGGCGTCCCGACATGGCGGACGACCTTGTGCAGGAAACGCTGATGAAGGCCTGGGCCGCGCGCGCGCGGTTCGAACCCGGCACCAGCATGCGCGCGTGGACATTCGTTATCCTGCGCAATGCCTATCTTACCGACATGCGGCGCAACCGCTTCCGCGCCGACTATGACGAGACGGTGGCCGAACGCATCCTGACGGCGCCGCCGGGACAGGAAGATCCGCTGCACCTGTCGGACATGCATCGCGCGTTGCTGACCCTTCCGCCGGAACGGCGCGAAGCGTTGCTGTTGGTGGGCGCGGGCGGCTTCAGTTACGAGGAAGCGGCCAATATCTGCGATTGCGCGGTGGGCACGATCAAGAGCCGCGTCGGCCGGGCGCGGGCCGCGCTGTCGTCCATGCTGGACGAAGGCGCCATCCCCCGCCGCTCGACCGGCGACGCGGTGGCCCACGATGCGATCATGGAAGAGCTGGACGGCGCGGTCCATTCCGACACCGGCGAGGGGTGACTGACGTTCCGCTGACGGTGCAATGATCGCAGCGCCTTGCCAGACCCGCGCACCGCAAGGTATTGTGTCGCCCTTGGCGAACCGTGATGCGCACAGTGCGGATCGCAGCCATTCGAGCACCTGCAGATGAACGACCAGTCGCCCACCGGACCCGCCACTTCCGACGCGGATTCCGGCTTGCCGGAACCTGTTGTGGCGATGGATCCGGCCACCCGCCTCAATTCCACGCTGGTGCTGCTGCTTGGCCTGGGGCTTTTCCTGGCCCTTCCCTTCGTTCTTTCGACCGGATCGGTCGTATTCCTGCCACCGGTGACGGCCATGATCCTGACCATCGTGCTGTCTCCGCTGGCGGACCGGCTGGTGCGGATCGGCCTGCCCAACCTCGTCGCGTCGTTCGTGGCGATCATCACGATGCTGGCGCTGGTCATCATGGCGCTGGGGCTGATCCTGCAGCCCGCCTATGTGATGGTGGACCAGGTTCCGGCAATGGTCCGCGCCACCAGCGAGCGGTTCGAACAGTTGCAGGGCAGTTTCCACTGGCTGTCCGAAATCAACCGCCAGATTTCGCGCCTTGCCGGCCATTCCAGCCGCGAGGTCGTTCTCGCCTCGCCATCGGTCATCGAACAGCTTGCGCTCGCCACCCCTTCGGTGGTGCTGGAAGTGCTGCTGACGCTGCTGATGGCGTTCTTCATGATAGAGGCGCGCATAAGGATGAAGCGGCGCCTGCTGCTGGAACGGCACAGCTTTGGCGTTTCGCTGCGCATGGCGCGCGTGATGCGCGACGTGCAGGACCGCGTGGCGTCCTATATCCTGACGGTCGCGCAAGTGAACCTGGGCGTCGGGATCATCGTTGCGGCGGGTGCATGGGCCTTCGGAATGCGCGCGCCGATCATGTGGGGCGGCCTTGCCTTCGTGCTGAACTTCCTGCCCTATATCGGCCCGCTGACGATGATGGGCCTGCTGGGCGTGGTTGGCCTGGGCACGGCGGATTCGGTGCTGCTGGGCCTTCTGCCCATGCTGGCCTTCCTGGGGCTGCACGCGATCGAATCCAACCTTGTCACGCCTTCGATCCTGGGCGCGCGGTTCACCATCAACCCCGTCATCATTTTGATCGGGATCAGCTATTTCTCATGGATATGGGGGGTTGTCGGCGCCCTGCTTTCGATGCCGATCCTGCTGGTCATCGCCGCGCTGTTCGAACACCTGGGGCGGCCCAACATCGTGGGCTTCCTGTTCGGAGAGCCACTGTTCGAGCCGGGAACGGATTCGCTTCTGTTCGATCCGCCGCACGGCGACCCGTCCCGCGAAGACGGGCGGGGCGCACCAAACGAAACGGCGGAGACCGCGAAGGCCCCCGCCGCTTCATGATCTGAATTTCCGATCCGGCTGCATCCGGCCCGATATTGTATCGGACCGGTGTCAGGCCGGGTCGCGATCAGGCCGGATAGGCCCACGCCTTGCCGCGCGCCAGGTTCTCGGCCGCGAAATCCCAGGCGAGGTGTCCGTCCACCACGGCCGCAAGGTAGTCCGGACGGACATTCTTGTGGTCGAGGTAATAGGCATGCTCCCACAGGTCGATGACCAGCAGCGGCGTGCCCGAAAGCGAGGTGAAGCTTGCCGCGTCGTGCGTCTGCTCGACCGCCAGCTTGCCGTCCTTCGCGGTCAGCCAGACCCAGCCCGAGGCGAAGTGGCCGGCGCCCTGCGCCTTCAGCTCGTCCTTGAGCTTGTCCAGCGAGCCGAACGAGGCGTCGATCGCGGCGGCAAGGTCACTGGACGGTGCCTGCGCCGACGGCGAAAGGCTCTTCCAGTAGAAACCGTGGTTCCACGTCTGGGCCGAATTGTTGAACAGGCCCTTGTCACCCTTGGCTTCGGCAGCGGCAATCACCTCTTCCAGGCTCTTGCCGGCAAGGTCGGTGCCGTCGACGGCCGCGTTGGTCTTGTCGACATAGGCCTTGTGGTGCTTGCCGTGGTGCGTCTGCAGCGTGGTCGCCGAAATCGCGGGGGACAGGGCATCCTCTGCGTAAGGGAGGGGCATCAGGGTGATCGCCATGGCTCTCTTTCCAATTTATCTTGCGTTGAGGGTTCCTTCGTCCGAACGCATGGCGCGCCGGGCGCGTTCCGGAAATAGGGTCCGTTCATGTCAGGGCAAGGGCAAAGTGCCTGCAATTGCGTTTCAATCGCCTCCATTTCCCGCGATCTTGCCCGCCCCGCCCTCGGTCGGTCCGTGCGTCAGGCGATCGACCGAGGCTGTAACCGCGACGTCCATCGTCACGTTGCCGACGGTGCGCATCAGATCGGGCAGCATCTCCACCGCGACAAGGATAGCCAGCGGCGCCACCGGCACCCCCATCGCGATCGCGATAGGCCCGACCGACGCGACATAGCTGAGCGCGCCGGGCAGGCTGACCGAACTCAGCGACACCAGGATCGCCACGATCCAGCCCGAAGCCATCAACGCGGGCGAAAGCGGCACGTTGTACCAGTTCGCCACATAGATCACGACCGCAAGGTTCATCGCCGGACTGGTCGCGCGGAACAGCGCGACGGCCAGCGGCATGACGAATTCGCCCGTGCTTTCGCGCACGCGCATCTCGTGGCAGGCATCGAGCATCACCGGCAGCGATGCGAGCGAGGACTGCGTGGAAAGCGCGAAGACCTGGACCGGAACCATCGCCCTTGCGAAAACGGCAGGGCCGCGACGCGCCACGGCTGCGGCGAGGATATAGCCCCCGATCAGCACGACGCTGCCCGTCAGAACCACGATCCCCACATAGTGCGCGAGCGCCCCGATCGCCGCCGCGCCGCTGTGCGCGGCAACCGTAAGGCTCAACGCGAAAACGCCGACCGGCGCGGCTGCCAGCACCCAGCCGATGATGACCAGCATGGCCGAAGCGACCGCATGGAAGAACGTGACGAGATGTTCGCGCTGGCGGCCCACCAGCCGCGTCGTCGCCAGCGCGAAAACCGATACGAACAGGATCAGCGGCAGCATCCGGTCATTCGCCGCCGCGCTAATCACGTTCGTCGGCACGATCGATTCAAGGTACTGCGCCATGCCCGGCATTTGCGTTGCTCCGGGCGTCGCCGCGGCGGCATTTCCCAGCGCCGCGCCCGCGCTTCCGGGGATCGGCAAGGCGGCCAGCAGCGCGGGCGTGACGAACATCGGCACCGTGGCGCTGAAGGCGAGCACCGCAAGGAACAGGCCAAGGCTGCGCCGCGCCATGGCCCCCGCACTGGCAAGGGCGACCGTCTGCACCACACCGGTAAAAAGCAGCGCGGCCACCAGCGGCACGATGGTCGCCTGCAAGGCCCTGAGCCAAAGCGAGCCCACCGGCCCGGCAACGGCCAGAACCGGCGGCAAGGCGGAAGGCGCGGCGAAGGTGAGAACAAGGCCTGTCGCCAGCCCGCCGGCCAGCGCGGCAAATGTCAGCGCGGCCGGGACATGGGCAATTTGCGGCAAGCCTGAGGGTTGCGGATCTGTAACCGGTCGGTTCATGTCCCGGTGACATTAGTCGTATAGGTCGGCATAGCAATGGCGACTGGGCAATGGCGAGTGGGCAACGGAGCGCGGGCGATGCGGAACGGTATTTCACGCGCAGGAACGGCCCTGAAGGAGCACAATGACGCGTAAGTTCTTCGGCACGGACGGAATCCGCGGGCGCACCAATGCCGGCGTGATTACCGCGGCGACGGCGATGAAGGTAGGCCAGGCGGCCGGCGCCTATTTCCAGCGGGGAGACCACCGCCACCGCGTGGTGATCGGCAAGGACACGCGCCTTTCCGGTTACATGATGGAAAACGCCATGACGGCGGGCTTCACCAGCGTGGGGATGGACGTTGTGCTGCTTGGCCCGATGCCCACGCCCGCCGTGGCGATGCTGACCCGGTCCATGCGCGCGGACCTTGGAGTGATGATCTCTGCCAGCCACAATCCGTTCGAGGACAACGGCATCAAGTTGTTCGGCCCCGACGGGTTCAAGCTTTCGGACGAGGCGGAGCTGGCGATCGAGGCGATGCTGGGCCGCGAGCTTGAGCTTGCCGACGCGGGCGAAGTGGGACGCGCCCGCCGGATAGAGGACGCGCGCGGACGCTATATCCACGCGGTGAAGGCATCGCTGCCCGATGCGGTGCGGCTGGACGGGCTGCGCATCGTGGTCGATTGCGCGAACGGCGCGGCCTATCACGTCACGCCGTCGGCCTTCTGGGAACTGGGCGCGGACGTTATCGCAATCGGCGTAGAGCCCGACGGCAAGAACATCAACGCGGGCGTCGGCTCCACCCATCTTGACGCGATCAAGGCCAAGGTGAGCGAAGTGCGCGCCGATATCGGCATCGCGCTGGATGGCGATGCCGACCGGCTGATCGTGGTCGATGAAAAGGGCAAGACGGTCGATGGCGACCAGATCATGGCGCTGATCGGCAGCCAGCTGGCCGCGCGCGGCACCTTGCGCGGCGGCGGCGTGGTGGCAACGGTGATGTCGAACCTGGGGCTCGAACGGTTTCTGGGCGGCCAGGGCCTCGATCTTGTCCGGACGGCAGTGGGCGACCGTTACGTTCTGGAAAAGATGCGCGCGGGCGGCTTCAACGTGGGGGGCGAGCAGTCGGGCCACATGATCCTGGCCGATCATGCGACCACGGGCGACGGCACGATCGCCGCACTTCAGGTGCTGGCCGCGCTTGTCACCTCGGGCAAGCCGGCCAGCGAATTGCTGCACCAGTTCGACCCGGTGCCCCAGCTTTTGAAGAACGTGCGCTTTTCGGGCGGAAAGCCGCTGGACGATGCCAAGGTGAAGCAGGCGATAGCCGATGCCGAAGCCGACCTGTCAGGCAAGGGTCGCCTTGTCATCCGCCCCTCCGGCACCGAACCGGTGATCCGCGTGATGGCCGAAGGCGACGACGAGGGGCAGGTGCACCGCGTGGTGGAATCGATCTGCGAAGCGGTGCGCAAGGCGGCGTGATATTTCCGCCGGCATTTCCGGTTTGGCATCACGTCCGCAGGGCGGGCTGGTGCCGCCCCGGCAGGCCAAGCTATAGCGCATGAGACGCTTCTCCAGACTGCCGGAAAACAAAAATGCTTGAAATGCGGCCCGATTGCGAACGCTGCGGAACGGACCTGCCCGCGCAGGCGCCAGGCGCGTTTATCTGTTCGTTCGAATGCACGTTCTGCGCCGAATGCGCGGAGGCGCTGGACGACCGCTGCCCCAACTGCGGCGGCGAGCTGATGGACCGGCCCACACGCAGCAAGGCGCTGCTGGAACGCCATCCGGCATCCACCACGCGCAAGTACGGGGGCTGACATGGCCATACCTCGCATCCTTGTGATCGCCGGATCGGATTCGGGCGGCGGCGCGGGCATCCAGGCGGATATCAAGACCGTCACCATGCTGGGCGGCCATGCTATGACGGCCATTACCGCGATCACCGCTCAGAACACGCTGGGCGTCACCGCGGTTGAAGCGCTGTCACCCGAAATGGTTGTCGCACAAGTCGATGCCTGCGTTTCGGACATCGGCGTGGACGCCGTGAAGATCGGCATGCTCGGCTCGGCCGCGATTGCCGAAGCCGTCGCCGACCGGCTGACGGACATCGGCGTGCCGGTGGTGTTCGACCCGGTGATGGTTTCCACCAGCGGCAGCGCACTGGCAGACGGGGCGACGGTTGCCGCCTTCGAGCGGCTGATGGCGCTGGCCACGCTAACGACGCCGAACCTGCCGGAGCTCGCCGCGCTGGGCGGGCTGGACGCGGTGCGCCCGAAGTGCGCGAACCTGCTGGTGAAAGGCGGCCACGCCGACGGGGACGAGATTGCGGACGTGCTCCACACCCCCTGCGGCAACCGGACCTTCCGCTCTCCGCGTATCGATACCGTCCACACCCACGGCACCGGCTGCACGCTGGCAAGCGCGATTGCCACCGGGCTGGGCGAAGGACTGCCCGTGGACCTGGCGGTTGAACAGGGCATCGCCTTCGTGCAGCAGGCAATTGCCCATGCGCCGAAGATTGGCCGGGGCAACGGCCCGCTGGGGCACGCGATGGGCCGCGTGCCGTTCTACGATACGCTTGCCGCCTTGGATGCGGACGGCCGGTGCGCGGCGGACTTCGCCGCGAAGTGGAGCGCCTGATTCGCGCTCCGCAGTCGCGTCAGTCGCAATCCACGTCGTAGAAATCGGTGACGATCTTCCAGGCCTCGTCCGCCGTCTCGACCCAATGGAACAGCTCTAGATCCTTGTGGTTGATAACCCCTTCGTCGGCCATGAACCCGAAATCGATCACGCGGCTCCAGTATTCCTTGCCGAACAGAAGAATCGGGATCGGCTGCATCTTGCCCGTCTGGATCAGCGTCAGCAGCTCAAGGAATTCGTCGAGCGTGCCAAAGCCGCCGGGGAACACAGCCACCGCGCGGGCGCGCAGCAGGAAGTGCATTTTCCTGAGCGCGAAATAGTGGAACTGGAAAGAAAGGCGCGGCGTCACGAAGGTATTCGGCGCCTGTTCGTGCGGAAGAACGATATTGAGGCCAACCGATTCGGCCCCCGCGTCAGCGGCGCCACGGTTCGCAGCCTCCATGATCGAAGGCCCCCCGCCCGAGCAGATCACGAACTGGCGCATGCCCTTTTCCACCACCGCGCATTCGCTGGCGATCTTCCCCAGCTTGCGCGCTTCGGCATAGTATTTCGCCTTGGCGGCCAGGCGTTCCACCTGCGCCTTGCGTTCGGGCGTGGTCGCGCTTGCCAGCGCGGCGTCCACGTCTTCGGGCGCGGGGATGCGGGCGGACCCATAAACGACGAGCGTGGAGCCGATGCCCGCCTCGTCCAGCAGCATTTCCGGCTTTAGCAGTTCAAGCTGGAAGCGAACGGGGCGCAGTTCTTCGCGCAGCAGGAACTCGGTATCGCGGAAGGCCAGCTTGTATGACGCGCTTTGTGTCTGCGGCGTCGTCTTGGCGTGGGATTCGTCGAAGCCGGCTTCCTGTTCGGCCTTGTAGAACTTGCGGTTGAGGAGTTCCTTTTCGGTCATTCTTTTCTCGTTGCCTGTTGTTCTGTCTTTGCCCGTGGATGCGCCATTGTCCATTGATTTCGGCGCAGAATACCGGAAGGCGGTTACACCTTCCGGTCATACGATCAACGCGGCAGGAAGCGCGGCGGTTTCCACGCAATATGCGCAAAGGTCAATGGCAGACAGCGCTTCGCTGACCGGCTATGCCCTGGCTGGGGAGTGGATTCCCGGATCATGGTGAGGCGCGAGAAACTGGATGCCCCGCGAGGATTCGAACCTCGATTGACGGAGTCAGAGTCCGTAGTCTTGCCATTAGACGACGGGGCAACGAGGGGCGCCCTTTATGGCCCATGCCGGTCCGAGTCAAGCAAGCCCGCGCAATCGATTCCTCCGCCTACCTCTTGTACGCAACAGGCTGCGCCTTGCCGCCGCTGCAATGCCTCGCTAGCATGTCGGCAAGTCACCGGCGCGGATGGCGCGGCCGGGAAAAGATAAGCGATTGCATGACATGGCGGACAACGAACCGCCGGCGAGGGGCGGGCAAGCGCATCCGGATATGGCAGGGACCAAGGATCGGCCCCGCAAGGCAAAGTCTTCCGGAAAGCGCGATGCACCCCGTGGAACCGGCGCCGGACAGAACAGGAACAGGACGGCCCCGGCCGGCCGCGCCCCTGCGCCGGAAAATACGATCCCCGCAAAAGGGGGCGGCCCCACGAAGATCGACATTCCGGCGAAAACCGGCGCTTCGGGCCAGAAGCCGCGGCACATACCCGCGCATCGCGGCCGACAGGCCTATGCCGCGATCGACCTTGGCACGAACAACTGCCGCCTGCTGATCGCGCGCCCATCGGGCGAACACTTCGTGGTGATCGACGCATTCAGCCGCGTGGTCCGGCTGGGCGAAGGACTGGCGCATACCGGGCGCCTGTCTGACGCGGCAATGGACCGCGCGCTGGGTGCGCTGCGCGTCTGTGCCGACAAGCTGCGCAAGCGCGGGGTGCACCTGGCCCGATCGGTGGCGACGGAAGCCTGCCGCCGGGCCGCCAACGGCGATGCCTTCATCCAGCGGGTTCACCGCGAAACGGGAATTCGGCTGGACATCATCACCGCACAGGAAGAAGCCCGGCTGGCCGTGCTGGGCTGCCACATCCTGCTGGAAACCGGCGAAGGCCCGGCGATGATCTTCGACATAGGCGGCGGATCGACCGAACTGGTTCTGGTCGACAGCAGTGAAACCGTGCCCCGCATCCTTGACTGGCAAAGCGTGCCCTGGGGCGTCGTTTCGCTGACCGAAAGCATCGGGCCGATTGCCGATTCGCCCGATGCGCGCGCCACTGCATACGAACGGATGCGCCGCTGCGTGCGCGATAGCTTCGAAGCTTTCGAAGGGAGGATCGCGCCCCTGCGTGCACGCGGCGTGGACCAGGACAACATCCGCCTGCTGGGAACCAGCGGAACGGTAACCACGCTGGCAAGCGTCCACCTGGGCCTGCCGCAATACGACCGGCGCGCTGTGGACGGCCTGATCGTGCCATCCGCATCAATGCGCGAAATCAGCGCGCGGCTTGCCACACTGTCTCCGGCAGAGCGAACCGGACTGCCCTGCATCGGCCGTGAGCGTGCCGACCTGGTGGTGGCGGGCTGCGCGATCCTTGAAACGATACTGGATCTCTGGCCCGCCGCGCGGCTGGGCATTGCCGACCGGGGCATTCGCGAAGGCATCCTGCGCAGCCTGATGGCGGCAGAAGGGGATGCCGAACGCAGTCTGGCCGCCCTGCGCAAATCAAGACAACCGCCCCCCGAACCGGCCGATACGGGGCAGGCCAGAACCAGACAGGGACAGGAACGCGCATGAGCCGGTCGGGACGCAATCCGGGGGAGCGGCTGAAGACCGCGAAGAAGCGCACCGCCTCTTCCGCGCGCTGGCTTTCGCGCCAGTTGGCAGACCCTTACGTGAAGCAGGCGAAGGCCGAAGGCTATCGCAGCCGCGCCGCCTACAAGCTGGCCGAACTGGATGAACGCTTCGGCCTGCTGAAAGGTGCGAAGCGCGTGGTGGACCTTGGCATCGCGCCCGGCGGATGGAGCCAGGTCGTGCGCCAGCGCGCGCCGCAGGCCAGGATCGTGGGGATAGACCTTCTGCCCACCGAACCGATCGAAGGCGTGACGATCTTCGAGATGGACTTCATGGACGATGAAGCCCCCGCCGCGCTGGAAGGCGCGCTGGACGGGCCGCCCGACCTTGTCCTGTCCGACATGGCGGCGAACACCGTGGGTCACAAGCAGACCGATCACCTGCGCACGATGGGGCTTGTGGAAACGGCGGTGGACTTCGCCATCACCACGCTGGCGCCCGGCGGCGCTTTCGTGGCCAAGGTCTTCGCGGGTGGGACGGACACCGCGCTGCTCAATATCCTGAAAAAGAACTTCACCAGCGTGAAGCACGCGAAGCCCCCCGCCAGCCGCAAGGGCAGTTCCGAATGGTACGTGATCGCGCAGGGCTTCAAGGGGTGCTGACGCGCAGCAAGGGGTAACGACGGCGGAAAGGGGCAACCCTCTGCCCGTTTCGATTGCCGGACACCGCCCTGCCTGCACAAACGAGACTACCCACACAAAAGAAAAGGGCCGGGAAGCGCAGTGCTTCCCGGCCCTTTTTGCGTAATCGTGCCTTTCGGCGCGCGCGTTTACTTCTTCTCCGCGTCCGCCGCCGGGGCCGCGTCTCCGCCGCCCAGGGTCAGGCTGCCGCCCTGCGAATTGAGGTAGGCGATCACATCGGCGCGGTCCTGCTCCTTGGGCAGGCCGGCAAACGTCATCTTCGTGCCGTCCGCGAAAGACTTCGGGCTGGTCAGCCACTTGTCCAGGTTCGCTTCGGTCCACTTGTCGCCGCTGTGCGCCTTCAACGCGTCGGAGAAGGCGAAACCGCCACGATCGGCCGAGTTGGCGATCTGCTCACCCGGAACGCCATAGAGGTTCGGGCCGATGCCGTTGGCGCCGCCCTTGTCGATCGTGTGGCACGAACGGCACTTGGCGAAGACCTTTTCGCCCTTCGCCGGATCGCCGACCACCGCCACGGCCTTTTCGCCGCCCGATTCGTCACCAGCCGCCGGAATGGCTTCGGGCGCGGGAAGCGGTTCGTTCGATCCCATCGAATTGAGGTACAGGATCACGTCGGCGCGGTCCTGCGGATCGGAGATGCCGGCGAAGGTCATCTTCGTCCCGTCGGCAAAGGCCTTGGGGCTGGTCAGCCACTTGTTGAGATCGTCGAACGTCCACTTGCCGCCGACCGCCTTCAGCGCATCGGAAAAGGCATAGCCGCCGCGGCCTTCGGCCTTGTTGTCACCCACGATGCCCCACAGATTCGGGCCGATGCCGTTGGCCGCGCCCTGATCAATGGTGTGGCAGGCCTTGCACTTGGCGAAAATCTTTTCGCCCTTGGCCACGTCGCCCTGCGCCAGGAGGTTGGCAAGCGGCAGAGGCTTGGCGGCCCCGCCGCCTTCAGCCTCGACCCCGGCAATCGCATATCCCATCGTTTCCGGACGGTGATGCTTATCGGCCTCGAAATAATGGCTCGAAAGGGTCGAAAGACCCAAAGCCACGATCCCGCCGAACAGCGTCCACCCGGCGATGGTGTTGAAACGGTCGTCCATCTACAGCCCCTCTGCGTCCCTCCGGCCCCTTGCCGGCCCCGCGCGAATTTTTGCACGCTCTAATGAGACCCCCGCTATCGCGCAAGGGCGTTTGGGACTTGCCGGTTGCGAGAGGCGCCCTTAAGCGGCCCGCGATGCACAGTTTTCCGGCCCCGGCCCTGCGCCTTGTCGAACAAATGGCCGCCGCGGCAGCGGCCGATCCCTCACGCACGGTTTCGTTCCAGGGCGCGCCCGGCGCCAATTCGCACCGCGCGGCGATGGAAGCGCTGCCCGATTCCCTGCCCCTGCCGTGCTTTTCATTCGAGGATGCGCTGGAAGCGGTGAAGGACGGGCGAGCGGGCTGCGCGATCATCCCGATTGAAAATTCGCAGCACGGCCGCGTGGCCGATATCCATTTTCTGCTTCCCGAAAGCGGTCTTTCGATCGTGGGCGAGCACTTCATGGAAATCCACCACGCGCTGATGGCCAGCGGTCCGGGGCCGTTCAAGGGCGCCTACAGCCATCCGCAGGCGCTGGGCCAGTCGCGCTTTTTCCTGCGCGAACGCGGGATCGTGCCGATGAGCTATGCAGATACCGCCGGCGCGGCCGCCTATGTGGCCGAACTGGGCGACCCGGCGCTTGCGGCCATCGCGCCGAAGATCGCGGCGGAGCTTTACGGGCTGGACGTGATCGCCGACCACGTGGAGGATGCGGCCGACAACATGACGCGGTTCGTGGTGCTGGCGAAGGAGCCGCGCGATCCCGCCACGATCACCGGCCCGGCGATGACGACGTTCGTGTTCGAAGTGAAGAACATCCCCGCCGCGCTCTACAAGGCGCTGGGCGGGTTTGCGACCAACGGCGTGAACATGACGAAGCTGGAAAGCTACCAGCGGGGCGCAAGTTTCGCCGCGACGGCGTTCTTCGCCGATATCGTGGGCGCACCGGGCGATCCGGCGGTGGATCGCGCGCTGGAGGAACTCGCGTTCCACTGCAAGGACTTGCGGATACTGGGCACCTATCCGCAGGAACGCGCCCGGCCCTGAGCCGGAACGACGCGCGTCACCAGCCGCGTCACCGGGCACGGCAGGCACAGGCGCGCGGAAATATCCGCAATGGGTTGAGGCGGTGCTTGTTTCGTAACCCTTGCCATGCAACCAACCGTTCGTGACCGCCACGACCAGCGCCATCGACGCTGCCATTGATGCGAAATCCACCGCCGGGAGCGAAGCCGCCTGGCGGGCGATGCGTCACATGAACGACATCCAGTTCGCTCCGGTGCCCGACAAGGCCGACACGCCGCCGCAATGGCCGGAATGGCTGCAGGCGATCGGGCGCTTTCTGGCGGACCTGCTGAAGCCGGTGGGCCAGTTTCTGGAATGGCTGTTCGGCCCGCTGATGCGCGCGGTCGGCGCGCACTGGAACGGAATCGAGATCGCGCTGGCGCTGCTGGCTTGCGCGGGCGCGGTGTGGATCGCGTGGATGCTGGCAAAACCCTGGCTGCTCGCCCGTCGCAAGGCCGCGCCGGATGCGGCGGAGGGCGAATGGACGCCCGGCCACGGCGCCGCGCGCGCCCTGCTGGAAGACGCGGACCGGCTGGCGGCGGAGGGGCGCTTTGCCGAAGCCGCGCACCTGCTGCTCCAGCGCAGCGTCGGCCACATTGCCGATACGCGGCCCGAATGGCTGGCGCCGTCCAGCACCGCGCGCGAAATCGGGCGGATCGAACAGCTTCCATCGCGCGCGCGCGTTGCCTTCGCGGTGATCGCCGCCGAAGTCGAGCGCAGCCTGTTCGCGCTGCACGGCCTTTCGCGCGAGGACTGGCAAAGGGCGCGCGACGCCTATGCCGATTTCGCACTTGCCGACCTGGCAGCGGCCAGTCCCGGGGGCGCCGCATGACCGCGAACCCCGCCGCGTTCAGCCGCCGTGCGGTGATCGGCCTTGTGCTTGTCGGCGTGCTCGCCTTCGTCGCGCTGCTCTATTTCATGGCGGAGGGCACGGGCGGCAGCGGCAATAACGGCGGCGGGCACGTGGCGGGCAAGGGGCTGAACGGCTTTGCCGGCCTTGCCGCGATGATAGAGGCCGAAGGCAAAGACGTGCGCCGCATCCGCAACAATCGCCGGCTGGCGGATAACGGCCTGCTGGTGCTGACCCCCCCGCCCGATGCCGACGGGCGGGAACTGGACCGGATCGTCGGACGAAGGCGCTATATCGGCTCTACCCTGATCGTCACGCCCAAGTGGTTCGCGATGAAGAACAACGGCGAGAAGGCGAAGCGCGGCTGGGTGACGCTGGCCGGCGCGGGCGCCCCGACATGGAGAGGCTTTTACGACGACATCACCGTTACGATCGGCGGCCCGCACAACAAGGCGCAAACGGGTTGGCGGACGGCCCGTGCCAGCGGTCCGCTGCCAGCAGAGACGCAGGTGCTTTCGGGCGAAGGCAGGCATCTTGTCCCGCTGGTTCGCGCAGGCGACGGACGCGTGCTGGCCGCCTATGTCGCGGACCGGGGATACTACCCCGACCTGAATGCCTTTGCCGGCATCCCCAGGACCACGGGGGGCGACGATACCAACCTTTATCCGGTGATTTTCGTTTTCGAGCCCGACCTGCTGGATAACTGGGGGCTGGCGAACGAGCAGACCGCGCTGATGGCGCAGCGCCTGATCGCCGCCGCGCAGGACGGCGCGGTGCAGCCCGTTTCCTTCGACCTGACGCTGAACGGCCTTGGCAACAGCCGCAACCTGCTTGACCTTGCGTTCCGGCCGCCCTTCCTTGCGGCGACGATCTGCCTGCTGCTGGCCGCGCTTGCGGTCGGCTGGCGGGCGTTCAACCGCTTCGGCCCGCCGCGCCCGCCGGCCCGGCCCATTGCAGCGGGCAAGGCTGCGCTCGTCACCAACAGCGCGGGGCTGATCCGCCGGGCCGGGCGCATCCACCTGGTCGCCGCCCCCTATGCCGATGCCGCGCGCGACAGGATCGCCGCCGCGCTGGGCCTTGCGCGCGGGCGCAACGCGGGCGAGATCGAGGCGGCGATAGACCGCGTGCAGAAGGCGCGCGGCATCGATGGCCCCAGCTTTTCCAGCGCCGCCGCGCAAATGCGCGCGGCGCGCACATCGCAGGACGTCGCGCGCCGCGCGGCCGCGCTCCATTCCATCGAAAGGGCACTTACGTGAACGAACCGCAGGATTCCGCCGCCGCGCTGGACCAGGTGCGCGCGCTGGCACAGGCGATCCGCGCCGAAGTGGGCAAGGCCGTCGTAGGGCAGGCCGATGTACTCGATCACCTGCTGATCGCGCTTTTCGCATCGGGCCACGTTCTGCTGGAAGGGCCGCCCGGCACCGCCAAGACCTTCCTTGCCCAGTGCTTTGCCACAGCGCTGGGGCTGGACTTCGGGCGCATCCAGTTCACGCCCGACCTGATGCCGGGCGATATCCTGGGATCGAACCTGTTCAACTTCCAGACCAGCGAGTTCACGCTGACGCGCGGCCCGATCTTCCGCGAACTTCTGCTGGCGGACGAAATCAACCGCACCCCGCCCAAGACGCAGGCCGCCCTGCTGGAAGCCATGCAGGAACGCCGCGTGACGCTGGACGGTGAAATCCACCCGCTGCCGCCGCGCTTCATGGTGGTCGCCACGCAAAACCCGATCGAAAGCCAGGGCGTCTATCCCCTGCCCGAGGCGCAACTGGATCGCTTCCTGTTCAAGCTGCTGGTACCTTATCCCGACGAGGCGGAGGAAGCGCGGATCGTTACGATGTATGGCGAAGGCAAGCGCGCGCAGAGCCCCGCCGAACTGGGCCTTGCGCCCGTGGCGGGCGCCGATGCGATTGCCGCCGCTTCCGCCGCCATCGCATCGGTCACGCTGTCGGACAGCGTAACGGGCTATATCGTGCGGCTGGTGCGCGCGACGCGCGACAATGCGGACCTTGTTGTCGGCGCATCCCCGCGTGCCGCCGTGCTGCTGGCGGGCGCGGCGCGCGCACGGGCGGCACTTGACGGGCGCGACTAT
The DNA here is from genome assembly GCF_036784765.1 of Novosphingobium sp. ZN18A2. Taxonomy (NCBI): domain Bacteria; kingdom Pseudomonadati; phylum Pseudomonadota; class Alphaproteobacteria; order Sphingomonadales; family Sphingomonadaceae; genus Novosphingobium; species Novosphingobium sp. ZN18A2. The sequence continues at coordinate 441,301 of NZ_CP136651.1, read as the reverse complement.
GTGATACCCGACGATGTGAAGGCACTGGCCGCATCGGTCCTTCGCCACCGCATGCTGCTCAGCCCCGCCGCCGAGATCGAGGGCAAGGAGGTGGAGACAATCGTCGCCGACCTTGTGGCTGAGACCGAAGCCCCAAGGTAACGCGCGCGATGCCCGCCCTTCCCGCCTTCAGGCCCAGCTTGCGCGCGACGGTGCTGATTGCCGGTTTCGCGCCGGTCGCGCTGCTGATCGGAGCGCTGGCGCCCGCGGCGTGGATCGTCGCGCCCGCGCTGGGCGGAGCGTTGCTGCTGCTGGTCCTGCTGGATGCGATGTTCGCGGGCCGGCTGGAAGATTTGCGGCTGATCGCGCCCGGCGATTGCGACGTGGGGCGTGAAACGCGGATTTCCGTGCTGGCCGAACTGGCCGGACGTTATGGCACCGACGCCCCGGTCGCCGCGGTAGGTGTCGACACGCGGCTGAACGCGGAGGGAAGCGTCGCATTCCCGCTTGCCCCCGATCACGGCGCGTGGAGCGGCAGCGCGGCGGTGGTGCCCTTGCGGCGCGGCTCCGGGACGATAGACCGCGTATGGCTGAAATGGACCGGCCCGCTGGGCCTTGCCACGCGCACCGCCAGCCGACCGGTGGATGGTGCGATCCGCGTCTGGCCCGACATCTCTCCGGTCAAAAGCCCGGCGCTGCAAATCTTCCTGCGCGATGCGCAATTCGGCCTGATCGCCCGGCGCATCCGCGGCGAAGGCACAGAGTTCGAGGCCATGGCCGATTACGAACCGGGCATGGACCGCCGACGCATAGACTGGAAGGCATCCGCCCGGCACGGACGCCTTTTCGCCAAGGAATTCGATACAGAGCGCAACAACCAGATCGTGTTCGCGTTCGATTGCGGCGCGGCGATGTGCGAACCGGTGGACGGGCTGCCGCGCATAGACCGCGCGGTGACGGCGGCACTGACCACCGCCTATGTCGCCCTGCGCGCAGGGGACCGCGTGGCTCTGTTCGGCTTTGCCGCGCGGCCGGGCGTTGCAACGCCCTTCGTTTCTGGAAGCCGCCATTTCCACCGCCTGCAAAGCGCCGCTTCCGGGCTGGACTATCATGCCGAGGAGCCCAACTTCACGCTGGCGCTGTCCGACCTTTCGGCACGTTTGCAGCGGCGCAGCCTGATCGTGCTGTTTTCCGATTTCACCGATCCCACCAGCGCGGAACTGATGATCGAAAGCGTGGGCCGGCTGGTTGACCGGCACCTTGTCATCTTCGTGGTTCTTGCCGACGCGGAACTGGCCGATATCGCGGGGCGAGAGCCGGACGGCCTCCAGGCGGTCGCCATGTCGGTTACCGCCTCCACCCTCCAGCGCCAGCGCGCCATCGTGTTGCAACGCCTGCGCCACCTTGGCGTGCGCGTGGTGGAAGCGCCGTGGCAGCAGGTGGGTACGCGGCTGCTGGACGCCTATCTTTCGATCAAGCGCGAAGGAAGCATCGGGTGAGCACGATTGCCGAACGCGTTACCGGCTGGTTCTCAAGGGCCGAACGAACGGTCGCCCCGGCTGCGCAGGCTTCCTTGCGGTCCGACCGTTTCCGCCTCGAACGCGAAGGCGAGTGGCGGCGGCTGGAAGACATCGTCTCGCGCATGGAGAAAGGCCGTTTGCGCCGCGTTTCCGACGAAGACCTGCTGGCGCTTCCCGCGCTTTATCGCAACGCCGCCTCAAGCCTTGCCATCGCGCGCGAGATGTCGCTCGACGTGGCGACGCTCGACTATCTGGAGGCGCTGGTGCAGCGCGCGTGGTTCCAGGTCTATGGGCCGCGCGCATCGCTCCTGATCTGGTTCCGCCGTTTCCTGGGCGGCGGATGGGGGGCGTCGGTGCGCGCGATGAAGATGGATATCGCCATCGCGCTGGTAACGATGGTGGCGGGCGTGCTGGTAGGCTGGCTGCTCGTGCGGTCGAACCCGGACTGGTACTATGCGCTGGTGCCCACCCAGTTCGCCGACGCGCGGGTTCCGGGGGCAAGTCGCAAGACGCTGGAAGCCACGATATTCGGCAACCAGGGGCAAAGCGGGCTGGCGATGTTTTCCGCCTTCCTGTTCAGCAACAACGCGCAGGTATCGATCCTGGCCTTCGCGCTGGGCTTCGCCTTCGGCCTGCCCACGCTGATGCTGCTGGTGCAGAACACCGCGACGCTTGGCGCGATGCTGTGGCTGTATGACGGGCAGGGATTGCTGTTCGATTTTTCGGGCTGGATCGCGGTTCACGGCACGACAGAGCTTTACGCGATCCTGCTGGCAGGCGCGGCGGGCGTCCACATCGGGCGCGCGATGGCCTTCCCCGGCGAACAATCCGTGCTGACCGCCGCCGCCGCGGCCGGGCGGCGATCCGCGCAGGTCATGGCCGGCGTGGTACTGATGCTGATCGTGGCGGCGATGCTGGAAGCCTTTGCCCGCCAGCTTGTGGACGATACTTTCGGGCGGCTGGCCATCGGCGCGGCGATGCTGGTGTTCTGGACCGGATACCTGTTCTTCTGGCGGCGCGACCGCCACGTGGGAGAGGCTGCCTGATGGCTTCCGCGACCGCCCGCACCCCGCGCTCTGCCCGCATGGGGGATGACCGTGTGCGGACGCTGGTAACGCCGGAGGGTGTGCCGCTGCGCTTCGTGCTGGGGCGGCGCGGCAACAGGGCGGCGGCGCTGCTGATCGACCTGTTCCTGATAACAGTGGCGATGGGGCTTAGCACCTGGGCGCTGGCTTCGCTTGCCGGGGCGATGGGCATCCGGCTGAACAAGGATCTCGATGGGTCGAAGCGCGTGGTCGACCACGCGATCCAGTTCCTTGCGGTAATCTGGATCGTCACGATGTTCCTGTTCCGCAACGCATGGTTCCTGTTCTTCGAACTGGGGCCGCGCGGCGCAACGCCGGGCAAGCGCATCACCGGGCTGCGCGTCGCCAGCCGGGACGGCGGGCGCCTGACGACCGAAGCGGTGATCGCGCGCAATATCGTTCGCGATATCGAACTGTTCATGCCGCTGGTGTTCGTGGCGGGATCGTTTGACGGCGGCGATACGCAGCTTGCCGCTTGGGCCGGCTTCGCGTGGTTCGCGATTTTCGTGTTCTTCCCGTTCTTCAACCGCGACCGGCTGCGCTGCGGCGATATCATTGCCGGGACATGGGTGGTGGAAGCCCCGCGCCACAAGCTGCAACAGGCGATGTCCGTCCGCGCCGACGCGGCCCCCGCCCCCGAAACGGCAGGGCTGCGCTTCGAAGAGCGCGAACTGGCGATCTATGGCGAATACGAGCTTCAGGTGCTGGAACGCGTGCTGCGCGCGGGCCGCGAGGACGCGATGCGCGAAGTGGCCGATACCATCGCGGCCAAGCTGGGGCGCGAACCCCCGTGGAACGAACACGCTTTCCTGGAAGCCTATTACACCCAGCTTCGCGCGCGGCTGGAACGCGGCATGCGCTTCGGAAACCGGAAAGCCGACAAGTTCAGCTGACCGGCCAGTTGATCCGAGAGCGCACGCCGCGCTCCTTTCCAGAGGCCAGGGCCTACTGGTCCTTGAAAACCGCTTCCTGCAGCAAGGTCGATCCCATAACGTGGCGATAGGTGGCCCGATCGCCCGATGCCGCCTGCAACTGGGCGTCGGTCATCTTCATATAAGCGGTATAGGCATCGTTGCGCTTCTGCTGCTCTGCCGCATCGGGAAGCGCCGCTGTGCGGGTGATCAGGTAATAGTCGGGCTCGCCCGGCCGCTTGTAAACGTTCCAGTCGACTTCGTAACTGCTGATCCAGCCCTTGCTCTTCGCGAATTCCTGTGACTTGCGCCAGGTGTTGGCAAGGAACTTCGCATAGTCGAGGTCATGCCCGTCATCGACCGAGATCATTGCCACCTCGATATACTGCCCCGGCTCGAACGGCCAGTCGTCCGCCATGGCCGGCTTGCCGGACATAAGGGCAAAGGCAAGGGCGGCACCGGCCGCCATCCTGTACATCTTCATGTCGCTATTCCCCTTGTTCGGACGAATCACCAAGCGTTCGTCCGTTCGATTCACCTCGAAAGTCGGGGCAACCCGTTCTCTCTCTCGGCTTCGGGGCGGGCGTGGTGTGCGCCCGTTAACCAAGGGAGTCAAATGTCAGCCGGCATCCGCGAAAATCGCGACCTCTCGCAAGCCCGCGTTGTCGGCGCGGCCGCGATACATTCCCGGCGTGTTGAAGGCGAACGCGGTGGAGCCGTCGGGCGCGGCAACGATCACGCCGCCATCTCCGCCCAGCGCGCCGACTTCGCCGATCACCGTATCGGCCGCCTGTTGCGCGCTTTCGCCTGCCAGCCGCATCCGCGCGCCGATCTCGTGCGCCACGCCTTCGCGGATGAAGAACTCGCCCGCGCCGGTGGCCGATACCGCGCAGGAGCGGTCATCTGCATAAGTCCCCGCGCCGATCACCGGCGAATCGCCGATGCGGCCCCAACGTTTTCCGGTCAGCCCGCCGGTGGAGGTGGCGGCGGCGACATGGCCCTGCGCGTCACAGGCGACAGCGCCCACGGTGCCGTATTTCAGGTCCACGTCGAACCAGCCGAGCTTTTTCTGTTTCAATTCCTGCAACTGGCGCCAGCGTTCGGGCGTGGCGAACCAATCCGGATCGCAGGTTTCGATGCCGTGGTCGCGGCCGAACTCTTCCGCCCCCGCACCTGAAAGGAACACGTGCGGCCCCTTCTCCATCACCGTGCGGGCAAGCGTGACCGGGTTCTTAACGTGGCGCAGGCCCGATGCCGCACCGGCGGCGCGCGTGCGCCCGTCCATTACCGCCGCGTCCAGTTCGTTGACGCCGTTATATGTGAACACCGCGCCGCGTCCGGCGTTGAAATGCGGGTCGTCCTCAAGCGCGATCACCGCCGCCGTCACCGCGTCCATCGCGCTGCCGCCCTTCTCCAGCACCGCGATCCCGGCATCGAGCGCGGTATCGAGCGCGGCCTTGTATTCGGCCTGCAGGGCTTCATCCATGATTTCGGGACGCATCGATCCGGCCCCGCCGTGAATCGCGATGCTCCAACGCTTCTTGCTTGCCTGGGTCATGGCGCGAAGCGATAGCAGATGAAACCGGTTTGGGAACGCATCGAATGACCGATTATCGCATCGAACGCGACGATCTCTCACGTGACGCCGTGCGCGCACTGGTCGCGCTTCACCTTGGCGCGATGCACGAACACTCGCCCCCCGAATCGATCCATGCGCTGCCCGTGGAACACCTGCTGGCGCCGGAAGTATCGTTCTACACCGCGTGGGACGGCAATGCGCTGGCGGCCATGGGAGCGTTGAAGCAGTCGGACCCGCGCCACGGCGAACTGAAATCCATGCGCGCCGCGCCCGAATATCGCGGCAAGGGTGCAGGCCGCGCGATACTGCGCCACTTGCTAAACGTCGCAAGAGCCCGAGGCTATGCGCGGGTGAGCCTTGAAACGGGCAGCGGACCGGCCTTCGAGCCAGCGCTGGGGCTATATTGCAGCGAGGGTTTTGTGGAATGCGGCCCGTTCGCGAACTACCGCGCAGGCGACCCGTTCACCAGGTTTTTGACGTTGGAACTATAGCGCCAAGCAAGGTCCAACGGAAAAGGCCCCGCGTTGCCGCGAGGCCCCTTCGTTGTTCGTTCGCTGTAACGCGCGTCAGAGCTTGCTTGTCAGTTCCGGCACGGCGTTGAACAGGTCCGCCACCAGGCCGATGTCGGCGACCTGGAAGATCGGCGCGTCCTCGTCCTTGTTGATGGCGATGATGGTCTTGGAATCCTTCATGCCCGCAAGGTGCTGGATCGCGCCCGAGATGCCGACCGCGATGTAGACTTCCGGCGCCACGATCTTGCCGGTCTGACCGACCTGATAATCGTTGGGCACGTAGCCCGCGTCTACCGCCGCGCGGCTGGCGCCCACGCCCGCGCCGAGCTTGTCGGCGAGCGGGAAGATCACTTCCTTGAAGGTGTCCGCGTCCTTCAGCGCGCGGCCGCCCGAAACGATGATCTTGGCGCTAGTGAGTTCGGGGCGCTCGCTCTTGGCGAGTTCGCTGCCGACGAAGCTGCTGGTGCCGGCATCGCCCGGACCCGATACCGCCTCGACCGTGCCCGAACCGCCAGTGGGGTTCGCCTTGGCGAAAGCGGTGCCGCGCACGGTGATGACAAGCTTTGCATCGCTCGATTCGACCGTGGCGATGGCGTTGCCCGCATAGATGGGCCGCGTGAAGGTTTTCTCGCCCTCGACCGACAGGATGTCGGAAATCTGCATCACGTCGAGCAGCGCGGCGACGCGCGGCGCGATGTTCTTGCCGGTGGTGGTGGCGGGCGCGAGGAACGCGTCGTGGTGCCCCATCAGGTCGGCAATCAGCGGCGCGACGTTTTCGGGGAGCGCGTTGGCATAAGCGGCATCGTCGGCAACGTGGACCTTGCCCACGCCTTCGATTTTCGCGGCTTCTTCCGCCACCGCGCCGCAGCCGGAACCGGCGACGATCAGGTGCACTTCGCCCAGCTTCGATGCGGCGGTCACAACGGCCAGCGTGGCGTCCTTGACCGAGGCGTTGTCGTGTTCGACCCAAACAAGCGTCTTCATGGTATTGTATCCCTTCAGGACTGACGGGCTTCGCCCTTAGGCGACTCCCATTTCCTTGAGCTTGGCGACCAGCGCATCGACATCGGGCACCTTGATGCCCGCGCTGCGTACCGGCGGTTCGCTGACCTTCAGGGTCTTGAGGCGCGGCGCGGTGTCCACGCCGTAATCGCCCGGTGCCTTGGTCGCGAGCGGCTTTGACTTCGCCTTCATGATGTTGGGCAGCGAGGCATAGCGCGGCTCGTTCAGGCGAAGGTCGGTGGTGACCACGGCGGGAAGCGCCAGCTTCACCGTTTCCAGGCCGCCGTCGATCTCGCGCTTCACGACGATCGAATCGCCTTCCACGGTCACTTCGTTGGCGAAGGTGCCCTGCGGACGGCCCATCAGCGCGGCGACCATCTGGCCGACCTGGTTGCTGTCGTCGTCAATCGCCTGCTTGCCGGTGATGATCAGGCCCGGCTCTTCCTCTTCGGCCACGCCTTTCACGATCTTGGCAACAGCGAGCGGCTCGACCTCGTCATCGGTCTGGACCAGGATCGCGCGGTCCGCGCCCATCGCCAGCGCGGTGCGCAGCGTTTCCTGCGCCTTGGCCGGGCCGATGGAGAGCGCGACGATTTCGGTCACCACGCCCTTTTCCTTCAGGCGGATGGCTTCCTCCACCGCGATCTCGTCGAACGGGTTCATGCTCATCTTGACGTTGGCGAGGTCAACCCCCGTGCCGTCGGACTTGACCCGCGGCTTTACGTTGTAATCGATCACGCGCTTCACGCAGACCAGGGCTTTCATGTGCTTCAGGCCTTTCCGGTATGTGTTTTGAACGGCTGGTGCGCCGCATACTTGGCGTTTACGTAAACGTCAACCTGTCTTAATCGCCCGGTTAACGTCCTTGTGCGCCGACCGGCATTGCGCCGCAGCGCCGTCAGGTCAAGTGCCGAGGGCGTTGAAATCGCGGTTGCGATATTGCCGGGCCTGTCGCGCCCGGCCTGCCTTGCGACAAGCCGGGTGCGACAAGGATCACGCCACCGCCTGCACCGGAACGTCCGCCTTGCCCAGGGTCTGGCGGATGAAGCCGAGCACCGCATCGTGCATCTGCGTCAGTCCAGGTTCCTCGATCGGATAGTGGCTCGCGTTCTCGAGCATGACCTGCTGCACGGGCACCCGCCGGATACGATCGAGGAACGAGGTTGCCATCCACAAGGGGGTCCAGCGGTCTTCCGCCGGCTGCGTCAGCAGCACGGGGCAGACGTCGAAATCCTCGGGCTCGACATCGAATTGCGGCGTCATGAAATCCTGCAGGAAGGAAAGGCTTGCCCAGTTTCCGGCCGAGGTTCCGTCCTTCAGCATGTCGCGCATGGTGGCCTTGTCGTTGACCAGCTTGTGCATCTTGCCCACCAGTCGCATCGGCAGCTTCAGCGCGCGCAGGCCCGGCAGCTTGCCCAGACCGAGGAACGGAAGCGAGATGCGGCCGAGCCACGGAGTAAGCGTCGCACCCAGCGCAACATCGCGGTTGCGCAGGTCGAGGAACGTCATGCCGATGATGCCGGAAACGCGCGCGCGACTGCGGCTGGCGACATGATAGGTCAGCATCCCGCCCGCGCTCAGCCCATAGAGGAAGATCGGTCGCGGATCGCGGGCCAGTTCCGCCTCGACGAAATCGGTGCCGGCCTGGACCCAGTCGTCATAGGTCACGTTCGCGCCCGGCGCGACTTCGGTCACGCCATAGCCCGGCATGTCGACGGAAACGGTTTCTATTCCCGACTGCGCCAGCGGGTGGCCCAGAATGGTCGACATCTGGCGCCCGTTGGTGCCGACACCGTGGAAAAGCACCACGCGGGCCGGGGCATCGGGCCGGTAATAGCGGTCGAGGTGGATGCGGTGGCCGCGCCAGTTCCACGTCTCTTCGGTGGGAAGGTCGGCTTCTGCAAACCGGTAGCGCTCCGGGAGGTGCGACTGGATGCGGCTCCATGCGGGCTGGTTGCGATAGGTTGTTTCGGTCTGCACGATGACGGTCTCCTTGACTGGTTCTCTCATTCGGATAAACCGTACATATGTCGGATTTAGATGAAATACAACATTTGTCGGATATAGTCGTCGCGCAAATGGAGGACAGTCCGCAGCAGGAGCGCTCGCGCACGCGCATCCGCCGTGCGCTGAAAGCCGCGGAAGACCTTCTGCGCGAAGGCGGGCCGGAACTTTGCTCCATCCCCGAAGTGGCCAAGGCATCGGATGTGCCGCGCGCGGCAATTTATCGCTATTTCCCGGACCGGCCCGCGCTGCTCGCCGCGATGGCCGCCGCCAGCATGGACCAGTTGGGGGAGGCGATTCGCCGCGCGGTCGAATCGGCAACCGATCCGGCACCGCATGCGTTGTTCAGGAGGGCCGTTGACGAGACGGTGCGCTTCTTCAACGCCGATCCGGTCGCCAGCATCCTTCAGTTCAACGGCCCGTTCGGCGCCATCGACCGCGATACGCATCACCGCAAATCGCGGCTGCTGATCGACACGCTACTGCCGCGCCTGCCGGCGGGAACCTCGGATGAGACGGTGGCGCTGACGATAGAGATCATCTTTGCTTGCCTGCGCTATGGCTATTTCCGCGACGGGCGCGTTACCCCGGCCATCGCGGAGGAAGCCCTGCGCGCGGCCACGGCCTTCCTGGGCGCACATCCTTCCGGTTAGGCACAGGCCACTCGCGTTTCACCGAAACGGAAAAGGGCCCCGGTTTCCCGAAGCCCCTTTCTTCAATCGCGAAGATTGCAAGCGCCCGATCAGGCGACCTTCTTGACTTCGGCAACGATCTTCTTGGCCGCATCGCCCAGGTCGTTCGCGGGAACGATCGGCAGGCCGGACGTGGCGAGGATTTCCTTGCCCTTGTCCACGTTGGTGCCTTCAAGGCGCACGACCAGCGGAACCGAAAGATTCACTTCCTTGGCCGCCGCCACGATACCGTCGGCGATGATGTCGCACTTCATGATGCCGCCGAAGATGTTGACGAGGATACCCTCGACCGCCGGATCGGACAGGATGATCTTGAAGGCTTCGGTCACCTTTTCCTTGGTGGCGCCGCCGCCCACGTCGAGGAAGTTGGCCGGGAAGGCGCCATTGAGCTTGATGATGTCCATCGTCGCCATGGCAAGGCCCGCACCGTTCACCATGCAGCCGATGTTGCCGTCGAGCTTGATGTAGGCAAGGTCATACTTGCTGGCTTCGATCTCGGCGGGGTCTTCCTCGGTCTCGTCGCGCAGCGCGAAAACGTCGGGGTGGCGATAGAGCGCGTTCGAATCGAAGCTCATCTTGGTGTCGAGCACCAGCAGCTTGCTATCCTTGGTTTCCACCAGCGGGTTGATTTCCAGCATCGCGCAGTCGAGCGCCATGAACGCTTCGTAAAGCTGCTTCGCCAGTTTCTGCGCCTGCTTGTTGAGGTCACCCTCAAGCTTCAGCGCGAACGCCACCGCGCGGCCGTGGTGCGGCATGAAGCCCTGCGCCGGGTCGATGGTGATCGTGGTGATCTTCTCGGGTGTGGAGTGGGCGACTTCCTCGATGTCCATGCCGCCTTCAGTGGAAACGACCATGGCAACCCGGCCCGAAGCGCGATCGACCAGCAGCGCGAGGTAATATTCCTCGGCGATGTCGACACCGTCGGTGATGTAGAGGCGGTTCACTTGCTTGCCCGCTTCACCCGTCTGGACGGTGACCAGCGTGTTGCCGAGCATTTCGGCCGAATCGGCCTTCACGTCGTCAAACGACTTGGCAAGGCGCACGCCGCCCTTGGCATCGGCACCCAGTTCCTTGAACTTGCCCTTGCCGCGGCCGCCGGCGTGGATCTGCGCCTTGACCACGTAAAGCGGCCCGGGGAGCTTCTTGGCGCCCTCAACCGCTTCCTCGACGGTGAGCGCGGGATAGCCGGCGGGAATGTTCACGCCAAACTTCGCCAGCAGTTCCTTGGCCTGGTATTCATGCACGTTCATGGAAGTTCATCCCGTTGCTTGAGGATCGGGGAGGCCGGTTCGCGGCCCCGCATTCAGGAGTCGCCGGTGCCTAAAGCACAGCAAATGCCCTTTTGGAAGGGCGTCTTTCGGGGATTTTCGCTATTGCGAAGCAAATGCACATTATCCAGAGCGATTGCGGCATGGCGCGGCTGGCATGATCGCGCATTGCACCGGCTTCGGCGCACGATTGACTGCACGCCGCAAAGGTAACAAGGGCAAGAGCCCCCATGATAGATTACGATCGCCTCGAAGAAATCGTCCGCGCCGCCGGTCGCATCGCACTCGCGCGATGGCCGGGCCATGGCCACAAGCTGGACGTGTGGGACAAATCGCCAGACAACCCGGTAAGCGAAGCCGATCTTGCCTGCGACGCCTTCCTGAAGCGCGAACTGGGGGCTTTGCTTCCTTCGGCGGGCTGGCTTTCGGAAGAAACGGTGGATCATCCCGAACGCGTATCCAAGGGGCTTTGCTGGCTGGTCGACCCGATAGACGGCACCCGCGATTTCGTGCGCGGACGCGATGGCTGGGCCATATCGGTGGCGCTGGTCAGCAACGGGAGGCCGCTGATCGGCATCCTCGACGCGCCGGCGCGCCGCCACTTGTGGAGCGCGATGGCCGGACGCGGGGCGACGCTTAACGGAAAACCGCTCCATGCCAGCAGCCGCACCGAACTGGTCGGCGCGCGCGTTCCGGCGGACAGCCTGGCTACGGTCGATTCGGACCTTGTTCTGGTGGAAAAGCCCAATTCGATCGCGCTGCGCATGGCAATGGTCGCCGCCGACCAGGCCGACTTGCTGGCCACCTTGCGCTGGGGATTCGAATGGGACGTTGCCGCCGCCGCACTGATCGCCCGCGAGGCCGGCGCAGCGGTTTCCGACGCGTTCGGCAATGCGCTGGCCTATAACAAGCACGATCCGCGCGCATTCGGCGTTCTGGTCACCGCGCCGAAAATCCATGCGGCCGCTGTCGAGCGGCTCTCTGGCAGGGCAATGCAAATCGCCTATGGCTGACGTGCATGGCCCGCTGCGCGTGCATTCGCGGCGGGCCGGGCATTGTCAGGCGAATTCCTCTGTATCGATCGCGCGCTGGGTAATCGCATTGTAGCGCGGGCCCGCAACGGTCTCGCGATTTATCAGGGCATCGAGTTCGGCCACCAGATCGTCCGAAGGCTCCCAGTCCCACTGCGCGATGTTTTCTTCCAGGTGCGCAAGGCTGCTCGTGCCCGGAATCGCCACCACGTGCGGCCCGCGCGAAAGAACCCAGGCGAGCGAGAGCTGCGCCGGGGTAACGCCCTCGCGCGCGGCGATGGCGCCGAATTCCTTTGCCAGCGCGGCATTGGCCGGGAAGTTGTCTTCCTGGAACCGTGGCATGCTGTGGCGAAGATCGCGTTCGGGCAGGTTTTCGGGATCGAGCGCCGGGTTGGCCAGCAACCCCCGCCCTACCGGCGAAAAGGCGACAAATGTCGTGCCCAGTTCGCGGCAGGCTTCCAGCACCGCGATTTCCGGATTGCGGGTCATCAGCGAATATTCGGTCTGCATCGCGGCAATCGGGTGGACGGCCGCCGCCTTGCGCAGCGTGTCGGCCGACATTTCGGACAGGCCGATCGCGCCGATCTTCCCTTCCCTGATAAGGTCGGCCAGCGCGCCCACCGAATCCTCTATCGGCACGTTGAAATCGCGCCGGTGAAGGTAATAGAGATCGATGTGATCGGTCTGCAGAAGTTCGAGCGACCTTTCGACTGCGTTGCGTATCGTTTCAGGCGTGCAATCGATGCGGCGCTTGCTGCCTTCGACGATGATCCCGGTCTTCGACGATAGCAGGAACTTGTCGCGATGGCGCGACAGGGCCTTGCCGATCAGCGTCTCGTTGTGGCCAAGGCCATAGATCCGCGCCGTGTCGAAATTGTCATATCCCAGTTCCAGCGCGCGTTCGAGAACCCTGGTGCCATCCGCTTCGGACGGCGGCGTGCCATAGGCCCAGCTGAGCGACATGCATCCAAGGCCGATCGGATTGACTTCACGGCCAGCCAGTGTGCGGCGGGAAAAGGACATCGGAAACTCCTCGCTTGGGGCGCGCTGCGTTCCCTTGCCGTTGCCAGCCGGGCGACCCGAAGGTCAACCCGGCTTGCTATGGTTCATTACAATTTTACGGATGGCGCGGCGTCAGTTGCCGTTCGCCCGCGCGGCGGCGACGTCTTCCTGCGTAACCGGCACGATCTTGATTTCCACGCGGCGGTTCCTGGCACGGCCCTCGGGCGTATCGTTCGACGCAACCGGCTGGCTCTCGCCAAAGCCCTGCCAGCGAATGCGGGCCGAAGAGACCCCGCGCGAAGACAGGTAATCGGCGACCGCCTTGGCGCGGCGTTCCGACAGCGTCTGGTTATAATCCGCCGAGCCGGTCGAATCCGTATGGCCGTAAACGTCGATCAGGCTGTTGGGATAGTCGTTGAGCGATTGCGCAACCTTGTCCAGCGTCGGGCGGAAGCCGGGCTGGATCGCGAAGCTGTCAACCGGGAAGGTAACGCCGTCCGGCAGGTTGACGAGGATCGACTTGCCGCCATCGGCGGAACTGACGTCTACCCCGGAGCCCGCGGTGCTTTCCTTGAGCTGCTTGATCTGCTTGTCCATCGTGTAGCCGACGGCGCCGCCGGCGATGCCGCCGATGCCCGCGCCGATGATGCGGCCGGTGCCCCCGCCGATCAGGCCGCCCAGCAACATACCCGCCAACGCGCCGCCGCCGGCGCCCAGCGCGGTGCGCGAGACCTTCTGCTGGCCGGTATTGGGGTCGGTTACGCAGCCCGAAAGGCTGACAAGCGAAATGGCGGCAACGCCCGAGATAAGTGCGCGACGAAGTTGCATGCTGGAACGATCCTTTCGCATCCTGTGGTTTTCCGGCTTGGTATTCTGGTCCGGCCCACCCTCCATGATAGGAAAAACAGGCCGCCTCGGGAACATAAACTGGCACCATAGCGATCAGGTTCCCCGATCATGGCAGGTTGCCGTGTAATGGCGTCACTTTCATTGCGGCAGGACAAGCCCGATGCGCGCGGTTATTCAGGGGGACTTCGCCTCTTCGCGCTAATCTGCTAGCGCCTCGGGCGTGTCGCCCTTTCCCTGGCCCGATCTGTTCATCATTCTCGGCCTCGTGCTGCTCAACGGCCTGTTCGCCATGTCGGAGCTCGCGATCGTCTCTGCGCGCACATCGCGCCTGAAAGTGGCGGCGGACAATGGAAGCCGCGCGGCCGAAACCGCAATCGCGCTGGCGGCCGAACCGGGCAAGTTCCTGTCCACGGTGCAATCGGGCATCACGCTCGTCGGCATAATCGCGGGGGCCTATTCCGGGGCGAGCCTTGGCGGGCCGGTGGGTGAACGTCTCGCCGCGCTGGGCCTGCCTGCCGAATGGGCGGATCAGGCCGGTTTCGCGGTTGTCATCGCCATCACCACTTACGTCAGCCTGGTGATCGGCGAACTCGTGCCCAAGCAGCTCGCCTTGCGGGCGGCGGAACCTATCGCGATTCTGGCGGCGCGCCCGATGGCCACGCTGGCGCGGATCACCGCGCCGTTCGTCTGGATTCTCGACCGGTCCTCTTCGCTGATCCTGCGCCTTGCCGGCGTGCGACAACAGGGAGAGGCGGCCGTCACGGCGGAAGAACTGCACATGATCTTCGCCGAAGCGACCCGTTCCGGCGTGATCGAGGAAGACGACCGCGCGATCATGACCGGGATCATGCGGCTTGCCGAACGGCCGGCACGCGAAGTCATGACGCCGCGGACCGAGCTTTACTGGATAGAGCGCCGCGCCGCCGAACAGGACATCCGCAACGCCATCGTCGAATGTCCGCATTCGCTGATGCCGGTGGCGGACGGGTCCGTCGACAAGATCGTGGGCGTGGTAAAGGTGCGCGACATACAGGCGGTGCTGCTGCGCGGCCGCAAGGTCCAGCTGGGCCGCCTGATGAAGAAGCCTACGATCGTGCCCGACCAGATCGACGCGATGGACGCGCTGCGCGTGCTTCAACAGGCCGACGTGGCGATGGCGCTGGTGCATGACGAATATGGGCACCTGGAAGGGATCGTGACCCCGGCGGACCTGCTTTCGGCCATCGCCGGCGATTTCGTCAGCCACCAGGACGAAGGCGACGAGCCGCTGGTGGTTGAGCGCGACGACGGATCGCTGCTGGTCGCCGGCGCGATGCCGGCCGACGCGCTGGCCGACAAGCTGGACATCACGCTTCCCGAGGACCGCGACTTCGCGACGGCGGCGGGCTTCGCACTTTCCGTGCTCAAGCGCCTGCCGCACGAGGGCGAGCATTTCGCGGAACAGGGCTGGCGCTTCGAAGTGATCGACATGGACGGCCGCAAGATCGACAAGCTGCTGGTGACGCGCGAAGAACGGCCGGCGAACGACGCGGAACCGGCAGGACAGGCCTGAACCGAATCCCAGCATCCCGATAGGCGGCCACCTGGATCAGGCGGCGTGACCGCGCCTGTGGATACCCGTGTTCTTTCGCCCGAATTCGTGCACCCGCTCGCTCATCGTGCGGTTCCGGCCGCAGCGCTTCGCCTCGTAAAGCAGGCGGTCGCAATGGTCGAAAAGCGATGAATAATCGTAACCGAAGCCGTTCGCGCCGGATTTGTCCGCGACCTCGCGGATGACAAGGCCCATGCTGGCGGTGACGATCGCATCGAGGCCCGGCACCGCCGATGCGACCCGGCCGGGAATCGCCTGCCGGCGCCGTTCCGCCCGAACTTCGATATCGTCGCCCGCGAACAGCAGTACGAACTCCTCGCCGCCAAGGCGCACGGCGACCGTATCCTTGTCGGGCGAAAGGGCATCGGCCACGGCGGCAAGCACCTTGTCTCCAACCGCGTGGCCGTGCCGGTCGTTGACGAGCTTGAAGTGATCCAGATCGACCAGCGCCATCGCCCGAAAGCCCTTTCGCCGAAGTTCGGGCAGCTTTTCTTCCAGCCCTCGCCGGTTCAGCAGCCCGGTAAGCGCATCGCGCTCTGCCCGCAGGCCCAGCATTCGCGCCTGGGAAACCGCGCGGTCACGCTGGCGGCGGATAATCATGAAACGGTCCGCAACGCCCAGGGCCGCGATGATTACTTCCCAGGCGATGGCGATATGCTGTTCGACCTGCAATTCCAGCGGATGCGCCGTCAGGCCCAGTGCCGACGCGATGCGCCCAAGCCCGACCAGCATGAACGGCGCCCAGGCCACGATCTGGAAGTTCACCGCGCGGCTGCGCTTCATCCGCGCGGCTGTCATCGTCCAGGCGAACAATACCAGCACCGGCACGAACGATGCGTAATATGCCATCCACCCCCACGGGCGAAGCGGGCCGCTGGCAAAAAGGTAAACGCCCGTCCACACCGCGATCCACACACCGCTGAGGCGCAACAGCCGCCGTTCCACAACCCGCAGCTTCCCGGCTTCGATCAGGTCCGCCGAAAAGGCGGCAGCGGCGGCGATTCCGATCCCGAAGCTGAACGCCGAAGCATAGCGCAAGGCGAGCAGCGGCAGGTCCAGGAAGATGTTGAACAGCCCCGATGTGGCCAGCGTCTGGACCAGCATCATCACCACAACCACCGCGTGCCACAGCAGGAACCGTTCGCGCAGGATGCGATAGAAGGCGATGTTGAACAGCAGCGGAATGCACAGCATCCCGCACAGCGCGGCGATCAGGAGGTTGAACCCCGCGCCCGCGCCCTTGTTGCCGTCCGGGCCGGTAAGCCTTGCATCGGCGACCAGACCCGCATGCATCGGCTCTACGAAGTCCGCCACGACGTATGCGGGCCGTTCGCCCAGCGCGGGCAGGCGCGTTGCCGCCAGCCAGCCGCCGCTGCCCGGGTCGAGGTCCGTTCCCCGCACCGTTCTGGTGGCGGAGCGACCGTCGGCTCCAAACGCCGTCAGCCGCACTTCGCGCGCAAGGTTGAGCCGCGTGGTCAGCAGAACGGGGGCCGGGCCTTCCACCCCGCGAAGATCGAAGCGGATAAGCACGCGATCGCGCGTGATATCCCAATTGCCGTTCCGGCAGGTCCAGCGCGCGGGATCGGCGGCCACGGTGGCAAAGGATTCGCGTGGCCCCGCCGCCGCATGGCAGGTCGAACCGGGCGCAAATCCGCCGGTTTCGGCCGATGCCGGGCCAACATCCAAAAGCAGCGCCACAAGCGCCGCCAGCAAAAACAGAATCCTACCCGGCCGCATGAACCGGATATTGGCCCGATCCTCCTTAAATCAGGTTAAGTCCCATCCGGATCAATCGACGATTTCCGCAACCGGCGTGTATGCATAACCAAGTTCGCTGGCGACCGCGGCATAGGTAACCTTGCCCGCGTGGACATTAAGCCCCGCTGCCAGGTGCGGATTTTCCGAAAGCGCGGCTTTCCATCCCTTCTCCGCTATTCGCAGCGCATGCGGAAGCGTCACGTTATTCAGCGCATATGTGCTGGTGCGCGCCACCGCGCCGGGCATGTTGGCAACGCAATAGTGGACGATGCCGTCGACAATGAACGTCGGGTCCGCGTGCGTAGTGGGGTGACTGGTTTCGAAACAGCCGCCCTGGTCGATCGCGACGTCGACCAGCACCGCGCCTTTCTTCATGTCGCCCAGCATGGCGCGCGTCACCAGCTTGGGCGCGGCCGCGCCCGGAATCAGCACCGCACCGATCACCAGATCGGCCTCACACACCGAATCGTGCAGGTTCGCTTCGTTCGAAAAACGCGTCTTCGCGCGGCTTTCGAAGTGGTTGCCAAGCCGTTCCAGCACTTCCGGATCGCGATCCAGGATCGTCACGTCCGCGCCCAGACCCACGGCCATCTGCGCGGCGTTGAAGCCCACCACGCCGCCGCCGATCACCGCGACCTTGCCCGGCATGACGCCCGGCACACCGCCCAGCAGGACGCCGCGCCCGCCGTGCGCCTTTTCCAGCGCGGTGGCGCCAGCCTGTATGCTCATCCGGCCGGCCACCTGGCTCATCGGCTTGAGCAAGGGCAGCGAGCCATGCGGACCGGTGACCGTTTCATAGGCGATCGCGGTGACGCCCGACTTCACAAGGTCCGCCGTCTGTTCGGGGTCGGGGGCAAGGTGGAGGTATGTATAAAGGATCTGGCCCTCGCGCAGCATCGCGCGTTCCTGCGGCTGCGGCTCTTTCACCTTCACGATCATCTCGCAGGCGTCGAACACGGTTTTCGCATCCGGCTGGATTGTCCCGCCGGCAACGACATATTCGCTGTCGGTTGCGCCGATGCCCAGACCGGCGCCTGTCTCTACCCATACCTCGTGCCCGTGCGCGACCAGTTCGCGCACGCTTTCCGGCGTCAGGCCGACGCGATATTCGTGGTTCTTGATTTCCTTGACGGTGCCGACGCGCATGGAGCCTCTCCGGAGTTGTTGCCGACCCTGAGAATACGCCGTTTCGCCCGGGAAGTTTCACCTGAAATCAGCTTTCGCGCAACCTCGGTTGATGATATTTCCCGGTTTTGCATTCAAATTCGGGAAATTATCTCATGGATCGTGCCGATGTCGCTCTCGTAAAGGCGCTGCAAAGCGATTCCTCGCGCTCGATTGCCGAACTGGCCCAATTGGCGGGCATGTCGTCTTCGGCATGCCACCGGCGGATCAAGGCGCTTGAGGAAGCCGGGCTGATCGCCGGTTACGCCGCGCAGGTCGATCCGGGAAAACTGGGCCTGAAACTGCTGGCGTTCGTGGAAATCACGCTGACGCACCAGAGCCGCGAGGCAATGGACCGGTTCGAAAGCGCGGTACAGGATTTCGACGACATTCTGGACTGCCACCTGATGTCGGGCAGCGCCGACTATCTCCTGCGCGTCGCCGCAGCAGACCTTGACCAGTATGACCGTATCCATCGCGATTGCCTGGCGCGCTTGCCGGGCGTTTCCACGATGCGATCGGCCTTTTCCATCCGGCGGATCAAGCACAGGCGCGGCTATCCCGTATCGATGGCGTAGCGGACGCCCCTTGCAGCCAAAACGCAGGCCGCCTAGCTCCGGCACATGCTGTTCGACATGGAATCGCTTTCACCGGCAGAGCGTTACAAGTTGCTGGTCAACACTGTCACGCCGCGCCCGATCGCGTGGACGGTCACGCTGGATGAAAACGGCACCGCCAACTGCGCACCGCACAGCTTTTTCAACGTGCTGTCGAATGCGCCGCCGCTGGTCGCGCTGGGGCTGATGCCCAACCCGTCCGGCGGCGACAAGGATACCGCGCGGATCATCAGGGCGACCGGGGAATTCACCATCGCGCTGGTGGGCGAAGCGGATGCCGAAGCGATGAACCTTACCGCGATAAACGCCCCCGCCGGAACCAGCGAACTGGACCTGGCGGAGATCGCCACTTGCCCGTCCGGAAAGGTAGCGCCGCCGCTGATCGCATCTGCGCCGGTTTCGATGGAGTGCCGCACCTGGCAATTGATCGAACCCGCGCCCGGCAACCTGATCGTGCTGGGCGAAGTCGTCGCCATGCACATCAAGGACGCGTTCCTGGGCAGAGAGGGCGGCAAGCTGCGCATAGACAACCCGGCGATGCGGCTGATCGGCCGCACGCACGGCACCGGAAGCTATGTCCGCAATGGCGACAGCTTTCATATGAAGCGCAAGGCATGGCCGCCGGAAACCACGTCCTGACAGGCGGTCCCGATCCCGCGCTGGTCCGGCGGCTGACGGCAACGGTCGCGCGGGAACAGGCCGTGCATGGCAACAGGCTGCTGGTCGTCGGCATCACCGGCGCGCAAGGCTCCGGCAAATCGACGCTCGCCGCCGCGCTGGCGGATCGGCTGGCCGGCATGGCCTTGCCCACCGCCATTCTCTCGCTGGACGACCTTTATCTTACCCGCGCGGAGCGTATGCGGCTGGCGCAAACGGTCCATCCGCTTTTCGCCACACGCGGCGTGCCGGGCACGCATGACGTTGCGCTCGGGCTTTCGGTCATCGCCGCGCTGGAACACGGCGAAGCGGCGCGCCTGCCGCGCTTCGACAAGGCGAAAGACGATCGCCTGCCGGAGAGCGAATGGCCCGCGGCGCCCGCCGGATGCCGTGTCCTTCTGTTCGAGGGATGGTGCGTGGGCGCAAGGCCGCAAGAGGCCGATGCGCTGGCCGATCCGGTCAACACGCTGGAAGCGACGGAAGACCCGCATGGCATCTGGCGTGGGCACGCAAACGCCGCGCTGGGCGGCCCCTATCGCGCATTGTTCGACCGGATAGACCTGCTGATCCTGCTCGCCGCACCCGGTTTCGGCGTCGTATCCGAATGGCGCGAAGAACAGGAAGCGAAGCTGCGCACGCGGTCCGACGGGGCGCGAGTGATGCCCCCCGCGCAAGTCGAACGTTTTATCCGCCATTACGAACGGATTACCCGGCACATCCTAGCCGAAATGCCCGCACGCGCGGATGTGACCGTGCGGCTCGGCTCCGGGCGCGAAGTGCTGGCGATAGAGGGCCGAGGCTAGGCGTTGCGAACCATCAGACCGCCGTCGACCGGAATCACCGTGCCGGTGATGAAAGACGCGGCGGGAAGGCACAGCGAAAGCGTGACGTGCGCAACCTCTTCCGGCTCGCCATAACGTCTCAGCGCGGTGCGGCGCCTTGCGTAGAGCTCCTTGTCTCCCTCTGGTACCGCATCGGTCATCCCGGTGCGGATCGGGCCGGGGCAAATGCAGTTCACGGTGATCCCTTCCTTGCCGAATTCCAGCGCAAGGGCGCGGGTAAGCCCGGTTACACCGGCCTTCGCCGCGCAATAGGCGCTGTCGTATGCGGTCGCGCCCAGCGCCTCTGTCGATGCGATGTTGACCACGCGCGGCGCGGACGACTTGCGCAGGAACGGCAGCGCCTTGCGGATCACGCGCTGGTGCGCGGAAAGGTCGATGCGCAGGATACGTTCCCAGTTGGCGTCATAGCCATCGTCTTCCAGCGGCAGGAACCCCGATACGCCCGCATTGTTGACCACGATATCGAGCCGGTCGTGCCAGCCGAGCACATCGGCCATGCCGCGATCGATCGCCGCAGGATCGCCCACGTCGATCACGAAGCCGCGCGCGGTGCCGCCCGCCGCCTCTATTGCCGCAACGGTCCGGGCCAGACCCTCCTCGTTCACATCGGCGGCCGCCACCAGTGCGCCTTCCTGCGCGAACAGGATCGCGGTTGCCCGTCCCATCCCGCTGCCCGCCCCGGTTACCAGTGCGACCATGCCCTCTATCGAACGGCTGAACCTCTCCATGACCTCTCCTCTCGCATGTTTGCCCGGCAGGCTATCACGTGAAAGGCTTCAGGCCAGAGCGTATCTTGCCCTTAGATTCATCGGGGTGAGCGGCAAACGTTTCGCGGCGGCGCGAGTCTCGCTCCCCTCCCGCTTGCGGGAGGGTTTGCAGGTGAACGTTTCCACCGTCGCTAAAGCGGGTTTCCATCCCTGTCGCGATAGATATCGCGGCGGCCCACGTGGTTGGCGGGGCCGACCAGCCCGTCCGCCTCCATGCGCTCGATCCACTTGGCGGCGGTGTTGTAGCCCACGCCCATCTGCCGCTGGATCCAGCTCGCGCTCGCCTTCTGGCTTTCGAACACCAACTGGCACACCTGGCGGTACTTGCGCTCTTCCGGGCTGTCGGACGCGGCATCGATATCGTCGAAGCCGAAGCCGCCGTCTTCCGGCTCTTCGGTCACCGCGTCGATATACTCGGGCGATCCCTGCGCGCGCCAGTGATCGGCCACCTTCTCCACTTCCTCGTCCGATACGAACGGGCCGTGGACGCGCTTTATCGGGTCGGAATTGGGCTTGTAGAGCATGTCGCCCTTGCCCAGCAGCTGTTCGGCCCCGCGTTCGCCAAGGATCGTGCGGCTGTCTATCTGGCCGGTCACGGCAAAACTGATGCGCGTGGGCAGGTTCGCCTTGATGACGCCGGTGATAACGTCGACCGAGGGACGCTGCGTCGCCATGATCAGGTGGATGCCCGCCGCGCGGCTCTTTTGCGAAAGCCGCTGGATCAGCACCTCGATTTCCTTGCCGACCGTCACCATCAGGTCGGCCAGTTCGTCCACGATCACCACGATCTGAGGCAGCACTTCGTAATCGAGCTGTTCTTCCTCGAACAGTTCCTCGCCCGTATCGGGATCGAAGCCGGTCTGCACACGGCGGCCCAGCGGCTTGCCCTTGGCGATTGCGGCGCGAACCTTGTCGTTGAAGCCGGTAAGGTTGCGCACGCCGATAGAGCTCATCATGCGATAGCGGCGCTCCATCTCTTCCACCGCCCATTTCAGCGAACGCACGGCCTTGGCCGGTTCGGTGACGACGGGCGAAAGCAGGTGCGGAATATCGTCGTAACTCTTGAGCTCCAGCACCTTGGGGTCGACCAGGATCAGGCGGCATTCCCTGGGCGTCAGGCGATATAGCAGCGACAGAAGGATGCAGTTGAGCCCAACCGACTTGCCCGAACCGGTGGTGCCGGCCACCAGAAGGTGGGGCATGGAGGCAAGATCGGCCACCACGGGTTCGCCCGCGATATCCTTGCCCAGGATAATCGGCAGCATTCCCTTGGCGCCGACGAAGGCATCGCACGAAACCAGCTCTCTGAACGACACCATCTGGCGGTCCGCATTGGGCAGTTCGATGCCCATCACGGTCCGCCCGGGAATGGAAGAGACGCGCGCGGAAACCGCGCTCATGTTGCGGGCGATGTCGTCGGCCAGGCCCATGACGCGGCTGGCCTTGGTGCCGGGTGCGGGTTCCAGTTCGTACATCGTCACAACCGGGCCGGTGCGCACAGCGGTGACTTCGCCCTGCACCTTGAAATCGTCGAGCACGTTTTCAAGCAGGCGCGCATTGCGCTCAAGCGCCAGCTTGTCGATCTTCTGCTGCGATCCGGCGGGCGGTTCGGCAAGGATTTCGATTGATGGCAGCTCGAACGTGTCGAACAGGTCGCGCTGCGCGGCCTTGCCGGTAAGTTTGGACGGCGCCTGCGGCTTGCGCGGATCGACGATCTCCGTCTGCCGCCGCGCGGCCGGTTCGGGCGCATCGGGAACAACGCGCGGGTCGGCGCGGGGGGCGGAGCGCGGCTCTTTCGGCTTGCGTTCGAGCACGGCCGATCCGCCATCGTTGCCGCGCGTCAGACGCGGGCGGCGTTTCAGGACATCGGGAACGCTCAACCAACTACGCCAGTCCAGTGCGAAAACGCGCCCCGCGATCACCACGCCCGCAACGAACAGCGCGATGGTCGCGGCAAGGATCGCCCAGCCGCGCGCTGCTTCGGGCAAGAGGGCAGCCAGTGCATTGACGCCGTCCGCGCCCAGCAGCCCGGCAAGGCCGCCAAGACCGGCGGGAAGCCCGCGCGGCGCGGAAAGCGCCAGCGCCAGCACGGTGCCCAGCAGCACCATCGCCACCAGCAGGAGCAACGCCGGACGCCACCATGCCTGGGCCGTGCCATCCGCGTCATCATCGTCATCGAGGCCGCCTTCGACATCGCCCGCCGCGTCCCACAGCTCCTTGCCCAGGATATAGAGCATCGGCACCAGCGCCGCGCCGGGTATGCCGAACAGGAACAGCGCCATGTCCGCGGTCCACGCCCCGGCGCTGCCCATCCAGTTCTGGACCGGGCCACCCGCGGCGGTGTTCCACGAAGGGTCGGTCTGGGTATAGCTGACCAGCGCAAGCGCAAGGAATGCCGCCGCCAGGAACAGCACGCTTCCGCCGACGAGTTCCGCACTGCGCCGGACGCTGCGGCGCAAGACCGCGCGCCAATCCGCGCCTGTGCGAGACGATGCTGCCCGTGAAGCCATGTTCCCTTCCCCGCGCCACGCGCGGCCCCTTTGCGGAGGGTATAATCGCGCCGAGCGGACTCAGCGTCAAGAATCCTTGGGAATCAATCGTGTCGTGCGCGAATCAGGCCCTTGAATAACAAGCGAAGAAATATCACGCGAAGGCGTCTATCGCCGCCCAGCCATGCACCGGAAACCGCCGCGCGCGCTTTGCTGACATGCCGCCCAGCGCGATGACCGGCAGCGGAGACTGACGCGCCAGAAAAAGGAACCGGACCGGTCCAAGCGCCTTTCCGCCGGGGTGGCTGCGCGTTGCAAACACGGGGGAAAGCAGCACCGCATCGGCCCCGCCGCGCGCCGCGACCGCCAGTTCGCGCAACGAATGCGCGGTCGCAAGGCGAAGACCGCCGGTGGGGCGGCCAAGCGCGGACGGCGCTCCATAGGCTCCCCCCGCGCCCCAGCCCCGCGCGAGGCGGCTGCTTCCGGCAAGCACGGGAACCAGCCCGCGCGATCGCGCCGTTTTTGCCAACCGGGCGAAGCGGGCGCGCCGCGCGGTAACGGGCAAATGGTAATGCCGGAAAATCACGCCGCTGCCGCGCGGCAGGCGGCGCATGGCGCGATCCAGCGCCGCATCGTTGCGCGCATCGGTCAACAACCAGAGGCCGGGTATCGCGGGGTGGCGCTTCGCCATGCGCGCGCTATAGCACCGCGCCATGAGCACGCCAGCCGACCTTCTTGCCGATATCCGCCACCGCATCGCCGCCGCCGCGAAGCTCGCCCGGCGCAAGGCCGACGCCGTCACGCTGGTCGCCGTGTCGAAAACGCACCCGGCCGAGGCAATCGAGCCGCTGATCCATGCCGGTCAACGCGTGTTCGGCGAAAACCGCGTGCAGGAAGCGCAGGACAAGTGGCCCGCACTGATCGAGCGGCATCCCTCGATAGAACTGCACCTTGTCGGCCAGTTGCAATCGAACAAGGCGGAAGACGCGGTGCGCCTGTTCGACTGCATCCATTCGCTCGACCGGCCATCGCTGGTAAAGGCGCTGGCGAAAGCGATGGACAAGGCAGACCGCCGTGTGCCCTGCTTCGTGCAGGTCAACATTGGCGAGGAAGACCAGAAGGGCGGGTGTCCGATAGACGACCTGCCCGCGCTGCTGGAACAGGCAGGCGACGCCGGCCTGCCGGTGATCGGGCTGATGTGCGTTCCCCCGCTGGAAGTGGAACCAGCACCCTATTTCGCGCTTATGGCGAAGATGGCCGCCGACAACGGGCTTACGGGCCTGAGCATGGGCATGAGCGGCGATTTCGAGACGGCCGTGACGCTGGGCGCCACCCACGTGCGCGTGGGAAGTGCGCTGTTCGGCGCGCGCGAATAGGCGCCGGGCGGCGGGCTTGTCCCTTACGCCTCTCAACCCTCGTCGTGGCGATCCAGTTCGTTTCCGGCGAGCGTCACAACATGGAGCAGATTGGTCGATCCCGGCGTGCCGAACGGGACGCCCGCCAGCGTTACCAGTTTCGAACCGGCCTGGCCGAAACCGTGGCGCAGTGCCATGCGCTTGCCCTTGGCGATCATCTCTTCGAAGCTGCCGATATCCCTGGTGCTGACCGCGTGCGCGCCCCACAACAAGCCCATGCGCCGGGCCGTGGCGGCCGACGGGGTGAGCACCAGCATCGGCACGCCGGGCCGTTCGCGCGCCACGCGCCGCGCGGTTGAGCCGGAGCCGGTGAACACGATGATCCCGGCAATCGGCAGCGTGCCCGATATGCTGGCACAGGCTTCCGCCAGCGCATCGGCGGTCGTCGCATCGGGCTTTGTCTCGGTAAAGTGGACGCGCGCGGCATAGCCGGGATCCTGTTCCACCTGGCTGGCGATGCGATGCATGATCGTTACTGCTTCCTCCGGCCATTCGCCCGCGGCGGTTTCGGCCGAAAGCATCACCGCGTCGGCTCCGTCGTAAACCGCGTTGGCAACGTCGGACACTTCGGCGCGGGTCGGGGTGGGCGCTTCGATCATCGATTCGAGCATCTGCGTCGCCACCACGACCGGCTTGCCCTGCCGGCGCGAGGTTTCGACGATGCGCTTTTGCAGCGGCGGCACCTCTTCCGGGTTCAGTTCCACGCCCAGGTCGCCGCGCGCGACCATGATTCCGTCCGAAAGCTCAACAATCTCGTCCAGCCGGCTGACCGCGGAAGGCTTTTCGATCTTCGCCATCAGCGCGCCATGGCCGCCCATCAGCCGCCGCGCCTCAGCCACGTCCTCGGGCCGCTGCACGAACGAGAGCGCGATCCAGTCGACATTATGATGCACGGCGAACGACAGGTCGCGGCGGTCCTTCTCGGTCAGCGCGGGCACCGGGACGACCGCGTCGGGCACGTTCACGCCCTTCCGGTCGGAGATTACGCCGCCCACTTCGGCGCTGCACAGGATCTCGTCCTCGCCCGCGCGAATCACTTTCAGCCTGATCTTGCCGTCATTGATCAGCAGCCGCTGGCCCTTTTCGAGGATCCCGAACAGTTCGGGATGCGGCAGGCATACCCGCTTGTCGTCGCCCGGCTCGGGATTGCGATCCAGCGTGAAGTGCGCGGAATGGCGGATTACCGCCTGGCCGTCGCGGAACGTGCCCACGCGCAGCTTCGGCCCCTGCAGATCGCACAGAACGGTGATCGGCCGGCTCACCTTCTTTTCCAGCGAGCGGATCGCCGCGATCGTTTCGGCATGGGTCGCGTGGTCGCCGTGGCTCATGTTCACGCGGAACGCATCGGCGCCCGCGTGGAACAGCTTTTCCAGCATTTCGGGCGAGCGGCTGGCCGGCCCTACGGTGGCGAGAATCTTGACCTTTCGGCCACGCGGGTCGAGCTTGTGATCGATCTTGGCCACGAATGGTTCCTTGGCAACGCCGGCCGTTGGCCGTTGGGGCAACGGGCACTTGCAATCGTGCGCGCCTATGGCGCATTGCGCGTGAAAACCCAAGGGATGCTTGCAATGGATACGAATTCAGCCGACCCGCTCGACACTTTGCCGGACGACGTGGCCGCCGCCGCCTTTCGCCGCCTGGTGCGCCACCTTCGTCATCGCCACGACGCGCAGAACATAGACCTTATGGGTCTTGCCGGATTTTGCCGCAATTGCCTGGCGGACTGGATCAACGATGCGGGTGCCGGGCTGGACAAGGCGGCCGCGCGCGAGGCGATTCACGGCATGCCGATGGCCGAATGGAAGGCGAAATTCCAGACAGAGGCGACGCCCGAGCAGCTGGCGCGGATGGAAGAAAGCCTGAAGAAGAACGGCGGCACGCACTGATTCGCGAACCGCGCGGTGGATTTCCACAGGTAGCGCTTTGCCCGAATCCGCGCGGCGTCATAAGAGCCTCGGCCAACCGATTCATACCTCTGGAGATTACCCCCGATGGCCGATTCCGCCGACGACCGCCTGCGCCTCCTGATCGAACGTATCGAGCGCCTTGAAGAAGAGAAGAAAGGCATCGGCGAAGACATCAAGGACGTCTATGCCGAGGCCAAGGCGGTGGGATACGACGTGAAGATCATGCGCCAGATCGTCCGCCTGCGTAAGATGAAGCCCGACGACCGGCGCGAGATGGAAGCCATCCTCGATACCTACAAGAACGCGCTCGGCATCGAATAGGTCCGGGGGCTCAGCCCGGAGACTTTTCACCCTTCGCGATCTTGTCCGCGTCCGATCCCGGCGGGGGTTCGGGCAGCTTGGTGATGTCGAAATAATAGACCGGCGGCGGCGGACAGGGCGGTATGAAGCAGCCCTTGAAGGTCACGCCGCCCTGCAGCTTGGGATAGCTGAACACGTCGGGCGCGCGCGGGGCACCGCTGCCGGTGGTGCGCGACGTATCGTGCTGTACCGGCAGGGGCAGCTTCTGGCGCGCGTTTTCAAGGTTCTTTCCGCAGACGAGTATCTGCCCCGGCTTGCGGTTTTCCGGGCGACAGGCCTTGGGCGTCGTGTCGATCGATTTCTTCTGCCGGTCGATCGCTTCCTGTACGTGGCGGTCCGCCTCGGACGCGGCATTCTGGGCATGCGCGACCGCAGGCATGGATACGATTGCCGGAACAATCGTCACCATGGCGACAGCAAATCTCGACAAGCAGCCCTCCGCGCGGCTAGTGAGCCCCCGCGCATACGTCCGCATGCCCGCCTGAATCAGGAGTGAATGTGACCATCCAGACTTCCACCAGCCCCGAGGCCAGCCACGTCCTTGACCGCGTCCTCGTGCTAGAGATGGTCCGTGTGACCGAAGCCGCCGCCATCGCCGCATCGAAGCTGATCGGCCGCGGCGACGAAAAGGCCGCCGATGCCGCCGCTGTCGAAGCGATGCGCACCGCGTTCAACGATCTCTACATGGACGGAACCGTGGTGATCGGCGAAGGTGAGCGCGACGAGGCGCCGATGCTCTATATCGGCGAAAAGGTGGGCAACGCGATCGGCAAGGGGCCGAAGATCGACATCGCGCTCGATCCGCTGGAAGGCACCACCATCACCGCCAAGGCCGGTCCCAACGCGCTGGCCGTTCTCGCCATCGCGGAGGAAGGCTGCCTGCTGAACGCGCCTGATGTCTATATGGACAAGATCGCCGTCGGTCCGGGCTATCCCGCCGGCGTGATCGACCTGGACAAGTCGGTGAAGGAAAACGTCGAGGCGGTGGCCAGGGCGAAGGGCGTGAAGCCCGACGAGATCATCGTCTGCGTGCTCGACCGGCCGCGCCATGCCGATCTGATCGCACAACTGCGCGATCTTGGCTGCGGCGTGCAGCTGATTCCCGACGGCGATGTGGCCGGCGTGATCGCCACGACGGACGAGGATACCACGATCGATATCTACATGGGCTCTGGCGGCGCACCCGAAGGCGTGCTTGCCGCCGCCGCGCTTCGCTGCGTGGGCGGCCAGTTCAAGGGCCGCCTGCTGTTCCGCAACGACGACGAGCGTGGCCGCGCACACAAGTGGGGCATCGAAGACCTGAACAAGCAATACGACCTGACAGACCTTGCCAAGGGCGATTGCATCTTCGCGGCAACCGGCGTGACAGACGGATCGCTGCTGGACGGTGTGAAACGCCTGCGCGGCGGGCTGGTGACCACCGAAAGCGTGGTGATGCGCGCCAGTTCGGGCACCGTGCGCTGGATCAAGGGCGAACACCGCAAGGCAGGATAAGCGGATCGCGATTGTGCTTCCGGCGCGGTCCGCAAGGCGTTAGCTTTGCCCGATGATCGACGACAGCAAGCTTCTCGCCGCATTCGAATCCGCCCGCTTGCCCGGCGCGGCCTTCGCCATCGTTGACCGCGACGGCACGCGCTATTCGCGCGCGACCGGACAGGCCGACGTATCGAGCGGCCGGGCGATGCAGGAAGCGACACCCTGCCAGATCGCTTCGATGACCAAGGCGCTGGTCTCGGCAGGTGCGATGCAACTGGTGGAACAGGGCCGGATCGCACTCGATGCACCGATCGATGCCGTCCTGCCGGAACTAGCCGATCCGCAGGTTCTGACGGGGTTCGACGAAGGCGGCCAGCCAATCACCCGGCCCGCCGCGCGGCCGCTTACACTGCGGCACCTGCTTACGCATACCTCGGGCTTCGGCTATTCGTTCATCCATCCCGAAATCCTGAAGTATTATTCCGCCAGGGGAATGCCAGCCGCCGGATCGCTCGATACGATCCGCATCCCGCTGCTTTTCGATCCGGGCGAGCGCTGGGAATACGGCGTGTCGACCGACTGGGTCGGCCAGGCGATAGAGGCGCTGACCGGGATGCGGCTGGGCGATTACCTTGCCGAAAACGTCTTCGCGCCGCTGGGCATGACGCAAACCGCCTTCCTGCCCGCCCTCCCCGATGATGCCGCGCGCGTCCATGTGCGCGCGAAGGACGGGGCGCTGGCACCGATCCCGGTCTATCTGGGCGGCGGCGAGTTCGACATGGGCGGCGGCGGCCTTGTTTCGACGATGCCGGACTATGCCCGGTTCATCCGCGCGATGCTGCGCGGCGGTGAGCTTGACGGCGCGCGCGTGCTTTCGGATGCGACGGTTGCCGAAATGCGGCGCAACCAGGTCGCACCGCTACGCGCCGGCTATATGGGAACCGCGATGCCGGAGATGGCCCAGCCGTTCGATACCTTCCCCGATCAGCACACCGGATGGGGCCTTGGTTTCCTGCTCAACCCCAATCCCGGCCCGGCCGGCCGCGCGCCGAACAGCATGGCATGGGCGGGCATATTCAATTCCTATTACTGGATAGACCCGGCAAGCGGGGTGGGCGGCGTGATGATGACCCAGCTTTCGCCTTTCGGCGACCCCGGAGCGCTTGGCGTGTTCGCCGAACTGGAGCGCATGGCTTATACCAACTTGCGCTGATTCCGCCCCATTACCGGCTTCGTGATGGCCCACCCCCTCCTGCAAGCGGGAGGGGAGCGAGACTTGCGTCGCCGCAGGCGGCGCTGGTCGCAGCGGGGCGGGAAACAGCGTAGCGGCGCTGCCGTCGATGTCGTGTCGCCACAACGCCTCGGCCACGAAAAAGCCCCGCCGGATCGCTCCGGCGGGGCTTTTCGTTTCAGCGTGGCTGGCGCCGAAGGCGGTGAAGCTTACGCTTCGTCGCCTTCCTTGCCTTCCTTCATCAGGTAGTCGCCGGCATCCGCGTCAGTGCCGTGGGTTTCACCCTCGACCGCCGCCAGCGGATCGTCGCCGATCGCCGCTTCCGGGCCTTCCTGAAGCTCGGCTGCATGCTCTTGCGCCGCGGTTTCGGGCGCGATCAGCGATTCCTGCAGCTTGCGGTACTGCGCGCGCAGCGCGGCATCGCGGCTGGAGGCGGCAACGCGCATCCGGTTCATGCCCGCGCCGGTACCGGCGGGGATGAGACGGCCGACGATGACGTTCTCCTTCAGACCGATCAGCGAATCGCGCTTGCCCTCGACCGCCGCCTGCGTGAGCACGCGGGTGGTCTCCTGGAACGAAGCCGCCGAAATGAACGAACGCGTTTGCAGCGAAGCCTTGGTGATGCCCAGCAGAACCGGCTTGCCTTCCGCGGGCTTCTGGCCCCCGGTCAGCTTGCTGTTGATCTCGTTCATCTCTTCGAGGTCGACCTGTTCGCCCGGCAGCAGGGTGGTGTCGCCTCCGTCGGTGATCTCGACCTTCTGGAGCATCTGGCGAACGATCACCTCGATGTGCTTGTCGTTGATCTTCACGCCCTGCAAGCGATAGACTTCCTGGATTTCCGCCACGAGGTATTCGGCCAGGGCTTCAACGCCCATGACTTCCAGGATGTCGTGCGGATCGGGCGAGCCCGAAATCAGGTTGTCGCCCTTCTTGACCCAGTCGCCTTCCTGCACGTCGATCACGCGGCTCTTGGGGATCAGGTATTCCACCGGATCGCCCTCTTCCGGAATGATCGCGATCTTGCGCTTGGCCTTGTAGTCGCGAACGAACTCGATACGGCCCGCGATCTTCGCGATGATCGAGTTATCCTTCGGCTTGCGCGCTTCGAACAGTTCGGCAACGCGCGGCAGACCACCGGTGATGTCGCGCGTCTTGGCGGCTTCGCGGCTGGCGCGGGCGAGGATGTCACCCGCATCAACCTGCTGGCCGTCCTCGACCGACAGCGTGGTGCCCGGCGCCATCATATAGCGCGCGGCTTCACCCGACGCATCGTCCAGCAAGGTCAGGCGCGGACGAAGGTCTTCCTTCTTGGCGCGACCCGTGGCGCGGTTTTCGGTCACCACGCGCTGCGCGATGCCGGTCGCCTCGTCGACCTGTTCGGTCAGGGTCTTGCCGTCGATCAGGTCCTGGTACTTCACCACGCCCGGCTTTTCGGTGATCACCGGCAGGGTGAACGGGTCCCACTCGGCCAGGCGATCGCCCTGCTTCACCGTCGCTCCGTTCTCATGGAGCAGGTGCGTACCGTAAGGCACGCGGTGCAGCGCGCGTTCACGCCCTTCGGCGTCGATCACGACGATCTCGCCATTGCGGGCGAGCGACAGCAGGCGGCCGCGCTTGTCCACGATGGTCGGGATGTCGCGGTATTCGACCGTGCCGTCCGAGATCGCCTCGAGGTGAGACTGTTCGTTCAGCTGGGCCGCGCCGCCGATGTGGAAGGTACGCATGGTAAGCTGCGTGCCCGGCTCGCCGATCGACTGCGCGGCGATGACACCCACGGCCTCGCCGATGTTGACCGGCGTACCGCGCGCAAGGTCGCGGCCATAGCAGGTGGCGCAGACGCCCTGTTCCGCCTCGCAAACCAGCGGCGAGCGGATCTTGGCGGACTGCACGCCTGCATCCTCGATCTTCTTGATCGCGGGCTCATCCAGCAGGGCGCCCTTCTCGACGATGACTTCGCCCGACTTCGCGTCGACAAGGTCTTCGGCAAGGGTGCGGCCCAGGATGCGTTCGCCAAGCGACGCGATGACCGAACCGCCCTGCACGATCGCGCGCATTTCCAGCGCCCGTTCGGTTCCGCAATCCTCGACGATGACGACACAATCCTGCGACACGTCGACAAGACGGCGGGTCAGGTAGCCCGAGTTCGCCGTCTTGAGCGCGGTATCGGCCAGCCCCTTGCGGGCGCCGTGGGTCGAGTTGAAGTATTCAAGGACGGTCAGGCCTTCCTTGAAGTTCGAGATGATCGGCGTTTCGATGATCTCGCCCGAAGGCTTGGCCATCAGGCCGCGCATGCCGGCAAGCTGCTTCATCTGCGTTGGCGAACCACGCGCGCCGGAGTGGCTCATCATATAGATCGAGTTGATCGGAGCCTCGCGCCCGTTCTCGTCGAGCGGGGTGGCCTTGATCTCTTCCATCATCGCATTCGCCACCTGGTCGCCGCAGCGGCTCCAGGCGTCGATCACCTTGTTGTACTTTTCCTGCTGGGTGATCAGGCCGTCCTGGTACTGCTGTTCATAGTCGGCAACCAGTGACTTGGTTTCCTCGACCATCTGGTCCTTGCTGTCGGGGATGATCATGTCGTCCTTGCCGAACGAAATGCCCGCCTTGAACGCGTGGCGGAAGCCCAGCGTCATGATCGCGTCGGCGAACAGCACCGTGTCCTTCTGGCCGGTGTGGCGATAGACCTCGTCGATCACGTCGCCGATGTCCTTCTTGGTGAGCAGGCGGTTGACCGTCTCGAAGGGCACCTTGTGGCTCTTGGGCAGGCATTCGCCGATCAGCATGCGGCCCGGCGTGGTTTCGAAGCGCTTCAGGTACTGTTCGCCCTTCTCGTCGGTCTGCGGCACGCGGGCCACGATCTTCGAGTGGAGCGTCACCGCCCCGGCGTTCAGCGCCTGGTGCACTTCGGCCATGTCGGCCAGCAGCATGCCTTCACCCGGCTCGCCCTGACGGTCCATCGACAGGTAATAGAGGCCCAGCACCATGTCCTGCGAAGGAACGATGATCGGCTTGCCGTTGGCGGGCGAGAGGATGTTGTTGGTGCTCATCATCAGCACGCGCGCTTCCAACTGGGCCTCAAGGCTCAGCGGGACGTGCACGGCCATCTGGTCACCGTCGAAGTCGGCGTTGAAGGCCGAGCAGACCAGCGGGTGAAGCTGGATCGCCTTGCCTTCGATCAGCACCGGCTCGAACGCCTGGATGCCCAGACGGTGAAGCGTGGGCGCGCGGTTGAGCATCACCGGGTGTTCGCGGATCACTTCGTCAAGGATGTCCCAGACTTCCTTGCGTTCCTTCTCCACCCACTTCTTCGCCTGCTTCAGCGTCATCGACAGGCCCTTGGCGTCGAGACGGGCGTAGATGAACGGCTTGAACAGTTCGAGCGCCATCTTCTTGGGCAACCCGCACTGGTGCAGCTTGAGTTCCGGCCCGGTCACGATGACCGAACGGCCCGAATAGTCGACGCGCTTGCCAAGCAGGTTCTGGCGGAAGCGGCCCTGCTTGCCCTTCAGCATGTCGGACAGCGACTTCAGCGGGCGCTTGTTGGCGCCGGTGATCACACGGCCGCGGCGGCCATTGTCGAACAGCGCATCGACCGCTTCCTGCAGCATGCGCTTTTCGTTGCGCACGATGATATCGGGCGCGCGCAGTTCGATCAGGCGCTTCAGGCGGTTGTTGCGGTTGATGACGCGGCGATAGAGGTCGTTGAGGTCCGACGTGGCGAAGCGGCCACCGTCGAGCGGCACCAGCGGGCGCAGTTCGGGCGGAATGACCGGCACGACATCGAGAATCATCCATTCGGGACGGTTGCCCGAATCGATGAAGCTTTCGACAACCTTCAGGCGCTTGATGATCTTCTTGGGCTTCAGCTCGCTCTTGGTGGTGGCGAGTTCCTCCATCAGGTCCTTGCGTTCCTGTTCGAGGTCGAGATCCATCAGCATCAGCTTGACCGCTTCGGCGCCGATGCCGGCGCTGAACGCGTCTTCGCCGTACTCGTCCTGGTACTCGTAAAGCTCGTCCTCGGTGATGAGCTGGAACTTTTCGAGCGGGGTCAGCCCCGGTTCGGTGACGATGTAGCTTTCAAAATAGAGCACGCGCTCAAGCTGCTTGAGCTGCATGTCGAGCAGCAGGCCGATGCGCGAAGGCAGCGACTTCAGGAACCAGATGTGCGCGACGGGCGCGGCCAGTTCGATGTGGCCCATGCGCTCGCGCCGGACCTTGGTCACGGTGACTTCGACGCCGCACTTTTCGCAGACGACGCCCTTGTACTTCATGCGCTTGTACTTGCCGCACAGGCACTCATAGTCCTTCACGGGGCCGAAGATGCGCGCGCAGAACAACCCGTCACGTTCGGGCTTGAACGTGCGGTAGTTGATCGTCTCGGGCTTCTTGATCTCGCCGAACGACCACGAGCGGATGCGCTCGGGGCTGGCAAGGCCGATCTGGATCTGGTCGAAGGTTTCGGGCTTCGCCATCTGGTTGGTGAACTTGGTCAGGTCGTTCATTCTTCAATTCCTCGCTTGGAGGGTAATCTTTCAGTGCCGGAAAGTGGGGCGGGCGACCCGAAGGCCGCCCGGCCGGATCACTCCGCCGCCTCGGCAAGCCCGTCGTCGTCCTCGTCGCTGTCGAGCGAGGACAGTTCGACGTTGAGGCCCAGCGAGCGCATTTCCTTGACGAGCACGTTGAAGCTTTCGGGAATGCCGGCCTCGAAGGTGTCGTCGCCCTTGACGATCGCTTCATAGACCTTGGTGCGGCCGACCACGTCGTCGGACTTCACCGTCAGCATTTCCTGCAGCGTGTACGCGGCGCCATAGGCCTGGAGCGCCCAGACCTCCATCTCACCGAAGCGCTGGCCGCCGAACTGCGCCTTGCCGCCCAGCGGCTGCTGGGTGACGAGCGAGTACGGCCCGATCGAACGCGCGTGGATCTTGTCGTCGACCAGGTGGTGCAGCTTCAGCATGTAGATGTAGCCCACGGTCACCTTGCGGTCGAAGGCATCGCCGGTACGCCCGTCGAACAGGGTGACCTGCCCGCTGGTGTTGTATCCGGCCTTCGCCAGCATGTCCGACACGTCGGCCTCGCGCGCACCGTCGAACACCGGGGTGCCCATCGGAACGCCGTTCTTCAGGTTGGTCGCCAGTTCCACGATCTCGGGCGTGGAGCGCTCCTCGATCTCGGCGTGGTAGTTCTCGCCGTAGATGTCCTTGAGCTTGTCGACCACCGCGGTCGGCGGCGCGGCGGCCTCCGGATCGGGATTGGCGTGACGCCATTCCTCGAGCGCGGCTGTAACCTGCTGGCCAAGGCCGCGCGCGGCCATGCCAAGGTGCGTTTCGAAGATCTGCCCCACGTTCATGCGCGAAGGCACGCCCAGCGGGTTCAGCACGATGTCGACCGGCGTACCGTCTTCAAGGAACGGCATGTCTTCCTGCGGGAGAATCCGCGAGATGACGCCCTTGTTACCGTGACGGCCGGCCATCTTGTCGCCCGGCTGCAGCTTGCGCTTCACCGCAACGAAGACCTTGACCATCTTGAGCACGCCCGGCGCCAGTTCGTCACCGCGTTCGAGCTTTTCCTTGCGGTCCTCGAACTTCTCCTGGATCTGCTTCACGGCCTCGTCGTACTGGGTCTTCACCGCTTCGAGCTGGCCCTGCACCCTGTCATCGGCGACGGCGAACTTCCACCACTCGTGCTTTTCGACATCGGCAAGCACCTGCTCGTCGATCTCCACGGCCTTCTTCACACCCTTGGGCGCGGCCGAAGCGGTCTGGCCCAGAAGCATGTCGCGCAGGCGGTTGTAGGTGGCGCGGTTGAGTATCGCGCGTTCGTCCTCGCGGTCCTTGGCTAGCCTCTCGATTTCCTCGTTCTGGATCGCGCGGGTACGGTCATCGATCTCGATGCCGTGGCGGTTGAACACGCGCACTTCCACGATCGTGCCGGCAACGCCCGGCGGCAGGCGCAGCGAGGTGTCGCGCACGTCGCTGGCCTTTTCACCGAAGATCGCGCGGAGGAGCTTTTCCTCCGGCGTCATCGGGCTTTCGCCCTTCGGCGTGATCTTGCCGACCAGGATATCGCCCGGGTGCACTTCGGCGCCGATATAGACGATGCCCGCCTCGTCGAGGTTGCGCAGCGCTTCCTCGCCCACGTTCGGGATGTCGCGGGTGATGTCTTCCGGCCCCAGCTTGGTGTCGCGGGCCATGACTTCGAATTCCTCGATGTGGATCGAGGTGAAGACGTCGTCCTTCACGATCCGTTCGGAGATCAGGATCGAGTCTTCATAGTTGTAGCCGTTCCACGGCATGAACGCGACGAGGCTGTTGCGGCCCAGCGCCAGTTCGCCCAGCTCGGTGGAAGGACCGTCGGCCAGGATATCGCCCTTGGCGACGATATCGCCCACCTTCACCAGCGGACGCTGGTTGATGCAGGTGTTCTGGTTCGAACGCTGGAACTTCTGCAACGTGTAGATATCGACGCCCGACTGGCCGGGTTCGATATCGCCGCTGGCGCGGATCACGATGCGGGTGGCGTCCACCTGGTCGACGATGCCGTCGCGCAGCGCGGCGATCGCGGCGCCCGAATCGCGCGCCACGGTGCCTTCCATGCCGGTGCCCACGAACGGAGCCTCGGCCTTGACCAGCGGCACCGCCTGGCGCTGCATGTTCGAGCCCATCAGCGCGCGGTTGGCGTCATCGTTTTCCAGGAACGGAATCAGCGAAGCGGCCACCGAGACGAGCTGCTTGGGCGAAACGTCCATCAGCGTCACGTTTTCACGGGGCGACATCACGAATTCGCCGGCTTCGCGCGCCGAGACCAGTTCCTCCACGAAGGAGCCGTCCTCGTTCAGTTCGGCGGACGCCTGCGCAACGGTGTTCTTCTGCTCTTCCATCGCCGAAAGATAGACCACTTCGCGGGTCACCTTGCCGTCGATCACCTTGCGATACGGCGTCTCGATGAAGCCGTACTTGTTGACGCGGGCAAAGGTGCTCAGCGAGTTGATCAGGCCGATGTTCGGGCCTTCTGGCGTCTCGATCGGGCAGATGCGGCCATAGTGCGTGGGGTGGACGTCGCGGACTTCGAAGCCCGCGCGTTCACGCGTGAGGCCGCCCGGCCCAAGCGCCGAAACGCGGCGCTTGTGCGTCACTTCGGACAGCGGGTTGGTCTGGTCCATGAACTGCGAGAGCTGGCTGGAACCGAAGAACTCGCGCACCGCGGCCACGGCGGGCTTCGCGTTGATCAGGTCGTTCGGCATCACGGTCGACACGTCGACTGACGACATACGCTCCTTCACCGCGCGTTCCATGCGCAGCAGGCCGACGCGGTACTGGTTCTCCAGCAGTTCGCCCACAGACCGGACGCGGCGGTTGCCGAGGTTGTCGATATCGTCGACTTCGCCCTTGCCGTCCTTCAGGTCCACCAGTTCCTTGACCACGGCGAGGATATCCTCGGTGCGCAGCGTGGTGACGGTGTCCGCGGCATCGAGGCCAAGGCGCATGTTCAGCTTCACGCGGCCCACCGCCGAAAGGTCATAGCGGTCGGGATCGAAGAACAGGCCCTCGAACAGCGCTTCGGCGGTTTCGCGCGTCGGCGGTTCGCCGGGGCGCATCACGCGATAGATTTCGGCCAGCGCGTGATCGCGATCCTCGGCCTTGTCGGCCTTCATCGTGTTGCGGATCCACGGGCCGGTATTCATGTGGTCGATATCGAGCAGCTCGAGCCGGTCGACGCCCGCCTTGTCGAGAACTTCAAGGTTCTCCGGCGAAACCTCGTCGCCCGCCTCGATCCAGATGCGCCCGGTCGATTCGTCGATCAGGTCGCGCGCGGCATAGCGGCCGAAGATTTCCTCGGTCGGGATCAGCAGTTCCTCAAGCCCGTCCTTCTGCGCCTTGTTGGCGGCACGCGGGCTGATCTTCTGGCCGGCGGGGAAGATCACTTCGCCGGACTTCGCATCGACGATGTCGAACGTCGGCTTCGCGCCGCGCCACTGTTCCAGCACGAAAGGCACGCGCCAGCCACCCTCACCACGCTCCCAGAACACAGTGTCGTAGAAGTGGTGGAGGATTTCCTCGCTGTCGAGGCCCAGGGCATAAAGCAGCGCGGTAACCGGCAGCTTGCGCTTGCGGTCGATACGGACGTTGACGATGTCCTTCGCGTCGAACTCGAAATCCAGCCACGAACCGCGATAGGG
This sequence comes from Novosphingobium sp. ZN18A2, assembly GCF_036784765.1. Taxonomy (NCBI): domain Bacteria; kingdom Pseudomonadati; phylum Pseudomonadota; class Alphaproteobacteria; order Sphingomonadales; family Sphingomonadaceae; genus Novosphingobium; species Novosphingobium sp. ZN18A2. Next base: position 403,414 of record NZ_CP136651.1, on the reverse strand, counting down.
AATCACGCGCGCGGCGAACAGGTACTTGCCCGAAGAGTGCGTCTTGCCGCGATCATGGTCGAACAGCACGCCCGGCGAACGGTGCATCTGCGACACGATCACGCGCTCGGTGCCGTTGATGATGAAGGTGCCGTTCTGCGTCATGAGCGGCATGTCGCCCATGTAAACGTCCTGCTCCTTGATATCGATGAGCGACTTCGTTTCCGTGTCGGGATCGACTTCGAAGGTGGCAAGCTTCAGCGTCACCTTCATCGGTGCCGCATACGTGATGCCGCGCTGGCGGCATTCGTTCACGTCGTACTTCGGCGGCTCGAGGACGTAACCGTCCTTTTCCTTGATATCCAGGCTGGCGGTGCCCGCGAAATCCTGGATCGGGAAGACCGACCGCAGCGTCTTTTCCAGGCCCGAGACATAGCCGGTGGCCGGATCGGAGCGCAGGAACTGTTCATACGATTCGCGCTGGACCTCGATCAGGTTCGGCATCTGCACCACTTCGTGGATGTCGCCGAAGATCTTGCGGATGCGCTTCTTCGCACTCGCGCGCGGGGGGGTCTGGGCCTTGGTCGCCATAGGAGGAGGTCGCCTCTTCGCTTCGGGTCGGCCGCCCCGAAGGACGGCGGGAGAAATTCATGCCACGCGCAGACGGTGGCACCATGCAGAACGCAAAACACGCCGCACGGCACACGGCTTCCCGGTTCGGGAATCCAAGCCTTGCAGCGTTGTCGCGTCAGATGGATAACCCGCCGCTTCCTTCCGTGGAAAGCCCCTGCGCATGGGCCTGCCTTGCTCGATGCGGCGAGTACGGATTTGCATATAGGAACGCCGGGCCGCCGAGTCAAACACGCCCCCCCGATTCAAACGGGTGGCGCGGAAGGGACATTGCCGATAAGGTCCGAAACGGACGGGTCGCGCGCACATCTTTCGAGGAGAGATGCCGATGACCCCTGCCCCGAAACCAGCCGAGCATCCGGTTCCGGCATTGACCCCGGAACACATCCTGCAGACCGCGACCGGGTTCTTCGCCGCGAAGACGCTGCTCACCGCCAACCGCTTCGACCTTTTCAGCCTGCTTGGCGACGGCGAAATGACCGAAAGCGGGATTGGCGCGGCGACGGGCATCCAGCCCCGCGGGCGGCGGGACTTCCTGGATGCGCTGGTGGCGCTGGGCCTGCTCGCACGCGAAGGCGACGGGCCGGATGCGCGGTATGGCAATACGCCGGAGACGGCCACGTTCCTCGATCGCAAGAGCCCGGCCTGCATCGGCGGGTTCCTGGCGATGATGAACGATCGGCTCTATCCCTTCTGGCACCGCCTTTCCGAAGCGCTGGAAAGCGGCGAATTGCAGAACGAGGCGAACGGCGGCGGCAAGCCGATGTTCGAAACGCTTTATGAAGACCCGGCCCGCCTGAAACAATTTCTCGAGGCGATGGAGGGCGCGCAGATCGGCAACTTCATCGCGCTGGCCGACGCGTTCGATTTTTCGCCTTATTCGACGCTCGCCGACCTCGGCGGCGCACTTGCCCCGCTTTCGCGCATTGTCGCCGCGCGGCACCCGCACATGAAATGTATTTCGCTCGACCTGCCACCGGCAGAGCCACTGGCGCGCGCGAAGGTGGAAGCTGCGGGGCTTTCCGATCGCGTGAGCGTCGGCTCGATAGACTTCTTCACCCAGGATTTCCCTGCGGCGGACGTGATCGCGATGGGCAACATCCTGCACGACTGGGACGAGACGCAGAAAAGACAGCTCATTGCCAAAGCATTCGCCGCACTGCCGCCGGGCGGCGCGTTCATCGCGATAGAGAACGTGATCGATGATGCGCGGCGCGAGAACGTGCTTGGCCTGATGATGAGCCTCAACATGCTGATCGAGACCGAAGGCGGGTTCGACTACACGATGGCCGATTTCACCGGATGGTGCCGGGACGCGGGCTTCACCCGGTTCGAAAAGATTCCCCTCGCCGGCGCGGCCAGCGCGGCGGTTGCGTGGAAACCGGGGTGAGCGTTGCTGCCGCGACGCACACGTACGCAACCAATCCGCTGCCCACGCAAATCCTTGACATTCAGCCGCGCGCTGTTAATGGCCCGGCCCGACCGCTCCGGCGGTCATCCGTCCGAGACAGCTGGTGGGGCCTTGCCCCTTAATTTCCGGCCTAGACGGGGAAAAGAGATTTTCCGGCCCTCGCTCCTTTCGGTGCGGCGCCATTTTGCGTTTTGCGCGCAACTCCTTCCCCATCGCACGGACTCGCCCGTGGCCGCTCGCGGCCATGGACCCCTGCATTCGCGGGGGCAAGCAAACGTAGCCGGTCGCGCGGCGGGTTCTCCCAAGGCGCGGCCAAAGTGAAGGAGTAAGGCATGGATCGTTCGCAGAAAGCCGAGTCGGTCGCATCGCTCAACGCGGTCTTCAACGAGGTCGGCGTGGTGGTTGTCACCCGCAACCTCGGCCTGACGGTGGCCCAGTCCACCGACTTGCGCACGAAGGTCCGCGATGCGGGTGCGAACTACAAGGTCGCGAAGAACCGTCTTGCCAAGCTTGCGACCCAGGACACGGACTATGCCGGCATCAGCGACATGCTGACCGGCCCGACGGCGCTGGCCACTTCGGTGGACCCGGTGGCCGCCGCCAAGGCCGTTGTCGAATTCGCCAAGACGACCGATCGGATCGAGATCGTCGGCGGCGCAATGGGCACGCAGGTTCTCGACGCGGAAGGGATCAAGGCGCTCGCCTCGATGCCGTCGCTCGACGAACTGCGCGGCAAGCTTGTCGGCCTCATCCAGGCTCCGGCGACCAAGATCGCCCAGCTCTCGACCGCTCCGGCGGCCAAGCTGGCGCGCGTCTTCGGCGCCTACGCCGCGAAGGAAGCCGCATAAGGCGTTTCAACGATTTCCGGGCGCGCGCCGCGTGCCCGGCAGCAACATCAGGAGTGAAGTAACATGGCCGATATCGCCAAGCTTGTTGAAGAACTGTCGCAGCTGACCGTCCTCGAGGCGGCCGACCTCGCCAAGGCCCTCGAAGAGGCGTGGGGCGTTTCCGCTGCCGCCGCTGTCGCGGTTGCCGGTCCCGCCGCCGGTGGCGCGGGTGGTGGCGAAGCCGCCGCTGAAGAAAAGGACGAATTCGACGTCATCCTGACCGGTGACGGCGGCAAGAAGATCCAGGTCATCAAGGAAGTCCGCGCCATCACCGGCCTGGGCCTGACCGAAGCCAAGGCCCTCGTCGAAGGCGCGCCCAAGGCCGTCAAGGAAGGCGTGAACAAGGCCGAAGCCGAAGAGATCAAGAAGAAGATCGAGGAAGCCGGCGGCACCGTCGAGCTGAAGTAATCTTCTTCGCACCGGCTCTTGCCGGGCAAAGATCGAAAGGGCGGTCCTTCGGGGTCGCCCTTTTTCGTTTCCGGTCGGTTTGCGCGCGGGCGGATCAGCGGCGGCTGAACGCCTGCCCGACCCGCGAACCGTAAATCCACGCGAACCCGCCGGTATAGCCGAACGTGGGGATATAGTCGGTCACGTCCTCGGCCCGTTCCAGCCGGTCAACGCGATTGTCGAGGATCAGCAGCCGGCCGTCGCGTCGCACCGCCAGCACGGCATGGTCCACCGGCCGAGCCCGTTCGCGCACCAGCACAAGGAACATGTCGTCGCGCGGCACGCCAAGCCGTGCCAGCAGCGCCATCTTGGCGATCGCGAAATCCTCGCAATCGCCATAGCCGCGCTGCAATGTCTCGCGCGCATCGGCCCACTCGTCGCCGCCCACGTCATCCTGATAGCGCACGTGCCAGTTGACCCAGTGGTTGACCATGTCGAGCGGGTCGCTGCCGGCAATGCGCCCGGCTTCCTGCAACAGCTCGTTCCAGTCGCCATCGGTGCCGTCCAGCTCGGCCAGCTTGCCGTCATCCCACTTCCCGGCTGCAAGCGAGGCGCCGGCCGGCACCGCCGCAAGGCCGAAAACGTCGGGCGCGGGCGGGCGTGGCGGCGGCAGCGGCGCGGCAGGCGGTTCAACGGTCCGGCAACCGGGCGGAAGCTCGTCCGCAGGGACCGGCGGCAGCGTGAACATCTCGCCCGCACCGGGGAAGAAAACATCCTGCCCTGCGGAATCCGCCAGCCCCGGCGCGGGGCATCCGGTGGGCAGCGCGCTATCGCCACCCGCCGCCGGAACGCCTTGCGGCGCAGCCATATCGGATGCGCGATCCACCGCCGCGAAGGCCGCAACGGGAAGAACGGCAGCGCAAACGGTCATCCATGCGACAACCGCCGCGCATTCCCGTTTCCCGCGTCCCGTATTCATGCCGAGCGTACCTTTCGCCCTTCTTGTGCGGCCATATATGGCAGAATCCGGCGAATCCGGCCAGAGGCCGCGCACGAGAGACGCGGGAAGCGTGCACGAAAAGGGCCGGAGCAATTCCGCCCCGGCCCCTTCGCGGCTGGCGGAATTGCTCCCGCCCCCTTCCGGTGCGCGCTTACTTGAGCGTTTTCAGGTAGGCGATGATCGCCTGGCGCTTGGCCTCGTCCGGCTGCCCGGCGTAAGTCATCTTCGTGCCGGGGACGACCTTCATCGGGTTGGCCAGATAGGTATCCAGCGTGGCGTCGTCCCAGGTAAGGCCGGACTTCTTCATCGCATCGCTGAAGTTGTAGCCGGCAACTTCGGCCGCCTTGGTGCCATAGACCGCGAACAGGCTCGGCCCGATCATGTTCTTGCCCTTCTCCACGGAGTGGCAGGTCTTGCAGATCGCGAAGGCTTTTGGCGCGGCATCGGCCGCGGTGGTTTCCGCCGCAGCTTCGGTGGTCGTCGCGGCGTCTGAGGCTGTTGCCGTATCGGTGGCCGCCGCGGAATCGGCCGGGGCCGCTTCGGTTGCAGCGGGCGCCGCTGCCTCGTCACCGCTGGCAGACGTATCGTTCTTGGCGCCGCCGCAGGCCGCCACTGCTGCCGACAGCATTGCCACGGCGAGAATTTGCGATGTCTTCCTCATCTCTCAACTCCCTCGAAGATGCGCTTCCGCATCTATCTCATTTTGCTAATGTTGTAATCTGACAATTGCGCATTAGCGCCATAATGGCCGCTTTCGCAATGGATGGCGAAGGCGTATGCGGCAGCGCCGATGTTCGATCGCCCCGCCTCTACCTGGCCGCAGGAACTGGCCGCAACCGCGCGCCTTGCCGCGCCGCTGGTGGGCGCGAACCTGTTGCAGATGGCGGTCTATTCGGTCGACGTGGTGTTCATTTCACGGCTGGGACAGGAACAGCTGGCCGCATCGTCGCTGTCGGTCGCGCTGTTCGGCCTTCTGCTGTGGAGCATGACCAGCCTGGTCGGCGCGGCCTCGCCGCTGATCGCGGCGGAGCTGGGCAAGCGTCGCCACGCGGTGCGCGAAGTGCGCCGAACCGTGCGCATGGCCGGGTGGCTGGCGCTTTTATCGGGACTGTTCATCATGGCCGTCTGCATGGCGGGCATCCCGCTGATGCGGCTGACGGGACAGGAAGAGGCGGTGATCGCACGGGCAAGGCCGTTCCTGCACATCCTGATGTTCGCGGCCATCCCTTCGACGTTCGCCATGCTCCAGCGCACGTTCGTGTCCACGCTGGGCCGGGCCGGCATCGGCACCGCCGTGACGCTGCTGGCGCTGATAGTGAACACGATCGGCAACTACGTTTTCGTTTTCGGCCATTTCGGGATGCCGGCGCTGGGGCTTGAAGGCTCCGCGCTTTCCAGCGTCACCACCAGCCTTGCGATGTGCGCGGCCTATGCCGTGATCATCCGGCGCGACAGGCGGTTCCGCCGCTACCGCCTGATGGGCAACTGGTGGAAGCCGGAAGCCGCCCGGTTCTTCGAACTCGTGCGCATCGGCCTGCCGATTGCCGCCACGGTGCTGGCCGAGGCCGGACTGTTCAGCGGCGCGGCTTTCGTGATGGGCCGGATCGGAGAGGCAGAGCTGGCGGCGCATACCGTGGCGCTGCAGCTTGTGGCGATCGCCTTCCAGGTGCCCTACGGCGTATCGCAGGCGGCCACGATCCGCGTCGGCCTTGCCTATGGCGCACGCGACGCGGCAGGCATCGCGCGCGCGGGGTGGACCGGCATCGTGCTGGGCATCGGCTTCATGGCGGTATCCGCCATAACGATCCTGCTGGCGCCGCTCCTTCTGCTGCGGCTCTATATCGATCCCGATGCGCCGCAGAATGCCGCGATGGTCGGCTTCGCCCTGCAATTCATGACCATCGCCGCCGCGTTCCAGCTGTTCGACGGGGCGCAGGCCGTGGGAGCCGGGGTGCTGCGGGGGTTGCAGGACACGCGCGTGCCGATGGTCTATGCGCTGTTCGGCTATTGGGCGGTAGGCTTTTCGGCATCGCTGTGGCTGGGCCTGCGCACGCCGCTGGGCGGTACGGGCGTGTGGCTGGGCCTGATGGCGGGGCTGGTGGTCGTCGCCGCGCTGATGCTCCAGCGTTGGGGACGGCGCAGGAAGCTGGCTCTCCTCCCCGCCTGAGCGACTTTTCCGGTTGTCGTTCATTCCGGCGAAAAGAATCTGCACCGGTATGCTTGACGCCCTGTCGGCACGCACCCATATGCGCGCCGCTGGCACTCTCCCTGCGTGAGTGCCAACAGCAATATTCTTACCTGGTAGAGGGAGCACTACTCATGAACTTCCGCCCGCTGCACGACCGCGTGCTCGTGCGCCGCGTCGAGGCCGAGGAAAAGACCGCCGGCGGCATCATCATCCCCGACAGCGCCAAGGAAAAGCCCGCCGAGGGCGAGATCGTGGCCGCTGGCAATGGCGCCCGCGACGAAAGCGGCAAGGTCCAGCCGCTCGACGTGAAGGTTGGCGACCGCGTGCTGTTCGGCAAGTGGTCGGGCACCGAAGTCAAGGTCGACGGTGAAGACCTGCTGATCATGAAGGAATCGGACATCCTTGGGGTGATTGCCTGATCATCAGGCGATAACGGACACCCCTGCAAAAGCAGGGGTCTCGGGCATCCGGACCGAACATTTCAACGGCGCACCCGGCGCCACCCGATCCCAGCTTTCGCTGGGATGACGAATTCAGGAGACATTAAATGGCAGCCAAGGACGTACGCTTCTCGCGCGACGCTCGTGAGCGCATTCTCAAGGGCGTGGACATCCTCGCCGACGCGGTGAAGGTCACGCTCGGCCCCAAGGGCCGCAACGTGGTGATCGACAAGAGCTTCGGCGCTCCGCGCATCACCAAGGACGGCGTTTCCGTCGCCAAGGAAATCGAACTCAAGGACAAGTTCGAGAACATGGGCGCGCAGATGCTGCGCGAAGTCGCCAGCAAGACCAACGATCTTGCCGGTGACGGCACCACCACCGCCACCGTGCTGGCCCAGGCGATCGTTCGCGAAGGCATGAAGTCGGTTGCGGCGGGCATGAACCCGATGGACCTGAAGCGCGGCATCGACCTTGCCGTGACCAAGGTGATCGCTGACCTGCAGGGCCGTTCGAAGGACGTTTCGGGCAACAAGGAAATCGCCCAGGTCGGCATCATTTCGGCCAACGGCGACGTCGAAGTCGGCGAAAAGATCGCCGAAGCGATGGAAAAGGTCGGCAAGGAAGGCGTGATCACCGTCGAGGAAGCCAAGGGACTCGAGTTCGAGCTCGACGTCGTCGAAGGCATGCAGTTCGACCGCGGCTACCTTTCGCCCTACTTCGTGACCAACCCCGACAAGATGACTGTCGAGCTGGAAAACCCCTACATCCTGATCCACGAGAAGAAGCTGTCGTCGCTCCAGGCGATGCTGCCGATCCTCGAGGCCGTGGTGCAGTCGGGTCGTCCGCTCCTCATCATCGCCGAGGACATCGAAGGCGAAGCGCTGGCTACCCTCGTGGTCAACAAGCTGCGCGGCGGCCTGAAGGTCGCGGCAGTCAAGGCGCCGGGCTTCGGCGATCGCCGCAAGGCGATGCTGCAGGACATCTCGATCCTCACGCAGGGCGAGATGATCAGCGAAGACCTGGGCATCAAGCTGGAAAGCGTTACGCTGGGCATGCTTGGCGAAGCCAAGAAGGTCACCATCGACAAGGACAACACCACGATCGTCGACGGTTCGGGTTCGGCCGAAGACATCAAGGCCCGTGTCGAGCAGATCCGCGCGCAGATCGAGACCACGACCAGCGATTACGACCGTGAAAAGCTGCAGGAACGCCTGGCCAAGCTGGCTGGCGGTGTTGCGGTGATCAAGGTCGGCGGTGCTTCGGAAGTCGAGGTGAAGGAACGCAAGGACCGCGTCGACGACGCGCTTCACGCGACCCGCGCCGCTGTGGAAGAAGGCATCGTCCCCGGTGGCGGTACGGCCCTTCTCTACGCCGCAAAGGTGCTTGACGGCTTCAAGGGCGCCAACGACGACCAGACCCGCGGTGTGGACATCGTGCGCAAGGCAGTCGAAGCGCCGATCCGCCAGATCGCCCAAAACGCCGGCCACGATGGCGCGGTCGTTGCGGGCAACCTGCTGCGCGAAAACGACGAAACCAAGGGCTTCAACGCCGCGACCGACGTTTACGAGAACCTCGTGGATGCCGGCGTGGTTGACCCGACCAAGGTCGTTCGCACCGCGCTTCAGGATGCGGCTTCGGTTGCCGGCCTGCTGATCACCACCGAAGCGGCGATCAGCGAACTGCCCGAAGACAAGCCCGCGATGCCCCCTATGGGCGGCGACATGGGCGGCATGGGTGGCATGGGCGGCATGGGCTTCTAAGCCCGCGCCGAGCCAACGCTCGAAATCGAAAGGGGTCGGGGAACGCAGGTTCTCCGGCCCTTTTTCATGGGCAGCCTTCGTTCCGCCGGATCAGGTGCGTTCCAGCAGGATCAGCGCGCGTTCGCCCTGATCGGGCTGGTGCGTGTCATAGCGAGAGAAGCCCAGCTTTGCCGCCAGCGCCAGCGAAGCGTCATGACCATCCTCAATCATGCAGGCGATCCGGCGTTTGCCATGCGCACCGTCGAACCAGGCAAGCGCGGCGCGCATCGCTTCGCCGGCATAGCCCTTGCCCCACGTGTCCTGCCGCAGGATCCAACCCGCTTCGGGCGTGTCGTCCATGCCCTTGCCGAAGCCGCGCCATGAATGGAACACCCCGGCGATCCCCGCGATTTCGTCGCGCCCCTTCTCGCGCAGAACGAACGTGCCATAGCCGAACAGCGCCCACGATCCGGCGTTGCGCAAAAGGCGCGCCGCCTCTTCGCCCATGCTGGTCGGCCGGTTGCCGAGGAAATAGCGGACCTCTTCGGGGGCGACCACGTCGAACAGGCCGCGTTCGTCCCCGGGGCGCGGCCGCCAGAGTTCCAGCCGGTCGGTAGCGATCATCGGTGCGGTGTCCGACAGGTACGGGGTCATAGCCAGATATCCACGGTATGAATCGCCACGCCGACAAGCCCGCCCACCAGCGTGCCGTTGACGCGAATGAACTGCAGGTCGCGGCCCACTGCGCCCTCGATCCGGTCGGTTACGGTGCGCGCATCCCAGCGGCGCACGGTTTCGGAAACCAGTCGCACGATCTGCGTGCCATAGCGGCTGGAAACGCCCACCAGCGTACGCCGCGCGAAGCGATTGACCAGAATCTGCAGTCGCTTGTCCGTTTCAAGCGCGCGTCCCAGTTCGGCCAGGCTGTCTCCCAGTTGACCGGCCAGTACGCCTTCGGGTTCGCGCACCATGGCCAGCAGGCGTGTCCGGCCCCGCTCCCAAAGCGCATCGAGCCATTGGCCGAAAGCGGGATTGGCAAGGATTTCCACCTTCATGCGCTCCACCCGGTCGCGCATTTGGGGATCGTGGACGAGATCGTGCGCAAGCTGTTCCAGCCCGTCTTCAATCCGGCGGCGCAGCGGATGGTCGGGCACCACCACGGTTTCGGCAAGGAGCTTGTAGAGGCCATCGAGGATGGCGTTCGCCAGCCGTTCGTCCAGCTTGGTCCAGCGCAACAGGGTGTTCGCGCGGTCGTGGATCATCGCGCGGATCACGTCTTCGTTGTCTTCCAGCGTCATCGCCGCGCGGCGGATCAACGCCTCGATCACCGGCATGTGCCGTCCATCGGCGATAGCGGCGCCCAGCAGGTTGCCGAGCAGCGGGCTGACCTGCCACTTTTCAAGCTGCGTGCGCAGCGCGTTCTTGGCGATGCCGCCCAGCTTTTCCTGGTCGAGCGATTCCAGCACATCGGCGAACAGGTTTGCCGCGCCTTCGCGCAGCCGCCCCTCGCCCCCTTGCGGGTCGGACAGGAAGGCACCGGCGGCGGCGGCGGCGTTCATGCCCGAAAGGCGACGCGCGACGACCTGCGGCGTCAGGAAGTTCTCCTGCAGGAACACCGCCATCGTATCGGCGATGCGGTCCTTGTTTTCGGGAATGATCGCCGTGTGCGGGATCGGCAGGCCCAGCGGGCGGCGGAACAGCGCGGTTACGGCAAACCAGTCCGCCAGTCCGCCGACCATCGCCGCTTCGGAAAAGGCGCGAACGTAACCCCAGGCGGGGTGGAGGCCCAGGAAGTGCCGCGAAACGACGAACAGCCCGGCCATCGCCAGCAACAGCGCCGTCGCGATAATCCGCATTCGCCGCGCCCGGTCGACCGGCACGAGCAGGCCCGGCGCCCGCCGAATCGCCCCACGGGCCCGGGCGGCTGCAGCCGGCCTTGCGGCCGGATCGGAGGGCGTGCTGGTCACTCCGCGGGAACGGCCTCCGGCGCGTGGGAACCCGAACCGCGATGATGCGGCTCGTATCCAAGGACATTGCGGGCCAGCCACGGACCCAGGCGCTTTTCAAGCCCGTCGGCAAGGCTGAATCCGGCGGGGACGATCAACAGCGTCAGCAGCGTGGACAGCGTCAGCCCGCCGATCACGACGATGCCCATCGGCGCGCGCCAGCCCGCGTCGCCGCCCAGCGAAAGCGCCGTGGGGACCATGCCCGCGACCATCGCCACCGTGGTCATCACGATCGGCTGGGCGCGCTTGTGTCCTGCATCGGTCACCGCCTGCTGCTTGGGCACACCGGACGCCATCTCTTCAAGGGCAAAGTCGATCAGCAGGATCGAGTTCTTGGCCACGATGCCGAAGAGCATGAGGATGCCGATGAACACCGGCAGCGAAAACGGCTGGTTCACGATGATCAGCGCGATCAATCCGCCCAGCGGCGCAAGGAAAAGCGAACCCATGTTGACCAGCGGCGACACGAACCGACGATAAAGCAGCACGAGGACCGAGAAAACCAGCATTACACCCGAAGCGAGTGCGATTCCGAAGTTGTGCAACATCTCCGCCTGGAATCGGTCCTGCCCGGCAGCGGTGTTGGACACGCCCTGCGGCAGGTTCTGCATGATCGGCAGCTTCCTGATCTCGGCATCGGCCACGCCCTTCTGCCCGCCGGGCGGAAGGTCTGCGCCAACGAACACGCGGCGGCTCTGGTTATAGCGCTGGATCGAAGTCGGGCCGGACCCGAAGCTGATCGTCGCCACCGTGGACAGCGGCACCGATCCGCCGCTTGCGGTGGGCACCGGAAGGTTCTCGATTGTCGCGATCTCGCGCCGCGAATCCTCCGCCAGCTTGACGCGGATGGGAATCTGTCTGTCGGACAAGGAGAACTTGGCACTGTTCTGGTCGATCTCGCCCAGCGTGGCGATGCGGATTACCTGACTCATGGCCGCGGTGTTGACGCCCAGCGACGCAGCAAGATCGAAGTGGGGGGTGATCACGATCTCCGGCCGCTTCAGGTCGGCGCTGATACGCGGCGCGACCACGCTTTTCAGCCCGCTCATCTGCTTGACCAGCGTCTGCGCGGTGCTCTGCAGCAGTTGGGGGTCCGAGCCTGACAGCATTACGCTGATCGCCCGGCCCGAACCGCTTTCCGGCCCCCCGCCATTCATGTCCTGGAACGTCACGCGCGCGTCGGGGATGGCCTGCAGCACGGGTGCGAGCTGGCGCGAGAATTCAATACTCGAACGCTTACGGTCGTTGCGAAGCGTGACATAGACATTCGCGCTTGCCTCGCGAACGGATTCGAGCTGGTTCTTCACTTCCTGTTGCCTGGCAAGGAGAGCAACGACCTTGTCCGTCACCTTTTCGGTTTGCTCAAGCGTCGTGCCCGGCACCATCTCGATATTCACCGTCGCATAATCGATGTCGGTATCGGGGAAGAACTGCTGTGGAATCTGCGAGACGATCAGCCCGCTCAGCGCCAGCGCACCAAGGCCGACACCCAGCATCCATACGCGGTGATCGCCGCGGATACGCGCATCGACGCGCTGGGCGACATAGCCGTACCAACGGGCGAACGGCCCGCTGGACAGGCCGACAACGGACGAAATCACCTTGGCCGCAACGATCACCCCGGCAACGCCCGCGACAAGGGCCGCAATCGCCGTGGCCAGGCCGGGCAGTTTCAGCATGCCGCCAAGTTTCACGACACCGTAAACCGCCGCCGGAAATGCCGCGACAACCAGCAACCACAGAACTGTGCCGACGATCACGTGCCACCAGCGCCCGCTGGCCGGAACCAGCCGGCTGCGAATGGCTTCGGCCTTGTCGCGATTGAGCGACCAGTGAAGGACCTTCATGTAACGGTCCATCATCGGCCCTTCGCCATGGCTTTCCTGCCCGTGCGCCTTCAGGAAATAGGCCGCGACCATCGGTGTTATCATGCGCGCGACCAGCAGGCTGAACAGCACGGCGACAACCACGGTCAGGCCAAAGTTCTTGAAGAACTGCCCCGAAACACCGGGCATCAACGCGACCGGGAAGAACACCGCGACGATCGAAAACGTCGTCGCGACGACCGCCAGGCCGATCTCGTCCGCCGCGTCTATCGATGCCTGATACGCGCTTTTGCCCATTCGCATGTGGCGCACGATGTTCTCGATTTCGACGATCGCGTCATCGACCAGCACGCCCGCGACAAGGCCGAGCGCGAGCAGTGACATCGTGTTGAGCGTGAAGCCCATCAGGTGCAGCACGAAAAACGTGGGGATCGACGACAGCGGGATAGCCAGCGCCGAAACGATCGTCGCGCGCCAGTCGCGCAGGAAGAAGAACACCACGATCACCGCCAGAATCGCGCCTTCGACCATCGCCGACATAGACGAATGGTACTGCTCCTTGGTGTACTGCACCGAGTTGAAGACGTTGGTGAAGTGGACGCGCCCGCCCTGCTCCTTCTCGATCTTGTTCAGTTCCTTGACCGCGTCATCATAGACGCTGACGTCCGACTCCCCGCGCGAACGCGCGATGGAGATGGTCACCGCCGGACGTCCGTTGATCTTGGCGATCCGGGTCAGTTCGCTATAGCCGTCGCGCACTTTCGCGATATCACCCAGGCGGACAGTGCGGCCATTGCCAATCGCAATTTCCGTTTGCGAAAGCTTGTAGGCATCGCTTGCGTTGCCCAGCACGCGCACGGCCTGCCGTGAACCGGCAAGCTCTGTCCGCCCGCCGGCTGCGTTGATATTCAGAGAACGCAGCGCGTTGTTCACCTGCGCGGCCGTGACGCCGAGCGAGTTCATTCGCGCGGGGTTCAGCACCACCTCGATCTCGCGGTCCACACCGCCGCCGCGATGGACCTCGGCCATGCCCGGAACGGACAGCAATCGTTTGGTCACCGTATCGTCGATGAACCAGGAAAGCTGCTCCATCGTCATGTCATCGGCCGAAACCGCGAAATAGGCGATGGGGTTCGACGAGGTGTTTACCTTGAAGACCTGCGGTTCGAGAATGCCGTCAGGCAGATCGCCGCGCACCTGATCGACCTGATTTTTCACTTCGTTGACCGCGGCGTTGATATCGGTGCCGATCTTGAACTGCACCCGCGTGGTGCTGTTGCCTTCCGTCGCGGTTGACGAGATCACGTCCACGCCCTCGATCGTGCGCACGGCGGATTCCACCCGCTGCGTGATCTGGTTCTCGATCTCGGTCGGCGCTGCGCCCGGCTGGCTGATCGAGACGATCACCATCGGGAACTCAATGTCGGGCTGGTCCTGGACCTTCATGCCCATGAACGAGACGATGCCCGCGATGGTCAGCGCCAGGAACAGGACGATGGGGACGACCGGATTGCGGATCGACCACGCGGAAAGGTTGCGGAAGTTCATTGACCGTCCCCGCTCAGCCGGCGCTTCCCGGCTTTGCAGCCACGGGCTTCACCTTGTCGCCGGGGTTGAGGAACCCGCCGGCGCGCAGCACAACCTTTTCGTTGCCGGTCAGGCCCTGGATCACGGCGATGCCGCGTTCGTTCACCACGCCGGTCTTCACGTCGCGGCGGACCACCTTGTTGTCCTTGCCCACGATGTAGACATAGCTGCCCTTTTCGTCGCTCTGGATCGCCGATTCGGGAAGCTGCGGCGCATCGACCACGCCGCTGCTGATCGTGGCAGTGGCAAAACCGCCCGGGCGCAGCGCCGGATTGTAGGCAAGCGCGATGCGAACGATCCCTTCGCGACTCTGCTGGTTCACCGTGGGCGCAACTTGCCAGATCCGCCCGTCGAATGCCTTCTGGTCACCGACCGGGACGACCTTCGCACTCTCGCCCACGGACATTTGCGCAAGGTCCGCTTCGGAAACATGGGCCTGCATTTCCATCTCGCCACCCTTGGCGATCGAGAACAGCACGCCGGTGCCAGGGCTGATTACCTGTCCCGGCTCGATCCCGCGCGTCAGCACGAGGCCCGCTTCGGGCGCGACAACGTTGAGCCGGGCGGTGCTGGCCTGCAACTGGCCGAGCGTTGCCTTCGCGACCCGGACCTGCGCGACAGAAGAATCGCGCGTCGCGGTCAGCCGGTCGATATCGGCCTTGGAGATGAAGCCGCGATCCACCAGCTTCATCGCGCGATCGAGGTTCGACTGGGCAAGGCGGGCGTTGGCTTCCGCCACGGAAACGTTGGCCGCCTGCGCAGCGATCTGCTGTGACTGGACCGATCGATCGACCACGGCGAGAACCTGTCCGGCCTTCACCCAGTCGCCCGCATCCACCAGCACACGCGAAACCTTGCCACCTTCACCCGCTATGCCGACCGGCAGTTCGCGCCGGGCGGCAAGCGTGCCGCTGGCGGTAACGGTCCTGGAAATGGCAGTGCGACCGGGCGCGACTACCGTCACGACCTGCTGCTGTCCCGCCTGTGCAGCCGCGCCCTCGCCAGCACCGCTGCGGTGCGAATAGACATAGCCGCCCACCGCCAGAACGGCGAGGACGATCCCGATGATCCACGGCAACCGGCGCGACTTCGCTTCATCGCCATCCATCCCGTCATCGAAATGCTCGGGCGACGCAGTGCTTCCCGCGTCGATGCTCGTCTCGTAGTTCATGTCCTTCACAAGCCTTCGTCCCGGCAGGCGCGCAAGGATAGCTTCCCCGGCGTCCCGAATTCGGTGTATTACATCGCTAAATCAGTCCCGACAAGCTTGCGCCATGCCGTGCGCTTTCCCCGATAGGCGCAATCGGCGCGCTCCTTAGACCCATGACCGACCAAGGGCAATTGCGGCTCGACAAGCGACGTGACCCCGGCAAGTCATTGAGAGGACGCATTCCTATCCGCAAAGGGCAGATATGCGAAGGGCGGCCGCCCCGCCGGGAGCGACCGCCCTTCGTATCGCGCAGAAGCGCCGGATCAGTATTTCAGCTGGCGCTCGTAAAGATCGCGGTAATGCTGGATGCGCGTAACGCGCAGGCCCTGCATCCCCGACCGGTCAACCGCGCGCTGCCACGAGGCGAATTCCTCCAGCGTAAGGCTGTATCGTTCGCAAACCTCCTCGATCGTCAGAAGTCCGCCATTTACGGCGGCAACGACTTCCGCCTTGCGCCGCACGACCCAGCGGGTGGTGTCCGGCGGCGGCAGATTGTCCAGCGTGAGCGGCTCCCCGAGTGGGCCAATGACCTGCGCGGGTCGGATTTTCTGGTTCTCGATCATTCCAACTTCTCGAATTCAGCCCTTGCCGGGGCGCTGCCCCGGCTCACCACCATGTGTGCCCGACCCGTCTTTGCCATGGGCTGAAGGGATTGGGTTAATAACCGATTCACGTTCTTCGAATCCGGTCTCGAATCCTTCCCCGCCCGTGGTCCTGATTCGCGCAAGGGCGCGTGCCGCCGGACGGTGGAAGCTGCCCTCAAGGGCCACGGCGGCATCGCCTTGCCGCATCACGTCGCGCAAATCCTGCGCTGCCCCGATCCGCGCGCACAGCTCTGCCCAGCCAAGCGCGCGCAATTCGTGCTGCGACTCGCCGTAATCCGCAGGTCGCGAAGGGTGAAAGGTCATCTCCATGACCGTGCTTCTAACCCCGGCATGGATAATCAAGGGTAAACCCCCCATTTACCTCCGATTAGGTTCTTTCCCGGCGAGCCGTTCCGGAATGGCGGGGTTTCGCGATACTGCATCGGGGTTTATGGGCGCATCGATGAACATCACCGGCTTGGATATCGGCAAGGTTACCGGCAGCACCGCCGATGCGGCTGCGCTTTTCGGCCTGCCCGAAGGCGCGCGGCGCATCGTCGTGGCGATGTCGGGCGGCGTGGACAGTTCGGTCGTCGCCGGGCTGGCCGCGGCGACCGGGCTGGAAACCATCGGCATCACGCTCCAGCTTTACGATTATGGCGCGGCGACCGGCCGCAAGGGCGCGTGTTGCGCGGGCGACGACATCCGCGATGCGCGCGCCGTGGCCGACAGGCTGGGCATCGCGCATTACGTTTTCGACCACGAAAGCGCCTTTCGCGACGAGGTGGTTGAGCGTTTCGCCGACGAATACATGGCCGGACGCACGCCGATCCCCTGCATCCGCTGCAACATGGGGCCGAAGTTCACCGACCTGCTGGCGATGGCGCGCGACCTGGGGGCCGATGCGCTTGCCACCGGCCATTATGTGCGCCGTGTGGAAGGCAGTGCAGGCGCCGAACTGCACCGCGCGGCAGACCCGGCGCGCGACCAGAGCTATTTCCTTTACGGCACCACCGATTCGCAGCTCGATTTCCTGCGATTCCCGCTGGGCGGGCTGCCCAAGCAGGACGTGCGCCGCATCGCCGAAGGCATGGGCCTGGCCGTGGCCATGAAGCCCGACAGCCAGGACATCTGCTTCGTGCCCGATGGCGATTATGCGAAGATCGTTCGCGCGATTCGTCCCGAAGCCGAAACCGGCGGCGAAATCGTCCACGCGCAAAGCGGCGAAGTGCTGGGCGCACACCGCGGCATCATCCACTATACCGTTGGACAGCGTCGCGGACTGGAAATCGGCGGCCAGCCCAAACCGCTTTACGTGACGGGAATCGATGCCGAAAAGCACCGCGTTCTGGTTGGGCCGAAGCGCATGCTGGCAACGGGCGCGGCGCGGCTGGTCGAAACGAACCGCATCGGCCCGATGCCCGAAGGCGAACCGCTGACCGCGAAGGTCCGTTCGCTGGCGAAGCCGGTGCCGGTCGTGCTCGACGGGCCGCTGGGCGACGGCGCGGCGACCGCGATCCGCTTCCAGCAGCCGGAATACGGAGTCGCGCCCGGACAGGCGGCGGTGATCTATGCGGGCGAGCGCGTGATCGGCGGCGGGTGGATCGGGGAAACCGAGCGCTGGAGCGACCGCGAGGCAGACACGGCCGACGCTGCGTCCTAGTGTCAGGACCTAGTCTTTCCAGCGTTGCAGCTGGCACCCCCAACCGGGCCGATAGGTCGCGGTCTGGCTGGAGATCAGCGGGATGCGCGCGGTAACGCTTTGCGCGGAAGCATCCTCGCTCAACATCACGAATTCCATGCCCGGCTCGAAGTCCTTCTTGCAGTCCGCAAGGCCGCGCCCGCCGACGAACCGGCAAGAGCAGGCCACGCGCGCGCCATAGGACGTGCCGGTGATCGCATAGCCATGGATCGTGGGCCAGTACCACGCCGCCAATCCGGCCAGCAGCGCCAGCGGCAACAGCAGCCAGCGCCTGCGATGGCGGCCGCGCGATGCGGGACGGCGGGATTTGCGCGACGATTTTTGCTGGGTGGTTGCCATATGCCGGGGAATTGGTCGAAAGAATGCGCGATGCGCCTGACCCTTATCCTGCCTGTCGCCCTGCTGCCAGCCCTTGCGGCTTGCGGGCACAAGTCCGCGACCGCCGTTCCACCGCTCTCGCCCCAGGCGCTGGCCGCGGTGGCAGAGAAGCCGGGCGCGAATCGCGAGAAGCTGGCCCGCGCGGTCGATGCGCTGTTCACCGATCCGGCGGCATCGGAAACGCGCGCGGTGGTGGTGATGCGCGGCGGGAAGATCGTGGCCGAGCGTTACGGGAAGGGATACACTCGTCAGACGCGCTTCGTCAGCTGGTCGATGGCCAAGAGCGTGACCGGTGTGATGATCGGGATGCTGGTGTCCGACGGCCGCCTGCGGCTGGACGAACCGGTGCCGATTCCCGCGTGGCAGCGCCCCGGCGATCCGCGCGGAGAGATCACGCTGCGCGAGTTGCTGCAGATGCGGTCCGGCCTGCGCCACTCCGAAGCGATCAGCCCGCCGTTCAGGTCCGATGAAGTGCGGATGTTGTTCCTTGACGGGCGCGACGACATGGCGCGCTATGCCGAAGACCAGCCCCTAGCTTTCGAGCCGGGAAAGCACTTCCAGTATTCGACATCCACCAGCGTGATCCTGGCAGACCTTGCCGCGCGCGTGCTGGCCCCCGGCGGCGATGCCGACGCGCGCCGACGCGCGGTTTCCACCTATCTGCGCACGCGCCTGTTCCAGCCCGCCGGCATGACGTCGATGGTGCCCGAATTCGATGCGTCGGGCACCCTGATCGGCGGCAGCCTGATCCACGGAACGGCGCGCGACTGGGCGAAATTCGGCGAATTCCTGCGCAACAAGGGCTCGGTCGGCGGATCGCAGATCATACCGCGCGGGTGGATCGATTTCATGACCACGCCATCGCCGCGAGAGCCTGATTACGGCGCGCAGATCTGGCTGAACCGCGAACCGGGCAAGGGGCAGCCGGTGGTCCTGTTTCCCGATCGCGGACCGAAAGACCTGTTCAGCGCGATCGGCCACCTTGGGCAATACGTGATGGTCTCGCCCCGCCAGAAGCTGGTCGTGGTTCGGCTGGGCAAGACGCAGGACGACAAGCTGCGCCCGGTTGTCGATCGGCTGGGCGACCTGGTCCACGTGTTCGATTGAATGGACTGCCGCCGAGCCGGCAGGGATGCAAATGTCGGAATCGGACCGCTAGCGCATCAACCCGGCAGGTTGAACACGCCTTCCACCACGGTCACGCAATGGCCGCCCAGCCATGCGCGGTCTCCGTCCAGCCGGCAAGTGAAGTCCGCGCCGCGCCGCGATGCCTGGTGCGCGGTGAAGGACGCGCGGCCCAGCCTGTCGACCCAGAACGGCGTCAGCGCGGCGTGGGCGGACCCGGTCGCCGAATCCTCGTCCACGCCCGCACCGGGCACGAAGACGCGGCTCACTACGTCGGCGCCGCTGGCATGCCCTTTGCCGGGGGCGGTGCAGATGAACTGGTCGTCTCCCAGTGCGGCCAGTGCCTTGAAATCGGGCGAAAGCGCGCAAACCTCATCCGCAGAGGCGAACAGCAGGATCGAATAGCGATCCGGGCTGCGCCAGATCTCGCGCGGGGTCGGTCCACCCAGCAGGGGCACGGCTCCAGGATAATCGGCGGGCGCCGTGCGGATCGCGGGAAGCGCCAGCGCATATCCGGCATCGCCATCGCGCCGCACTTCCAGCACCCCGGCCTTGCGGGTGCGGAAGGTGACGCGGTCTTTCGCCGGATCGGCGCAGAGCAGCACATGGCCGGAGGCAAGCGTCGCGTGTCCGCACAGGCGAATCTCGAGTTCGGGCGTGAACCAGCGCAGCTCCCAGTCCGCCTCTCCGCTTGCATCGCGGACAAGGAAGGCGGTTTCGGCGAACATGTTTTCCGCGCCGATCCTTTGCAGCAGTGCATCGTCCGGCCAGGCATCGAGCGTCATCACCGCCGCCTGGTTGCCGGCAAGCGGCGTGGCGGTGAAGGCGTCTACGTGGACATAGGGAACGCTGGTCATGCAGGCATCCTCAATCGGCGGTCGGCGGCGGGCCTTGCGCCACAAGCGCCGGGCTTTCGCCTTCGGGGCCGGGCGCCAGCAGATCCTGCGAGCCGATCTCGTCCTCGTCCACCAAACCTTCCGGATCGGGGTGGATCAGCACTTCGATGCCCGGGAATGCCTTGAGGACGGTCTCTTCGATCTCGTCCATCACGCGGTGCGCTTCGGTCACCGTCATGCGGCCGTCGATCCACACGTGGAACTGCACGAAATCGCGGTTGCCGCTGGTGCGGGTACGCAGATCGTGCAGCCCCTTCAGTTCCGGATGGCGGGCGACGACCTCAAGAAACCGCTCCCGCTTTTCCAGCGGCCATTCGTGATCCATCAGCTGGTTGATCGCGGTTTCCGATGCGTTCCAGGCGCCCCAGCCCAGCCACGCGGCGATCCCCAGAGCGAAGGCCGGATCGGCCCCGTGGACACCCGCGTATTGTTCAAGCGCCAGCGCCGCGATCACCGCAATGTTCAGCAAAAGGTCCGACTGGTAATGGACGCTGTCGGTGGTGATCGCCACCGAGCCCGTCCGCCGGATCACGTGGCGCTGATAGGCGACCAGCGCCAGCGTGATGGCGATGGCGACAACCGAAACCGCGATGCCGGTTCCCGCATCGCGCATCGTCTCGCCCGAAATCCATTGCGAGATTGCGCGCCAGGCAAGGCCCAGCGCGGAAATGGAGATCAGCACCACCTGGAACATCGCGGCCAGCGCCTCTGCCTTGCCGTGGCCGAAGCGGTGGTTGTGATCATCCGGGATGGCCGCGATCCACACGCCCAGCAGGGTTGCAAGGCTGGCCACAAGGTCAAGCGCGGTATCCGCAAGGCTGCCCAGCATCGCGGTGGAACCGGTGGACGCGACCGCCCATGTCTTCATGCCGCCCAGCACCAATGCCGCGGAAATGCTGGCATAGGCGGCGCGGCGGTTCAGTTCCCCGCGCGCGGCGACATGATCTTCATGGGTGGTCGGCTTTTTCATCGCGGCCCTTCTTAAGGATAGAGCAGCGTGCTGGTCCAGTCATCTCCGTCGCGAACGAAGCGGCGGCGTTCGTGAAGGCGATGCGCGCGGTCCTGCCAGAACTCTATCGCGGCGGGCGTGACCAGATAGCCAGACCAGTGCGCCGGGCGCGGAACGTTGCCATCGGGATATTCGGCGCGGATCGCCTCTACCCGTTCCAGATAGGTTTCGCGCCGGTCCAGCGGGCGCGACTGGTCGGACGCGGCAGAGCCAAGGCGCGATTCGGGATGGCGGCTGGCGAAATAGGCATCGGCCTGCGCCGCGCTCACTTCGCTTACGGTGCCCTCCACCCGCACTTGCCGGCGCAGCGATTTCCAGTGGAACAGCAACGCGACCTGATGGTTGGCAGCCAGTTCCACGCCCTTGCGGCTCTGGAAATTGGTATAGAACACGAAACCGCCATGATCGCCCAGGTCCGCGCCGTGGCCTTTCAGAAGCACCATACGCAGCGAAGGCGCGCCCGCGGGCGTTGCCGTGGCAAGCGCCATCGCATTGGGATCGTTGGGCTCGCTGGCCTTTGCCTGCGCAAACCAGTCCTCGAAGATGGCGAAGGGGTTGGCATGGGGGATCGCATCTTCCGTCTGTTCATCTGGCACTGCGGTTTCCTTGCGAAGTTGACGATAATGGTACGCGGCCTGGCGACCGGCGCACAGGGCCATGTCCATCCAACAAATGCCATGACCGCGATCAATTGCACCGTTTCGGCCTAGCCAAGCGTGCATGAACAGGAAAGCGCCGCTTGCGGCAGACGGCGACGCAACCTAGCTATAAGCCATGGCAGCAGACCCCTATGCGACCCTGGGCGTGACCCGTAGCGCGAGCGAGAAGGACATCAAGTCCGCCTATCGCAAGCTGGCGAAGGAACTTCACCCCGACCGCAACAAGGACAACCCCAACGCGGCCGAGAAATTCTCGGACGTGACCAAGGCTTACGACCTTCTGTCCGACAAGGACAAGCGGGCGCAGTTCGACCGTGGCGAGATAGACGCCGACGGCAACCCCGCCATGCCTTTCGGCTTCGGCGGCGGGGGCGGCGGAGGCTTCAGGGGCGGCGGAGGCGGCTTTCGCCACGACGGCGGGTTCGAGGGATTCGGCGGCGGTCCCGGCGGAATGGGCGGCGGGGCTGAGAATATCGACCTTGGCGACCTGTTCGAAGGCCTGTTCGGCGGCGGACGCGGCGGAGCGGGTGCGGGAATGGGCGCCGGAATGGGTGCCGGAATGGGTGGACGCCGCGCCGGACCGCCACCGCGCGGCGCAAACGTGCAATACCGGCTGAAGGTTTCGTTCATCGACGCGGCAACGCGTGCCGACCAGCGCATCACGCTGTCCGACGGCAAGACGATCGACCTCAAGCTGCCCGCAGGACTTGAATCGGGCACGCAGATGCGACTTGCGGGCAAGGGCGAAGCCGGCCCCGGCGGCGCGGGCGATGCCATCGTGGTCATCGAAGTGGGCGGACACCCGTTCTACGAACGCGACGGTGATAACATCCGGCTCGACCTGCCGATCTCGCTCGATGAAGCGGTGAACGGGGCGAAAGTGAAAGTGCCCACCGTGGACGGTCCGGTGATGCTGACGGTTTCGCCCGGCAGTTCCAGCGGCAAGACCCTGCGGCTGAAGGGCAGGGGTTTTCCCGCCAAGGGCGGCGGGCGGGGCGACCAGCTTGTTACCCTGCAGGTGGACCTTCCCGCCGACGATGCGGACCTGACAAAGCGCCTTGAAGGATGGCGCGACGCGCGCAACCTGCGCGCGGACCTGGGGGTCTGAGCCGGGATCGTGCGCGAGGGCGAAGAACTTCGCACCGCCGCGCACGAACTGCGCGAACTTGTCGATCTCTCGCCCGAAGGCCGCCGCCGCGATGCCCTGCGCTGGAAAGCCGGGCTGGCGGAAGGCGGCGAACGGGGCGGAGCGGCGAGGCGCAACCTGGAAATCGCGCGGCGCGTGTGGACCGGCGTCTATAACGACGGGCTGATCCACGCCGGAAACCTTGCCTACATGGTGATGTTTGCGCTGTTCCCGTTCTTCATCGTCAGTGCCGCGGTTTTTTCGCTTATCGGAGAGACCAGCCAGCGCGCGATCGCGGTGAACACCGTGATCCTGGCCCTGCCGCCGGTGGTGGCGCAGGCGGTGGCCCCGGTCGGTCGCGCGGTGATAGAGGCGCGAACGGGCTGGCTGCTCTGGGCGGGCGGCCTGATCGGGCTGTGGACCACCGGCAGCCTGATCGAAACCGTGCGCGATCTGCTGCGCCGCGCATACGGCACGAAGACGGAATATGCATATTGGCGATATCGCCTGGTTTCGACCGCGATCGTGCTGGGCGCAACCGTCCTGCTTTTCCTGTCGATCGGACTGCAAGTGGGGATCACCGCCGCCCAGCAGATCATCGATGCCTGGATGCCCCAGCTTGCCAGCCGCCTTACCGGCCTTTCGCTTTCGCGGTTCGTTCCGGCGGGCGGACTGTTTCTTTCGTTATACCTGCTGTTCTACTCGCTCACTCCGGGCGAATATCGCCGCAGGGGATATCCCAAGTGGCCCGGCGCCTTGCTTGTAACGGTATGGTGGCTGGTCGTTACAAGCGTTCTTCCGGTCGTTCTTCGGCTATTCTTTGCCTATGACCTGACTTACGGAAGCCTTGCCGGAGTAATGATCGCACTTTTCTTTTTCTGGCTGGTCGGCTTAGGGATGGTTGTCGGCGCCGAATTGAATGCGGCGCTTTCGGAAACGCCCGAAGAGCAGGATATGCTTGGAAAGGCGAACAAGCGGGCCCCGAAGCGGGTCGATAGCAAGAGTGGAACGAACGGCGAATGACCGGTCTGATGAAGAACAAGCGCGGCCTCATCATGGGGCTTGCAAACGACAAGTCGCTGGCGTGGGGCATTGCCCAGAAGCTTGCGGAACAAGGCGCGGAACTGGCCTTTTCCTATCAGGGCGAGGCACTGGCCAAGCGGGTGAAGCCGCTTGCCGAAAGCCTTGGCAGCGATTTCCTCATCGAATGCGACGTATCGGACATGGCCGCTCTCGATACCGCGTTCGACGCGCTGAAGGCGCGCTGGGAGACGATCGACTTCATCGTCCACGCGATCGGTTTTTCCGACAAGAACGAATTGCGCGGCAAGTACGTCGATACCAGCCTCGACAACTTCCTGATGACCATGAACATTTCCGCCTACAGCCTTGTGGCCGTGACCAAGCGCGCGGCAGAGATGATGCCCGAAGGCGGATCGATCCTGACGCTTTCGTACTATGGCGCGGAAAAGGTTGTGCCGCACTACAACGTGATGGGCGTGGCCAAGGCCGCGCTGGAAACGAGCGTCAAGTACCTCGCCAACGACCTGGGACCGGACAACATCCGCGTCAACGCGATCAGCGCCGGGCCGATCAAGACGCTGGCGGCCAGCGGGATCGGCGATTTCCGCTATATCCTCAAGTGGAACGAACTCAATTCACCGCTGCGCCGCAACGTGACGATCGAGGATGTGGGCGGCGCGGGGCTCTACCTGCTTTCAGAACTGGCATCGGGCGTTACCGGCGAGGTCCACCACGTGGACGCCGGATACAACCTTGTCGGCATGAAACAGGAAGACGCGCCCGATATATCGCTGGTCTGATACCAAAGCGCGATGAGCTTGGCCCTGGGTTAAGCCCGTGTGGCGCTTGAACATTACCAAGGCGTGATTCGGAAGCGCCGGTGCGGGGATTGCCCCCGCCCGGCCGCGCCGCATCAGTTACCGTCGGAAGGAGGCGTTGCCTCGGGCTTGGGCAGGGGCGCGTCGGTGCTTTCACCCGCGGCATTCGTGGCCTTCTTCTCGGCCGCTTCCTTGGCCTTTTTCGCCTCGTACTGCTTTTCAAGCTCTTCGACGCGCGCCTGCTCGTCGGCGGCTTCGGCGTCGATCTTCGAAAGGCGCTTCTCGCGCTCTTCCTCAATGATCTTGCCAAAGCGCACATCGCTCGATTCAGCCTTTTCGGCATAGGCCCGGTCGATCAGCTGGCTTAGGCACCCCGTCGCGCCGCCCGCGCCCACCGGCGAGCAGCTGAGCGTGCCGAACTTGCCCACCGTTTCGAAGCTTTTCGCCCGTTCGGTCCACGACTGGTTGACCGGGTTGTTGGGATTGGGCGCGCGGAACGGCGCGGGAATGCGATAGCGTTCGGATTCGTCCTTGCGCGCGCAGACGGTGATTTCGTCACCGGTCGACTTGGGACAGGGATCGTCGCCATAGACGATAACCGCGTTCACCTTTTCGCCGCCCGAAGTCGCTTCGCCCATACTGGACGCGGACGCATCAGAGGCGGAACCGGCGTTATCCTGCGCAAGCGCGGGCGAAGCGGCAAGCGCCGCGGCGCCGGCGAGAAACAGGGCAGGCAGGAAAGGCTTCATCGTTGGCACTCCGATTCGTCAACTTGGCCGGTTCGGCCATTTGACCTGTTCGACCATGCGGCGGACTTTGCCGCCCCGGCCCGATATAGGACGCGCTCGGCTTGAATGATAGATGAAGCCGCCGCCCTGATCCGCGTCAAAGATGAACGGAAAGGCGACTATCCGGCGATCAGATTTTTTCGGACAGCCTGATCGCCAAGCGGCAGCCCAGCCGGATCGCGCCCGACAGCAAGGGATAGGCCGGCGCGCGCTCCGCCCCGGCGGCGAGGGCCGCATCGCGATGCTCGCGCTCGTCATCGCGAAACTGCGCGATCATGCTGCCCAGCTCGGGATCGTCATCGCCCAGCTCGTCCAGTTGCTGGGTATAGTGACGGTCGATCTCGGTCTCGATCGCGGCTGTGCAGGCCATCGCCGCCTCCGGGCCGATCAGCGCCGTCGCCGCGCCCAGCGCATATCCGGCAACCGACCAGAACGGCTGTAACGCGGTGGGCCGAACGCCGCGTTCGGCAATCAGTGCGTCGAACTTTTCGCGATGTCCGGCCTCTTGCGCGGCCATTGCAGCAACTTCGGCCGAATGCGGCGCACGGTCCCCCATGACCGCCAGTTGCCCGGCATAGATCCGCGTCGCGCCATATTCGCCCGCCTGGTCGACCCGCAGCATCGCGTCGGTCCTGTCACTGGTCATGGCTGAAACCTCTTCCTGGGTATTCTGGGCGGCGTGGACAAGCCGACCCGGTTCAACGGGCCTTGCGCGCATGGCCGAGCAGCCCCAGCGCCAGCACCGCACCGGCCATCGATACAAGGAAGTTATAGCCCGCAAGGCTGATTCCGAACAGGGTCCAGGGCGCCACGTCGCAACGGATCAGAGGCGCGGCGGAAATTGCCGCAAGCGGATCGCCGTTTACCGGCACCGTCTGGGTGCAGGCGGTAACGCCTTCCCACCAGTGATATTCCACACCGGCATGAAACGCGCCGATCGCGCCGCTGATCGCAATTGCAACGGCGGCCAGCGCGATGAACGCGTCGCCCGCGCGCCCCTTGCGCGCCATCCAGCCCAGGATCGCCAGCACGATCGCTGCCATGTGCGGGTAACGCTGCCACCAGCACATCTCGCACGGCGCAAGACCGAACACGAACTGCGCAACCAGTGCGCCGCCCAGCAGCGCGAAAGGTACCACAAGCGCAAGCATGTAAGCCGCGTCGCGGCTGCGGGAAGGCTTCATCCCGGCTTACTTCTGCATCGCGGCCAGCGCCTGCGGCGTGGTGCGCTTTATGGTCTGCAGCGCATAGTGCAGCTGGAAGTCCTTGATGCCCTGCTTCTTCAGTTCCTCCGCGCTGACCTTGAAGCGCGGATCGTCCTGCCTGTCTTTCTCCAGTTCCTTGTCGTCGAGCTTGTTTTCATTGACCAGGTGCCCGCGCAGGTCGCTTTCGCGATAGCGCATCAGTTCGCGCGCACGCCGGTCCGGATCGGAAAGCTGCGGCACGGTCACATCGGGATCGATGCCGCCTTCCTGCACCGAACGACCCGACGGCGTGTAATAGCGCGCGGTCGTCAGCTTGAGGGCGGTGTCGCGGCTGAGCGGGATCAGCGTCTGCACGCTGCCCTTGCCGAAGCTGCGTTCACCCATGATCAGCGCGCGATGGTGGTCCTGCAATGCGCCGGCAACGATTTCGGACGCAGACGCCGTGCCTTCGTCTATCAGCACGATGATCGGCAGGCCGCGCGCGATATCGCCCGGCGTCGCGGTATAGGTTTCGTTGTCCTGCGGCAGGCGGCCGCGCTGCGAAACGATCGTGCCCTTGTCCAGGAACAGGTCGGACATCGTCACCGCCTCGTCCAGCAGCCCGCCCGGGTCTTCGCGCAGATCGATGACCAGGCCCGCCAGCTTGCCGGCCGTCTTGGTTTTCAGGTCGCGCACCGCTTCGGCAACGTCAGACCCCACGTCGGCGCTGAAGCTGGAAACGGTGATCACGCCGATATCGTTGTCCTTCGTTTCCCACGTCACCGGCTTCAGGTCGATGATCTGGCGCGTCAGGGTAAGATCGAAGGGATCGTCGCGGCCGGGACGATAGACGGTCAGGCGAATCTGGGTGCCGGGCTTGCCGCGCATCTGGTCAACCGCATCGTCAAGCGACCCGCCGTAGATCAGCTTGCCGTCGAGGTGGGTGATATAGTCGCCGGCCTTCATGCCCGCCTGCGCCGCCGGGCTGCCCTTGATCGGCGCGATCACCTTTACCGCGCCGTCGTCAAGCGTCACCGACAGGCCAAGCCCGCCATAGGCGCCATCCGTCTGCGTCTTGAGATTTTCGAAATCGCGCGCGTCCAGATAGGAGGAATGCGGGTCCAGCGCGGCCAGCATCCCGTCGATCGCGCCCTTCACCAGCTTGCTGTCGTCCACCGGCTCTACATAGTCGGCCTTCACGCGTTCGTAGACGGCCATCAGCTTGCCGAACTGCGGGCCGGACTTTGCGTCCACCGCGGCAAGGCCGGCGGTCGACGCCGGGATAAGCGCGACCGCGCTGACAAGGGCGCTGGCGCGCAAAATGGGCATAAACTTCATCGGCGGGGCTTTCTCGGCATTTTCCTCGATAACGGCTAATCTATAGCGGCAAACGGCTTAACGCCAGATGGCCTTCGTCACATGATCGATTTCGGTGCCGGACGGCGACCGGGGCGGCGGCTATCCCACCGGGTTCACCGGCTCTCCATCCTTGCGCAGTTCAACCGTCACGTTGCCGCCGGGCAGCGCATTGCCCAGCGGCGCGCCCTGCACCACCGCGTCGCCCGTCTGCGCGACAACGCGGCCCAGTCCGGTGACCAGCGAAGTCCAGCCGCCCGGATGCTCTATGATCACGATACGCCCGAAACCGCGATATGGCCCGGCAAAGGCCACGCGGCCCGCTGCGGGCGAAACAACTTGCGCGCCGCCCTGCGGGGCCAGCGTTATGCCTTGCGCGGGGCCGCCCGGACCCGGCGTTCCGAAGCCCGAAACCAGCCGGCCGGCGACGGGCATGATCCAGTCCGGCCGCTGCGGCGCGGCAGCGGGGGCCGGTGCGTCGGCATCCACAGGCGGCGCGTTGGCGGGATCGGCCGGGCGCATGACCGGCCCTGCCAGCGCGGCCAGTCGGTCGCGCAGCGCGCCTTCCTTGTCCAGCTGGCCGATCAAGCCGCTGATATCGCGCGATTGTTCGGCCAGGTTCGTAACCCGGTCCGCTTCGCGCAGGGCAACCGTCTGCGCGCTGCGCGATGCGATGCGCTGGCGGCTTTCCAGCGCGGCCAGTTCCTTGCGCCGCGCGGCCAGCCCCGCCTCTCCCTTGCGCAAGTCCGCCTGGGCGAGCGCCGTCTTGGTGCGCAGGTCGTGCGCGCGTTCCAGTTCGCCGCGCAGCGAAAGCGTGCGCCGCTTCACTTCGGGCAGCATCGTTTCCAGCACCGCGCGCATATACACGGTTTCGCGCAGCGAACCCGGACGCAGCAGGCTGAAGACAAGCGGACGGCGCGCCATCAGTTCAAGCGCGCCAGTAAGCCGCACCACCGGCTGCTGCTTCGCGGCCAGCCTGTCGCGCAGCGCCGTGCTCTGCCGGTCGAGCACAGCGATCTTCGCGCCCGCCAGGCGTATCTCCGCCTCGGACTGCTGGATGCGCGCGGCGACAGCCGCCGCCTGCTGGCGCGTGCGCTCAACCGCGTCGCGCGCCGATTTCGCCTTCGCATCGTATTCCTTGCCGCGCGCGCGCGCGGCCGCAAGCTCGGCCTGCGCATCGCGCAAGGCCGCGGCGGCATCCTGCGAACTGGCGAAAGGTGCGGCCGCGCTGGCGCTTAGCTGCCAGCCGAGCAGGCCGGCCAGCGCAACGAAAAGCGAAAGGAACAAGGTCCGCGACGTCATTACGCCGGTCTTATCCTTCGCGATGATAGGGATGGCCAGCGATAATGCTGGTGGCACGCCACAACTGTTCGGCCAGCATCGCGCGGGCCATCATGTGCGGCCAGGTGGCGGCGCCGAATGCGATCAGCAGATCAGCCTCCTGCCGTTCGCCTTCGGAATGCCCGTCCGCCGCGCCGATCAGGAAGCGCACTTCGCGAATGCCGTCATCGCGCCAGCGTTCCAGTTTTTTCGCGAACTGCATCGATGCCATCTGCGTGCCCCGTTCATCCAGCGCGACGGTGCGGAAAGGGGTAAGCGGCGCGGGCATGGTGCCGCCGCTGTCTGGCAGTTCGGTCACCCTGAACGGCCAGGCGATGCGCTTTGCGTAACGCTCCACCAGTTCTGCCTCGGGCGACCGCCCGATTTTCCCGCGCGCGATGATGTGAAGAAGCGTGGCCATGATCGTCGCGGAATCCCTGTGGATCGCAAGACATCTTGCGTGTCGTGCGGCGCCGCAAGCCTTCGACGGAGGTCGAAGGCGCACCCGACAAAACTGTCAGCCCGGCCACACCGGCGGAACGATCACGCCGCTGCGGGCGACGCGTCGCCGAAGGCCCACATCCTTTCCAGGTTATAGAAGCTGCGCACTTCGGGGCGGAACAGGTGGACCACCACGTCTCCGGCATCGATCAGCACCCAGTCGGCGGCGGGCAGGCCCTCTATCCGGGGGCTGCCGTATCCTGCCTGCTTGATGCGTTCGGCAAGTTTCTGGGCCATCGACGCGACCTGGCGCGTGGATCGGCCCGAAGCGACGATCATGTGATCGGCGACAGAGCTTTTGCCTTCGAGCGGGATGGACACGACCTCTTGTGCCTGGTCGTCGTCAAGCGACTGCATCACGAGGTCGTAGAGAGGCTGTATTCCTCCCGAAGCGGCGGCGCCGGCCTTGGCCGGCACGGGTTGCGCGCGTGTCATCTGTTGAAAATCGGCTCCTTTCGGCCTTTGGGGAACGAATATGATCGGGATTGCCATTGCACGCGCCCGGCCCCCCTGCGGGGCGGCGCATACGTCAAGGCGGGACGCCGTATCAGGGCTGCCCTTCCCGTACCATGAAATGGGTGAGCGGATCGCGTAAGCGTTTGCCCGCGTGTCGGCGGTGCCATTGGGGATCGGCTTTCCTCAAAGCGGTGGCCGATCGCGGATCGGGATCGAAACGCAGCAACACCAGCGCCGGAGCGCTCCATCTTGCGCCATTCACTAACTGTTCCGGCCGCCGGCGCCAGCGGCGCAGCCAGGCCATGGCGGGGCTCGCCATCGCAGCCGCATCATAACCCGGACGCGCGATAACCGCAATCGGCATGGTGCGCGCGATGGTTTTCCAGTCCTTCCAGAGGTGGAACTGGGCAAGGTTGTCCGCCCCCATCAGCCACACGAAGCGCCGCTTCGGATAGCGGCGTTGCAGCGCCTTCAGCGTATCGGCGGTAAAGCGCGTGCCCAGCCGCGCCTCTATCGCCGTGGCGCGGATCGGCGCGCCGCGGGCCTGCTCGCGCGCAGAGGCCAGCCGCGCGGCGAGCGGGGCCATGCCCTCGCTCGCCTTCAGCGGATTGCCCGGCGAAACCAGCCACCAAACTTCATCAAGGCGCAGCGCGCGGATGGCGAAAAGGCTGATCCTCCGGTGCCCGCCATGCGCCGGGTTGAAGCTGCCGCCCAGCAACCCGGTTATCGGCCCCCTGCGTTTCATCCGCGTTCCGTCACGAATTTCCGGGCTTGTCCCCGGCCTTCCCGCCCTGGCGATATGTGCCCTGGCGTTCGAGCATCCAGCCAGGATATTCGCTTGCCAGCGCGCTCGCCTTGTCCAGCTTGGCCATGTCGTCGGCAGAAAGCTCCACGTCCACCGCGCCAAGGTTGTCGGCCAGCTGGTCCTGCCGCTTGGCGCCGATGATCACCGATGACACCGCGGGCTTTTCCAACAGCCACGCCAGCGCGACTTGCGCGACGGTGCAGCCGCGCGTTTCGGCAACCTCGCGCATCGCGTCGATCACATCAAAGCCCTTGTCCTTGTTTACCGGCGGGAAATCGAAATTCGAACGGCGTCCCTGGTCGTTCTTGCCGCCCGCCTCGCCATCGCGGGTGTACTTGCCCGAAAGGAAGCCGCCGGCCAGCGGGCTCCACACCATCAGGCCCAACCCTTCGGATTCGAGCATCGGCACGATCTCGCGCTCGAGATCGCGGCCAGCGAGCGAGTAATAGGCCTGGAGCGACGCGAACTTTTCGAAACCGCGCCGTTCCGAAACGCCCAGCGCCTTCACGATCTGCCACGCCGCCCAGTTCGAAACGCCGATATAGCGCGCACGGCCCGACCGCACGATATCGTCAAGCGCGCGCAGCGATTCGTCCATCGGCGTTGCCGGGTCCCAGCCATGGATCTGGTAAAGGTCCACGTGATCCAGCCCCAGCCGGTCAAGGCTGGCGTCGATCTGGTGCATCAGGTGATAGCGCGAAACGCCGCGATCGTTCACGCCCTCGCCCATCGGTCCCATCGCCTTGGTCGCGATCACCACGTCGGACCGCTTGACGCCAAGATCCTTCAGCGCCTGCCCGGTGATCTGTTCAGACAGGCCGTTGGAATAGACGTTCGCCGTATCGATGAAGTTGATTCCGGCGTCGAGCGCGGCCTTGACCAGCGCGGTCGAGCCTTCCTGGTCGACGTCGGCGATCGCCGTCCAGAACCCCGCGCCGCCGAATGTCATCGTGCCAAGGCACAGTTCGGAAACGAAAAGGCCGGTGTTGCCGAAGCGGTTGTAACGCATGGTGGAATCCTTTTTGCCGGAGGAGGAACGACGCGCCCCGATGTGGGGCCTTGCGCGCCGCGATCAACCGTCGCGGCCGGTCAGGCGCGGGTTTGCCCCGTTCCCCTTGCGAGCCACTTGTACGTCGTCAGCCCTTCCAGCGCGACCGGACCGCGCGCATGCAGCCGCCCGGTGGCGATGCCGATTTCCGCGCCAAGGCCGAACTCGCCGCCATCGGCGAACTGGGTGGACGCGTTGTGCATGACGATGGCCGAATCCACTTCCGACAGGAAGCGGGCGGCC
The DNA here is from genome assembly GCF_036784765.1 of Novosphingobium sp. ZN18A2. Taxonomy (NCBI): domain Bacteria; kingdom Pseudomonadati; phylum Pseudomonadota; class Alphaproteobacteria; order Sphingomonadales; family Sphingomonadaceae; genus Novosphingobium; species Novosphingobium sp. ZN18A2. Next base: position 371,103 of record NZ_CP136651.1, on the reverse strand, counting down.
ACCTGCGCGTCTTCGGTAAGGATCGCGTCGGTATGGCCGGAAGAATGCAGCTCGACGTGTTCCAGCGCGGCGTCCAGCCCGTCGACAACGGCAACCGAAAGGATCGCGTCGAGGTATTCGGTGTCCCAGTCTTCCGCACTGGCGGGCAGGATGCGCGGGTCGATCGCCTGCGCGCGCCTGTCACCGCGCACTTCGCACCCGACGTCCAGCAACGGCGTAACCAAGCCGTGCGGATCGGGATAGGTCGCATCGATCAGCAGCGTTTCCATCGCGCCGCAGATGCCGGTTCGCCGCATCTTGGCGTTAAGCACGACGGCGGCTGCCTTTGCCGGATCGGCCGCGTGATGGGCGAAAATGTGGACGATGCCGTCAAGGTGGGCCAGCACCGGCACCCGCGCATCGGCCTGCACCCGAGCGACAAGGCTCTTGCCGCCGCGCGGCACGATCATGTCGATCAACCCCGCCGCCGCCAGCATCGCGCCCACCGCCGCGCGGTCTTGCGTGGGGACCAGTTGCACCGTCTGGCGCGGCACGCCGCCCTCTTCCAGCCCGGCGGCCAGCGCGGCGTGGATCGCACGGTTGGAGTTTACCGCCTCGCTTCCCCCGCGCAGGATCGCCGCGTTGCCGGCACGCACGCAAAGCGCCGCCGCATCCGCCGTCACGTTCGGACGGCTTTCATAGATGATGCCGATCAGCCCGATGGGCACACGCACCCGGCTGAGCTCCAGCCCGTTGGACGGGGTGGACCGATCGATCACCTGCCCCACCGGATCCGGCAGCGACGCCACCTGCTCCACCGCGTCGGCGATGGCGGAAAGGCGCGCCTCGTCCAGCCGCAGCCGATCGAGCATCGCGCCGGAAAGCCCCGCCTTTTCGCCCGCCGCCACGTCCAGCGCGTTGGCCGCGAGCACAATTTCGGCATCCGCGCGCAAACGACCGGCCGCAAGGCGCAGCGCCTGCGCTTTCGTTTCGTCCGGCATCGTTGCCAGAACGCGCTGCGCGGCGCGCCCTTCGCGCGCCATGCGTTCGATCAGCCCGGTGGGCGATTCAGCGCCCGCCCGGGTCGCGGGAGCATCGGATATCTGCGCGTTCGTGGCCATAGCGCAAGCGCCGTAGCACCGCCGCGCACGCCTGTCAGCCAGCCTTGGGATGCAGGCTTTTCGGGAAAGGGGGTATTTCGACCATTCCCGTCGATGCGCGCGAGCGCGAGCGCGACAGATTCGTTCCCGGCGATTTCGCTTTTTTACACGAGTGTAAACGATTCATCGGGGGAGTCGCACAGTTCACCCCGAGTCCGCACCTGACGATTCGACCCGTTAACCCCCCGTCGCTAGGCAACCGATGTCCAAAGACGGGATTGGGGTCGTACATCTTGCATACCGCTACACAAGACGGGCTTTTCGCCCGCTTGCGGAGCTGGTTCCCGGAACGCGAATTTTTCATGCGTTCGCAGGGTCAGGTTCGTTTCATCCGCGTATCTTCGCGCTTGCAGGTTGCCGCCGCGGCGCTGGTCGCTGTCGCGCTGCTCGTCTGGGTCGCGATCATGGGGTTCGCGCTTGTCCAGCAGGCGATGGCACTGCGCCAGAAATCGGTCCTCAACGCGCGTGAAGCCGCTGTCGCCCGCTCTGAAAACCGCGTGCAGAAATACCGCAAGGACCTTTCGGGCGTGGAAGCCGACCTGCAGCGCCGGCAGGACTTTATCGAAAAGACGGTTGAAGGCGCAATCGGCGATCTTCCTTCCGCTCCTGCTCAGGCCGACGGATCGGATGCCGCCGATGCAAGCGCGCTGAAGAAGATCAGCATGGTCATGCCCGAAGCCGCGCCGCTGGCCCGCATGGAAGCGCGCCAGATCGCCTTCGTCGAACGGCTGACCGCCTATGCGGACCAGCGTTCCGAAAAGGCGGAAACGGCGATCCGCCGCGTTGGGCTGAACCCGTCGCTGATCCTTGCATCGGAACAGTCCGATGCCGCGAAGGGCGGCCCGCTTGAGCTGCTTACCACCGGCGCCAACGGCCAGGTTGACCCGCGCTTCGCGCGCCTGGGCGCCAGCCTTGCGAAGATGGATGCGCTGGAACAGGGGCTGGCCGGCATTCCCAACACGCTGCCGTCGAACCTCGCCGCCATTTCCAGCAGCTTCGGCTATCGGCGCGACCCGTTCACCGGCGCGGCATCGTTCCACCCCGGCATCGACTTTCCGGGACCGACCGGATCGCCGATCTTCGCCGCGGCCGAAGGCAAGGTCGTCTGGGCCGGTCCGCGTTCGGGCTATGGCAACTGCGTTGAAATCGACCACGGCAACGGGCTGAAAACGCGCTATGGCCACATGTCGCGGGTAGAGGCCCATGTCGGCGAGATGGTGAAGGCGGGCGCCGAGATCGGCAAGATCGGCAGCACCGGCCGCTCCACCGGCCCGCACCTGCATTTCGAAGTCCGGATTCACGACCGTCCGGTCAACCCGCGTCCCTTCCTGGAGGCAAGCAGCAGTGTTTCAGAAGAAGCCAGCGCCGGCAGCGCGGCAGGCAGCAACGGCTAGTTCCATGGCAGCTCCCCGCAACAGCGCCAATCCCACCTTCTCGGTTTTCGGTGCGGACCTTGCCGTCACCGGCAATGTCAGCGCCAGTGCCGACCTGCACATCGACGGCCGGATAGAGGGCGACATCGCGTGCGCCTCGCTCGTCCAGGGCGAACAGAGCCATGTCGAAGGCGCGATCAGGGCGCAGAGCGCGCGCCTTGCCGGCCACGTTCACGGATCGATCGACGTGGCGGAACTGGTGATCCTGAAATCCGCACGCATCACGGGCGATGTTTCCTATGACGCGCTGACGATCGAACAGGGTGCGGAAGTGAACGGCAAGTTCGCGCCGCGTGGCAACGCCGCCGCTCCGGCCGCGTCGACCGATACCGCTTCCGACGCGGACGACGGCGAAGGCGGCGCGCACCTGACGTTGGCCAGCTGATCGGGGGCCAGCTGATCGGGCCAGGCCACCGGATCGCCCCGCCCGGCGAACGGTGAGGCAGAAGGCGAAAGGCACGCGCCCCCCCATACGCAAGGAAGGCCGCCGTTCCTTATCCGGAGCGGCGGCCTTCCTCGTATCCGTTTGCACGGATGACCGGTTGTGCGGACAACTGGCGGATCAGCTGTCCGAAACGCCCTCGCGGCGGCGCGCTTCGAGCCATGCCTGCGCCTCTGCTTCCTGCGCGGCTTCGGAAGCAGCCTTGGCGGCGGCTTCGCGCTCTGCCCGCAGCTCCTCGATCAGCGCCTCGCGGTCGCTGCCAAGGCGCTGGTCGGGCGCGAGCTCTTCCTCGTCGACGACGCCGGCCTTCTTCGCGGCCTTCGCCACGATCGCATCAAGCTCACGCTGTGAGCAAAGGCCCAGCGTAACCGGGTCTTTCGGGTTGATGTTGGAGATGTTCCAGTGCGTGCGGTCGCGGATCGCGGCGATGGTGGTGCGCGTGGTGCCGATCAGCTTGCCGATCTGCGCATCGGTGATTTCCGGGTGGTTGCGCAGGATCCAGGCGATACCGTCGGGCTTGTCCTGTCGCTTTGAAACCGGCGTATAGCGCGGCCCCTTGGTGCGGCTGACAGAAAGCGGCGCCTTCTGCATCTTCAGCTTGTAATCGGCATTGGCCTGGCCGCGTTCAATCTCTTCCTGCGTCAGTTCGCCGGAATGCACCGGATCGCGGCCGGTGTATTTCGCACCCGCCAGGTCATCGGCCATGGCCTGGACCTCAAGCACGTGCAGGCCGCAGAATTCCGCGATCTGCTCAAACGTGAGCGCGGTGTTGTCGACGAGCCACGACGCGGTCGCGTGCGGCATCAGCGGATACGTGGGCTGGTTGCTCACGGGCGGTTACTCCGAATGCGGATACAATAAGGGCCGCCCCTTGCGGAGCGGCCGGACACTCCGACGATGTAGGCCTATCGGCCCCGAACAGCAAGAGGCGATGGCATTCGACGGCAATTGCACCGTTTCGCGCGCGGATATTCAAGCGGCGGGGCGCGGCGCTGTCTAGGCGGCCGCTTTCGTCAACCTCGCATAAAATTCCTGACTGCCGAAACGCGTGTCGGAGACGAATTCGGGGACGAGTGGCGTCAGCCCCCTGCGGTTCAGTTCGGTCACTATTTCGACGAAGGAGCCGGGTGTGAACATCCAGGCGTGAACGTCGACATATTCGCCCCGGGCGGCACGCCCGCACGCCAGTTGCGCGGCTGCCCGGATTCCGGAATTCTTCTCTATTGCGGGCATTCCATGATGTCCCAGCCAATGCCTCAAGGCATTGTTATGCGTGACATTTTCTAGATGATCCCGCACCGCGGAGGGAGTGTGAACGCGGCGCCGGTCGATATGCGCATCCAGCACATCCCCGATCTCAGTCAGGGCATTGAACCGATCGAAGCAATATCGCTTGTCCGGTACGATTGCATAGTAGGCGCCGCCGTCCGCCAAAAGGTTGCCTACGTCCTGCAGGTGGCGCACCAGGTCGGGCTGGTGTTCGATGACGTGCGAACTCAATATGCAATCGAACCTGCGATCGACGATCCGCAGATCGCCCGTGGGCGATACATAGTGAATCTCCGGCACGCCTGAAAACGACCGGGCATGTTGCCCGGCCCGGATCACAAGAGCCTCCCGGTCGAGTATGTCGAAATAGCGAACGCGTTCACCCCGCAGAACCGGATTGTCGAACGGGCCGATCTCCAGACACGAGTCGCGGTTGATGCCGGCAACAAAGCGATCGCGCTTCAACGGCCTTGCAAGCGTCCGATCACCGAAGAGGGACTGCGCAGCGGCACCGGCTTCGGTCAGCCCTTTCGCAATCGTTCGAAGAAAGCCCCGGATCATTTATCGGCGGCTGTCCAGGTGCATGTCGTATCGCTCAATTTGCGGCCATCGATGGAACCCGGCACGCTTTTGAAACGACCGGGAAATTTACCTTGCCCGGATTTTTGCAGCACCGCCAGTGCCTAGGCGGCGTGGGCAAATTCCGCGCGGTCACGGCCGGAGTCAAAAACCGCCAGTTCAAGGAGGCGAAGCGCAGGAATATGCCGATATTTCCAGCTAAGCCGACGCCGAAATGGCGGTTTTTGGCCCGGCCCCGCAGGGGTTGCCGCCAGATTGGCGCTGGCGTCGTTGCTCAGGCTTGAAAGAGACCCGCTCTTCCCGCGCCTTCGCGCCTATCCTGCGCCAATCTGGCGGCAACCGTGATCCACGCGGAATTTGTCCACGCCGCCTAGGACGTCATGGGCACGAATCCCGGCACCGCCCGAACCCTTTCGATCCATGCCTTAACGTGGGGAAAATCGTCCAGGTGAAAGGCGCCGCCGTCTTCGGCGACATGGGTGTAGGCAAACAGCGCAATGTCGGCGAGCGTCAGGCTCTTGCCCACCAGCCAGTCGCGCCTGGCGAACTGTTCGTCCATCAGGCGCAGCGCGGCGCAACCCGCCAGCCACTTCGCCTCCACCTGCGCATCCTGCGCTTCGGTCAGGTTCGCGCGGCCCACGAAATGCAGCCAGAACCGCAGCGTCGCGATGTTGGGTTCGTGATTGTACTGTTCGAAGAACATCCAGCGCAGCATGTCCGCTTCGGCAAACCGGTCCGCGGGAACAAGCTCGCTTCCCTTCGCCAGGAACCAGCAGGCCGCATTGCTTTCGGGCAGGAAACGCTTGCCGATCTGCAACACCGGAATGCGCCCGTTGGCGTTGACGTTCGCCAGGAAGGCCGGCGTGCGCGTATCGCCTTTCAGGATATCGTATTCCACCCGTTCTACCGGCAGGCCCAGCAATGCGGCGGTGAGCCTGATCTTGTAGCAATTGCCGCTGCGGGGGTCTTCGTGAAGCGTCAGCTTGTCCATTGCATCCTCTCCGCCTCGGCCCAGTGGCCCGAATCTGACGTTTGCCTCACCAGCCCATGACGCCGATCATGCCTTTAGCACGATCTTGCCGATGTGGCCGCCCTGCTCCATCCGTTCGTGCGCCTGCGCCGCGTCCGCCAGCGCGAATGTGCGATCCATCACCGGCCGCAGCTTGCCGTCTTCCACCAGTGGCCAGACCGTTTCGTGGATTTCCTGCGCAAGCAGCGCCTTGAATTCGTCCGACCGCGCACGCAGTGTCGATCCGGTCAGCGTAAGGCGGCGCAGCATGACTTGCACGAGGCTGATTTCGGCCTTGGGGCCACCCTGCACCGCGATGGTCACGTGGCGGCCGTCTTCGGCAAGACAGTTCATGTTGCGCGGAACATAGTCGCCGCCCACCATGTCGAGCACAAGGTTTACCCCCTTGCCGCCGGTGATCCGCGCAACCTCTTCCACGAAGTCCTGCGCCTTGTAGTCGATGGCGTGGGCGGCGCCGATCTCCAGCGCCTTCGCAACCTTGTCCGCCCCGCCGCAGGTTACGATCACGGTCACGCCGAACAGCTTGCCCAGCAGGATCGCCATGGACCCGATTCCGCTGGTGCCGCCATGCACCAGGATCGTTTCGCCTTCGCGTACATAGCCGCGCTGGAACACGTTGTGCCACACCGTGAACAGCGTTTCGGGCATCGCCGCCGCCGCGTCCAGCGGAAGACTGCCGGGTACCGGCAGACAATGCGCGGCCTTGGCAAGGCAATATTCGGCATAGCCGCCGCCCGTTACCAGCGCGCATACCTTCTGGCCGGGGAGCAGGTTCGTCACCCCGTCGCCCAGCGCCACGACCTGCCCCGAAATCTCCAGCCCCGGAATTGGCGAAGCACCCGGCGGCGGCGGATACATCCCGCGCCGTTGCGCCACATCCGGGCGGTTGACGCCCGCGAAGGCGACTTTCACCAGCACTTCGCCCGCGCCCGGCCGGGGAACCGGCGCGCGCGCCGGCTGCAAGGCTTCGGGACCGCCGGGCTGATCGATGCCAACAACGGTCATTTCATCGGGAAGTGTGGTCATCTGTCCGTCCCTGTTTTCCGCCCCCGCTGTGCCCTGAAGGACACACCGGCGACGCCCTAGCCATCAGGCCGGTTGACAGCAAGGCTCTCTCGCTCAAGATTGTGCGTTGCAATGGACGACGACGATCGCCCCCGCACACGCTCCGATGCCGCCCACCTTCTGGCGGGCGAACCGCTCGACACGTATTCGCAGGACGAGCTGGGCGACCGTATCGACCTTCTGGAAACAGAGATCGCACGCATTAACGCGCATCGCGACAAGGCCGCCGCGCACCGCGTGGCCGCGGAAGCCTTGTTCCGAACGCCGCCTCCCGGCGGAAACGCCTGATGACGATCGCCGCCCTTCACGCGAAGCCGCGGCGTTCCCATATACGCTTTACGACGCTGTATCCGTTAACCCCCTTCGTGCCCGCACCCGCGGCGCGTTCATCCTCCGTAAGCCACTTTCGTGGCAATCTACGGGCCTGGAGGAGCCCAATGGCACCAGCCGGAAAGACCTAAGATGCCCAGTTTTGCCCAGAGTCTCGAGAAAACGCTGCACGCCGCGCTCGCCAACGCGTCGGAACGCAGCCACGAATACGCGACGCTCGAGCACCTTCTCCTCGCGCTGATCGAAGATCCCGACGCCGCGCAGGTGATGACGGCATGCGGCGTGGACCTGGGCGACCTGGGCGACGTGGTGCGCCAGTATCTCGACCAGGAATACCAGTCGCTGAAAACGCCGGAAAAGGCCGATCCGCAGCCCACCGCGGGCTTCCAGCGGGTAATCCAGCGCGCGATCCTTCACGTGCAATCGTCGGGCAAGGACACGGTTACCGGCGCGAACGTGCTGGTCGCGCTGTTTTCCGAACGCGACAGCTATGCCGTCTATTTCCTCCAGCAGCAGGACATGAGCCGCCTGGATGCCGTCAGCTATATCAGCCACGGCATCGGCAAGGGCGGTCGGCAGCTTGAAAACCGCAACCCCAAGGGAAGCGAGGAAGCGCCGCCGCAGCAGGAAGAAAAGGCCGATGCCAAGGCGGGCAAGAAGGATTCCGCGCTTGACCAGTTCTGCGTGAACCTCAACGAAAAGGCGCTTTCGGGCAAGGTGGACCCGCTGATCGGGCGCGGCCCGGAAGTGGACCGCACGATCCAGATTCTGTGCCGCCGTTCCAAGAACAACCCGCTCTATGTGGGCGATCCCGGCGTGGGCAAGACCGCCATCGCCGAAGGGCTGGCGCGCAAGATCGTGGAAGGCGACGTGCCCGACGTGCTTTCCGAAGCGGTGATCTATTCGCTCGACATGGGCGCGCTGCTGGCGGGCACCCGCTATCGCGGCGATTTCGAGGAACGGCTGAAACAGGTCGTGTCGGAACTTGAAAAGATGCCGCACGCGATCCTGTTCATCGACGAAATTCACACCGTGATCGGCGCCGGCGCCACCAGCGGCGGCGCGATGGATGCGTCCAACCTGCTGAAGCCCGCGCTTTCCAGCGGCGCGATCCGTTGCATCGGTTCGACCACCTACAAGGAGTTCCGCAACCACTTCGAAAAGGACCGCGCGCTGCTGCGCCGGTTCCAGAAGATCGACGTGAACGAACCTTCGGTGGAAGATACCATCAAGATCCTGAAGGGCCTGCGGTCCGCGTTCGAGGAACACCACAAGGTCCGCTACACACCAGACGCGATCAAGACCGCGGTCGAACTGTCGAGCCGTTACATCAACGATCGCAAGCTGCCCGACAAGGCAATCGACGTGATCGACGAGGTCGGCGCGATGCAGATGTTACTGCCGCCCAGCCGCCGCAAGAAGACGATCACCGCGCGCGAGATCGAAAAGGTCATCGCAACGATGGCGCGCATCCCGCCCAAGTCGGTTTCGAGCGACGACAAGAAGGTGCTGGAACACCTGGGCCGCGACCTGAAGCACGTCGTTTTCGGGCAGGATAAGGCCATCGAAGTGCTGTCCACCGCGATGAAGCTGTCGCGCGCCGGACTGCGCGATCCGGACAAGCCGATCGGTTCGTTCCTGTTTTCCGGCCCCACCGGCGTCGGCAAGACCGAAGTCAGCCGCCAGCTTGCCAGCATCATGGGCATTCCGCTGGTGCGCTTCGACATGTCCGAATACATGGAGCGCCATTCGGTCAGCCGCCTGATCGGCGCGCCTCCGGGCTATGTCGGGTTCGACCAGGGCGGTCTGCTGACCGACGCGATCGACCAGCAGCCCCATTGCGTGTTGCTTCTGGACGAGATCGAGAAAGCGCATCCCGATCTGTTCAACATCCTGCTGCAAGTGATGGACAACGGCCGGTTGACCGATCACCACGGCAAGACCGTGGATTTCCGCAACGTGGTGCTGGTGATGACCACCAACGCGGGCGCGTCCGACATGGCGAAGCAGGGCATCGGCTTTGGCGACGTGTCAAAGGCCGACGCGGGCGACGAAGCGGTGAAGCGGATGTTCAGCCCCGAATTCCGCAACCGTCTGGATGCGATCGTGCCCTTCGCCTATCTCGGCAACGAGGTGGTCAGCCGCGTGGTGGACAAGTTCATCCTCCAGCTGGAACTGCAGCTGGCGGAACAGAACGTTCACATCCAGTTCGACAGCGACGCCAGGAACTGGCTGGGCAAACGCGGTTACGACCGGCTCTATGGCGCGCGGCCGATGGCCCGCCTGATCCAGGAGAAGGTCAAGCAACCCCTGGCCGAAGAACTGCTGTTCGGCAAGCTGGCGAATGGCGGCGAGGTGCACGTCAGCGTGAAGGACGGCGATGCCACCGATGGCGCGCTTTCGTTCGAGCTGACCCCGGCTCCGCCCAAGATCGTCGGCAAGAAAAAGCCTGCCGCGAAGAAGAAGGCCGCACCGAAGAAGCAGCGACCGGCCAGCCCCGCGCCGGAAGCAAGCGCCGACGACGCGGATTGACGCTGGCAAGCACAGATAAAGCAACCCGCCGGACCAAGTGGTTCGGCGGGTTTTCTTTTAATTACAGATACTTACTTGGATTTTGCCGGCTTGCTGCCGGTTGAGGCGGTCGCGCCAGGAACGGCTTCGTTCAAAGCATTGTCGGACGGCGTGGACGGCTGGTGCGCGGCATCCCATTCCTGTCTGTCGATGGAACCGTCCTGATTGGTGTCCATCTTGTCGAACTGGGCGTTGGCGTTGGCCATCCATTCGCCCAGCGTTAGCTTTCCGTCACCGTCGCTATCGGCCTGCTGGATCAGCTTTTCCGAAGACAGCGCCGCATCGCCGATACCCAGCGCGGTGCGGGCCGCGTCCATTTCCTGCACGGTGACGGTGCCGTTCTGGTCCGCGTCCATCATCTGGAAGATGCTTTGCGCGGCCTTGGCGTATTCGGCCTGGCTGATCGCGCCATCGTGGTTGGCGTCCTTGCCTTCGAAGCTGGTCAGCGGCTTGGCCGCTTCCGGGTCGGACGTGATCGCGGGCAGCGGTGTTGCCACGATGGGCGCCGCGGCCGACGTATCGGTATCGTCAGGCCCGGTTTCCTTGTCGCTGCACCCCGAAAGCACCGCAACAGCGCCAGCGATCAACAGTCCATAGCGGCCGATCCGGATCGCCTTGCGCATATCTCTCCTCATGGGTGCGGGGTTCGGCGCGCACCCTAGCGCCTTTCGGCGGCGGCGCAACGGCTTTGCGCGCAGTTTGCAACTGCATTTCCTGCAATTCATGCAACTGTCAGCCCCGCCGTGGCGCGGACAGAGGGCGATGGCCAGCACCTTTGCGCGGATGCGACAAGAACCCGCATGAAAACAATGCGATTTGATGCCGATCAAGGCAGGTTGCACATTCGCGCCCTAACCGCGAAAATCGTAGTCCTGCGTCCACTGGAGCAAATCCTTGCCAACCACCACCGATCGCCAGCGCGACACGCTGGCCAACAATACCGTTCCCGCCACACCGTTCGAACGCATCGGCGGGCACGATGCCCTGCGCAAAATCACGGACCGGTTCTATGACCTGATGGAGAGCGAACCCGAGTATGCGGACCTGCGGGCGATCCATTCCGAAGACCTGACGCATATGCGCGATGCGCTTGCATCGTTCCTGGCTGGCTGGTCGGGCGGCCCGCGCGACTGGTTCGATGCCAATCCGGGCAAGTGCATGATGAGCCTGCACGCCCCGTTCGCGATCAGCCGCAACCTGGCCGCGCAGTGGGCAACCTGCATGCAGCGCGCTATCCGGGAAACGGAAACGCCCGATACCCAGATTGCCGACTCGATGAGCGACGTGCTGTTTCGCATGGCGATGGGCATGGGGCGCGACCCCGACAATTCCTGAAGCAGCGAAAGTACAGTCCGCGCCAGAAATTCCTTGCGGATCGGACCGACTACCCATTAGCGGGCGTTCATGAAGCCCAAATTGCTGACCACGCTGGAGGACTACAGCCTTCCCCAGCTGCGCGCCGATGTTCTGGCGGGCGTGACCGTTGCGATGGTCGCCATTCCGCTCAGCATTGCCATTGCCATCGCGTCGGGCGCGAATCCGGCCAATGGGCTGATTACCGCGATCATCGGCGGGTTCTTCATTTCGCTTCTCGGCGGCAGCCGCGTCCAGATCGGCGGGCCGACCGGCGCGTTCATCGTCGTGGTCTATGGCGTGGTCGCGCAGCACGGATACGACGGGCTGGTTCTGGCAACACTGATGGCGGGCGCGATCCTTATCGTGGGCGGGCTGCTGCGCGCCGGAAGCCTGATCGCCTATGTGCCCGAACCCGTGGTCAACGGCTTCACCATCGGCATTGCCATCATCATCGGATCGAGCCAACTGAAAGACTTCCTGGGGCTGGACGTTGCCAAGCTGCCCGCCGACTTCGGGCCGAAGATGGCCGCGTTGTGGGCCGCGCGCGGGACGATCGACTGGCAGACAGCCGGCGCCGGAGCGGGCGCACTGGCGCTGATCATCGTATTGCGCCGCCTGTTTCCGCGCCTTCCGGGAATGATCGTGGCGGTGGCTGTCGTCTCCGCAGCGGTCTTCGCGCTGCACCTGCCGGTCGACACGATCGCATCGCGTTATGGCGAATTGCCGCGCGGGTTGCCGATGCCTTCGGTGCCGAAAATCACGCTCGCCCGCATTGACGACCTGCTCCCGTCAGCCTTCGTCATCGCGTTCCTTGCAGCAATAGAATCGCTGCTGTCCGCGATGGTTGCCGACAGGCTGATAGAGGGCAAGCACCGTTCCAACGCGGAAGTGCTGGCGCAAGGCTGGGCCAACATGGCCTCCGCGCTGTTCGGCGGCATGCCCGCGACCGGCGCCATCGCGCGCACCGCCACCAATGTGCGCGCGGGCGGACGCACACCGGTTGCCGGCCTTGCCCATGCGGTGACGATCCTGCTGGTGATGATCGTGGCCGCCCCGCTGGCCGGATACATGGCGATGCCCGCGCTCGCGGCGGTGCTGATGATGGTATCGTGGAACATGAGCGAGCCGCACAAGTGGCGCGAATACATGCGCGCGCCGATTACGGACCGCCTTCTGCTGGTGCTGACGCTGGTGCTGACCGTCGCGGTCGACCTGACCACGGCGATCGGGGTGGGCGTTGCGCTGGGGCTGGCCCTGCGGCTTCGCGCCAGCCGGACCGGGCCGGAACACTGGTCGGACCACGAACGGAACGGTTAAAGCGCCTTTCCGCTCCGGGATCAGCCCCGATCCGGAATCCGGAACTGCTTTTCACGCGAAGTTGCGCCGCGCAACAATTCGATCCGGCTTGGCGCTTCGCCAAGCGCCGCGGCGAGAAGGCGGATCACCGCCGCATTGGCCTTGCCGTCTTCCGGCTTGGCCCGCACCTTGACAGCAAGGCGCCCGCTGTCGAGCGCGACGCTTTCCACTTTCGCGCCCGGCGTCACGCGAACCGATAGCCGCCCCTCGCCATCGACAAGCGCGCGAACCGCCGCCGCGTCTGGCAGGTCAGGCTTCGGCTTTGCCAAAGGCCTGTTCCAGCGCGTGGGCGTGCGCCTTGCCGTTGTGGACATAATGGGTGACGCCCAGTTGCATCCCTTCGATGGCCTTGTCGTCCAGTTCGCGCATGAAGGCCGCGGGACGGCCGCCCCAAAGCTGACGCGATTCAACGCGCTTGCCCGGTGTCAGCATGGCGCCGGCCGCCAGCATCGCATCGCTTTCGATCGCCGCCCCGTTCATCACCACCGCGCCCAGGCCGACGAAAGCGCGGTCTTCCAGCGTGCAGCCGTGGACCATCGCCATGTGCCCGATCAGCACCGATTCACCGATGATCGTGGGAAACCCGTCGGGTGCACCCGGCTGCGGGCCGTCGCAATGGATCACCGTGCCGTCCTGCACGTTGCTGCGCGCGCCGATCACGATGCGGCTTACATCGGCGCGCAACACGCAGTTGTACCAGATGGATACGTCCGGCCCGATCTCCACGTCGCCGATGATCCGGCACCCCGGCGCGATAAAGGCGCTTTCGTGGATGCGCGGGTGCTTGCCGTGGATCGGCATGATGGTGACATCGGGACGGTTCATGGCTCTCTCCATTCCTCGCGGCCAAGGCGATAGGTCACGTGCGGGTAAAGCGGATCGGCGGGATCGATGCGCGGGTGGCCGAAATCGAGGTCCGGCCTGTAACGCATCCCCAGCCGTTCCATCACCGCCCGGCTGCGCGTGTTGTTGACGTTGGTGATCGCGAAGATCGCATCGTCCGGCAAGTGCGCGAAAGCCCAGCGAACACTCGCACGCGCGGCTTCGCCGGCATAGCCCTTGCCCCAGCAGTCCGAAGCGAGCCGCCAGCCGATCTCCGCCTTGCCGTCAACCGGACCGGCATTGCCGCGGATCGCCCCGCACCAGCCGATCAGCCGCGCGTCTTCCAGCCGCTCCATCGCCCAGAAGGTATGGCCGTGTTCGGCCTCCATCGCTTGCACCCGCCCGATCAGCGCTTCGGTTTCGGCACGGCTCATCACCGGGCCAAGCGTTGCCATGACCTTGGGGTCCGCGCAGATGCCGTGAAACGCCGTCACGTCATCCCCGCGCCACGAGCGCAGCGCAAGGCGGTCCGTCTCGAGACGGAATTCAGCCATTCAGCAGGCGTGCGGCGTGGGCGGCATGATACGTCAGCACACCGGAACACCCGGCACGGCGGAAGGCGAGCAGCGTTTCAAGCACCAGCGCATCGCGGTCCCCAGCCCCCGCGGCGGCGGCGGCCTCTATCATCGCGTATTCGCCGCTCACCTGATAGGCGAAAACGGGAACCTCAAACCGTTCCTTCACGCGGCGCACGATGTCGAGATAGGGCAGGCCCGGCTTCACCATCACGCTGTCCGCGCCTTCGGACAGGTCCATCGCCACTTCGCGCAGCGCCTCCTCGGTATTGGCCGGGTCCATCTGGTAGGTTTTCTTGTCGCCCTTCAGCAGCCCGCGCGATCCTACCGCGTCGCGGAACGGGCCATAGAATGCGGACGCATACTTGGCGGCATAGCTCATGATCTGGACGTTGTGGTGCCCTTCGGCTTCCAGCGCCTGGCGGATCAGGCCGATGCGCCCATCCATCATGTCCGACGGCGCAATGACGTCGGCCCCGGCGTTCGCCTGGTTCAGGCTCTGCCCGATCAGCACTTCCACCGTGTCGTCGTTCAGCACATAGCCGCCGCCGTCGATCAACCCGTCCTGCCCGTGGCTGGTATAGGGGTCGAGCGCAACGTCGGTCAGCACGCCGATATCCTCGCCGCAGGCATCCTTGATGGCGCGCGTGGCGCGGCACATCAGGTTGTCCGGGTTCATCGCTTCCAGCCCGTTGTCGCTGCGCAAGTCGCGCGGGGTGTTGGGAAACAGCGCAAGGCACGGGATGCCAAGCGAAACCGCTTCCTTCGCGCGCTTCACGATGAGGTCCACCGACCAGCGCGAAACGCCGGGAAGCGAACCGACAGGCTCTTCCACGCCGGCGCCTTCGGTAACGAAAAGCGGCCAGATCAGGTTGGCGGGGGCCAGCACCGTTTCGCGGTGCATGGTGCGGCTCCACGCGCTGGCGCGGGTGCGGCGCAGGCGGGTGTGGGGATAGGCGGCGGTCATGATGGCCGCGTTCTTAAGCGGTTCGGCCCGTCCGGGCAATTGCGCGCTTTGACCGGGATGTAATTGACGGAGATGTAATTGGCGGGAGCGGGCCGCCGGTTGGCGTCAGTTGACCGCGGTCAGCGCCGCGCCGGGCTGGACAGCCAGAAGCTCTTTCAGGCGCGAACGGATCTCGGGCAGTTTGGCATCGGGCACCGCCGGTTGACTTACCACGAAATTCACCGATGCCGGGTCGATCGGGCGGCCGTTTCGGCGCACCTCGAAGTGGAGGTGCGGGCCGGTGGAAAGCCCGGTGGAACCGACATAGCCGATCACCTGACCGCGCCGCACGGGCTGGCCGCCGGACACGGCGATGCGGCTCATGTGGCCATACCCGGTGGCGATCCCGCCGCCGTTGTCCAGCTTCACGAAATTGCCATAACCGCCGCGCCGCCCGGCAAAGGACACCACGCCATCGGCCACCGCATAGATCGGCGATCCCATCGGCGCGCCATAGTCAATGCCGTCATGCATTCGCACATAGCCCAGGATCGGGTGCCGCCGCATCCCGAAGGGAGAGGTTTCGTGCCCGTTGGCCACCGGCATACCCAGCGAATAGCTTTGCGCCGTGCCCGCACCGTTACCGTCGTCCAGCGCGTCGTAGAAATTGCCCGCCGCGCCAAAGCGAACCAGTTCGGTGCGCGGCTTTCCGTCACGCTCCAGCCCGGCATAGAGCAGGTCGCCCACCTGCACCGCGCCGCCCGCCGCGCGCTTGTAGCCGATCACCATGTCGAATTCGTCGGACGGGGCCATCTCGTCCAGCTGGCCGTGCTGGTCCAGCGTTTGCAGGTATTCCTGCACCGCGCTGGCGGGCGCACCGGCGGCGCGGGCCGAACGGAACAGGCTTGATCCCACGATGCCGCGAATGCGCAGCGGCGTGGCATCGACGGGGATGGTCTTGCGCGCCAGCGCGAAGCCCTCGCCCTGCCGCGTCAACGACAGGTCGAGATCGAAGCGCGCGCGGAATGAAAGCGCCTCAAGCGGGCGCGGCGTCGCCGGATCGGCGCGGCTGCCAAGCGTGATGGAAAAGCGCGTACCGGGGCGCAGCGACGATACTGGCACCGTCTTTTCGACAAGCGCGGAAATGCGCCCCGCATCGAACCCGCCAACGCCCGCGCGCTGCAGCATCTTGTCGAAACTGTCGCCAGCGCCAAGCGTCGCGACAAGGTTCACGCTGGGCCGTTCGGGCGCGCTGGCCAGCGGGACGGCCATCGCGTTGGCATCCCAGTGGCGGCCGCTCAACCCGCCGAGCGCAAGCGGCTGCACACCGACAGAGCGCATTTCACGGCTTGCAGGAAGGTCCATGCGCACCATCGGAGCGGCCTCTACCGGGGAGAAATCGGGCCACATCGCCAGCGCGACCATCGTCAGCCCGGCAAAGGTTGCCAGCCCGCGAAACCAGCGCGCACTGCCGATATTTTCCGCAAGATCGGGCGCCCAGTCGAATTCGCCCGACCGTGACCGTGCGGCATCGAAACCGGGGATTCGCGCGGCAATACGATCGAACCAGGCCGGACGCGGGTTCGATTCGGGCTCTGCCGGGTCTTCCGGTGCGGCGGAGGGCATCGCCTTGATGCGCTGCCGGAACGTGAGGCCGGAATCCTGCACGGCAAAAGGCCCGTCGTCGACGGGAAAGCCTGCAAGTTGTTCGCGCGGTGTGAACACGCCCCTCGTTTCCGTCCCTTCCGGCACGCCCGCCGCGTGACTGCATGACGGGCGGGCACCATGCTGGTGTGCGCCCCTGCCCTGCACCGGTAAGGTTAATTCCGGGTGAAAACCAGCCCCGCAATCGCCGCGCGCGCGGTGGAAATGCGATGGCGCGTCCTTGCGAAGGCGCGGGCGGAGTGCCACATTTCCCTCATGGCCATGCTCTCGCCCGCGCGGGTTCCAGCAAAGGGCCGCGACAGCGCGGTCAAGGCGGTGCTTGGCCCGACCAACACCGGCAAGACGCACCTGGCGATAGAACGGATGATCGCCCATTCGTCCGGCGCCATCGGATTTCCGCTGCGCCTGCTGGCACGCGAGGTTTACGACCGGGTCTGCGCGATCAAGGGCGAACACCAGGTTGCGCTGATCACCGGCGAGGAACGGATTGAGCCACCCGGCGCGCGCTGGATGCTCTGCACGGCGGAGGCCATGCCGCGCAATCCCGACCTCGCCTTCATCGCGCTGGACGAAGCTCAGCTTTCCGCCGACCCCGAACGCGGGCACATTTTCACGGATCGCCTGCTGCACACGCGCGGCCGCGAAGAGACGATGCTGCTGGGGTCATCGGTGATAGAACCGGTGGTCAAGGCGCTGGTGCCCGGCGTTGAGGTGATAAGCCGCCCGCGCTTTTCAACGCTAAGCCACGTCGAACCCAAAAAGCTCAGCCGCGTGCCGCCGCGCAGCGCGATCGTCGCCTTCTCGGCCGAGCAGGTCTATGCGATCGCGGAAATGCTGCGGCGCTTTCGCGGCGGTTCCGCGGTGGTGATGGGCGCGCTCAGCCCCGAAACGCGCAACAAGCAGGTCGCGATGTACCAGGCGGGCGAGGTCGATTACCTTGTCGCCACCGATGCCATCGGCATGGGGCTGAACCTCGATATCGGCCACGTTGCCTTTGCCGGTCTTTCCAAGTTCGACGGAAAGCGCCAGCGGCGGCTGACCGTTACCGAAATGGCCCAGATCGCCGGACGCGCCGGGCGGCACCAGCGCGACGGCACCTTTTCTACGCTTGCCGGAATGGGTGGCCGCACCGCGGAATTCGCGCCCGAAGAGGTCTTCGCGATCGAGGAGCATCGCTTTCCGCCGCTGACCAAGCTGTTCTGGCGCGAATCCGATCTCGACTTCACGAGCATCGACACGCTTCTTTCGGGGCTTGAAAGCCCGCCGCCGGAACCGGAACTCGCCCCCGCGCCCGAAGCGATAGACCTGGCCGTGCTGCGCCGCCTTTCCGAAGACCCGGCCATTGCCGGAACGGTGCGGGGGGAGCGGCTGGTCGAACGCTTCTGGGCCGTCTGTTCGCTGCCCGATTTCCGCCAGCACGGGGCCGAAACCCATTCACGCTTCGTCGCGCGGCTGTGGCAGGACTTGCGCGGCGGATACCTGGGGGCAGACTATGTCGCCCAGGCGATCGCCCAGCTGGACAACCCTTCGGGCGATATAGACACGCTGCAGGGTCGCATCTCCGCGATCCGCAGCTGGGCCTATATCGCGCAGCGGCCCGACTGGGTGCTGGCGAAGGAAGAGATGGCGGCGCGCGCCCGCGCGGTGGAAGCGCGGCTTTCCGACGCGCTCCACGCGCGGCTGACCGAACGGTTCGTGAACCGGCGCACCGCACTGCTGATGAAGAAGCTCGGCCCCGATGCCGGGCTGCTGCCGGTTTCGCTGTCCGACACGAACGACGTCATGGTGGATGACGAGACCATCGGCCGGCTGGAAGGCTTCCGCTTCGTGGTCGATCCGCGCGCACGGCACGGCGATCACAAGCTGTTGCTGGCAGCGGCGGAAAAGCACCTGTCGGGCCTGCTGGCAAAGCGCGCGGGCGCGCTGGTTGCCGCGGCAAACGGCGACGAAGCGGAAATCGAACTGGAAGCCGGCGAAATCCGCTGGAACGGCGCGCCGGTGGCAAGGCTGGAAGCCGGGCGCGACCTGCTCGACCCGCGCCTGCGGCTCGATCCGTCGCTCGACCGGCTGGACGGCGCCAGCGTCGATCATGTGACCATGGCGCTGGAAAGCTGGCTGGCGCGTCGTTTTGCGCGCCCGCTGCACGCCCTGCGCAAACTGGACGCCGCCAGCCGCGACGCCGATGCCGGGCCGGAGATTCGTGCGCTCCTGCTGCACCTTGTCGAACGCGGCGGCGTGCTGGCGCGCGCGGATTCGGGGATCGAACGGCTCGACAAGCGCCAGCGCCACCTTTTGCGCCGGCTTGGCGTCACGGTGGGGGCGCTCGATATCTTTGCTCCGGCAACGCTGAAGCCTGCGGCAATCGCGGCATGGCATACGCTGGCGACCATTGGCGGCGCGCGCATCCCGCATCCGTCGTCAGCGATGCCTGCCGTGCTGCCCGCCGCCAATGCAGGGCCAGGCTATCGCCGCTGCGGCAAGCAGGCGATCCGCGTCGACCTGGCCGAACGCCTGCTGCGCGAAGCGCACGATGCGCGTGCGGGCAATGACGGCAGCGGGGACGGCAGCGGGGCGCGGCGTTTCAGGCTGAAACCCGCGCTCGCCCGGTCGATGGGCCTTGCCGGGGCAAGCCATGCTGCGCTTCTGCGCGACGCCGGTTTCCGGGTGATCATGCCGCGCCGCCTTGACGATAGCGAGCACGGCGCCCCCGCCCCGCCCCTGTGGCACTGGCGGCCCGCGCGTCCGCGCCGCCCGGCCCGTTCGCACCATCCCAGGGCGCGCGGTACGGTTTCACCGGGCAACCCCTTCGCCGAACTACTGGAGCTGGTGCGCTGATGGCCCCTGCGATGCGGATCGATAAATTGCTCTATTTTCTCCGCTTCGCGAAAAGCCGCAGTATCGCCCGGAAATGGGCGGAAGCCGGACACATGCGCGTCAACGGCCGCCGGATAGAGCGGTGTTCGCAGGGCGTTCACGAAGGTGACGTGCTGACCATGCCGCTGGGGGAAAGCATCGCGATCGTGCGCGTTCTTGCGCTTCCGGGGCGGCGCGGACCGTCGCTTGAAGCGCGCAGTTGCTACGAACGGCTCGACGAGACGCTTGACGCGTCGCCCGCTTCGCCTCTAGCTGCCCTTCGATTCGAGTAATTCCTGAGGGATTGATTTCGCCATGACCTATGTTGTCACCGACGCCTGTATCCTGTGCAAGTACACGGACTGCGTCGAGGTTTGCCCCGTCGATTGCTTTTACGAGGGTGAGAACATGCTGGTTATCAATCCCAGCGAATGCATCGATTGTGGCGTGTGCGAACCCGAATGTCCGGCGGAAGCCATCCTGCCCGATACCGAAAGCGGGCTGGAACAGTGGCTTGAGCTGAACACCAAGTATTCGGCGGAATGGCCCAACATCACCGCAAAGCACGATGCGCCATCCGACGCGGATGAACACAAGGGCGAGGAAGGCAAGTTCGAGAAGTACTTTTCGGCAGAGCCCGGCGAAGGCGACTGAGCCCGCAGGGAAGCGGTCCGTTCCGGTATCGATCCGGCCGGTCTAGCCCTGCACCTGCCTCGCCAATTTAAGATTCGGCCTTGTTCCCCGATGCGCGGTTTTCCGCGCGTCGCGGTGGTCTTTTGATTCTAGGGACTGGCAATTTTGTTACAGAACTGCTATATGGGGACTCAAGCGCTGGTCGTTTGGGTCGTCCGGCGTGTTTCAGCACGAGAAGGCAGATTGGCGGCAAACTGATCGAAGGGCTTTCGTAGACCGTAAAGCACGGTTGTTTGCCGGATCACGAATCGGGGTTTGCGCTCCGGACGTCGCCTTTCCGCCCGTATCGAAAGGACAACATATGGCAACCAAGGCACTGGCCTTCGATGTTGGGGATTACGTCGTCTACCCGAAGCACGGCGTCGGCCGGGTGGTCGAACTTCAGGATGAAGAAATCGCGGGTATGAAGCTGCAGCTCTATGTTCTGCGCTTCGAAAAGGAACGGATGACGCTTCGCGTACCCGTGAACAAGGTTGAATCGATTGGCATGCGCAAGCTGTCGTCGGACAAGACGCTCAAGGAAGCGCTCGACACGTTGACGCAAAAGCCGAAGGTGAAGCGCACCATGTGGTCGCGCCGTGCCCAGGAATACGAAGCCAAGATCAATTCGGGCGACCTTGTGTCGATCGCCGAAGTGACGCGCGACCTGTTCCGTGCCGACGACCAGCCCGAACAGTCCTATTCCGAACGCCAGATCTTCGAGGCGGCGTCTTCGCGCCTCGCCCGCGAACTGGCCGCGATGGAAAAGACCGACGAGCCGACCGCGCTGCAGAAGATCCTCGCGATCCTCAACGAACACGCACCGAAGTATTACGAAGCCACCGCCTGATCCGGGCCTGGAAGGTTTCGTAACGCCAGAGGGGCCGCCGGGAGACCGGCGGCCCCTTTCGTTTTTCCCTCACCCCTTCCTGCCATCGACCTTGCCGCATCGACGAACGACATGGCACCGTCTTGCCGGGCACGTATTGCCGTATTACATCGGCAACACACAAACGGCAGGAGTTTCAGGCCATGCTGAAGGATATCGCCCGCGCCCTCGCCGGTGTTGCGGCCCTTGGAATCGCCGCCTCGCTTGGCGGCTGCGACGATGCGAACGTGCAATTCGACATGGACGGCGGGGTTCCGCTTTCGCAGCTTGACCTTTCGGGCAAGGCACCCGGTGAAGTGGCATTGCTCGGCCCCGATGCCGTAAACATCACCGAAGGCAAGAAGCTGGCGATAGACGTCACCGGCGATGATGACGCGAAGAACAGGCTGCGCTTCAAGATCGACGACGGAACGCTGTCTATCGCGCGCGAAAAGGGCTTTTTCTCGAACAGCGAAGGCGTTGCCACGATCAACCTGACGATGCCCGCCCCGCGCAAGCTGGTGATGGCCGGATCAGGCAAGGTGACGGCCGCCGCGATGAAGGGTGAAAAGGCGAGCATCGTGATCGCCGGATCGGGCAAGGTCTCCGTCGCGAAGATCAAGGCCGACAGGCTGAAGGTTGACGTTGCTGGATCGGGCAGCGTCAACGGATCGGGCAACGTCAAGACGCTGAAGATGACGATTGCGGGAAGCGGAGACGCCGACCTTTCCGGCCTTAGCGCCGAATCGGCGGACGTGAACATCGCCGGATCGGGCGATGCACGCTTCGCGTCCGATGGCGATGTCAGCGCCAAGATCATGGGTTCGGGCGAAGTGCGCGTGGCCGGACGTGCCACCTGCACGGTCAAGTCCATGGGCTCCGGAAAGCTGGTCTGCGAGAATGGCGCCGTAAAGGATAGCGGAGACTGAGGCACGCCCTGCCGCAGGTTCATTGCACGGCAATCCCCCGGCTGGCACGCTTGGACGACGAAATCCTGGCCCGCGCAAGGTCCGGGGCTAAAGTCGGGGGTTTGCCGTGCCGTCCATCCGTTCGCTGATATTGCCGCTCACGCTGCCAATGCTGGGCGGCTGCGTGGCCAAGACGGCGCTGGACGTTGCCACCGCCCCCGTCCGCGCCGCCTCAACCGCCGTCAACACCACCGGCGACGCCTATGACCGGGTGACGGTCAGCGATTCGGAACGCGACCAGCGGCGCGGACGCGAAGTCCGGCAGCGCGAGGAACGTCTGGGCAAGATGGAGCGGAACTACCGCAAGGCCCAGCGCAAATGCCTGCGCGGCAACAACCAGGCTTGCGAGGAAGCGGGGCGCCTGCACAACCAGATGGTTGGCCTGATGCCTTCGGTTCCCTACGAACCCGGCAAGTGATCGGCGCGAAAAGCCGCAATCATGCTGCCGCGCGGCGCAATCGGTCGTTGATGGCGACGCCAATCCCCTCTTCCGGAACGGGCGCAATGGCAATGCGGAGCTGGGCTGCGTCCGCGGCGGCGTGCAGGCAGGCATAGAGCCGTGCCGCCGCTTCGGCGAGATCGGCCGACGGCGACAGCGAAATATCGCCAGCAATCGGCCCGAAGCCGATCATGAACTCCCCCTCCACGGCCTCTTTCGCATTCAGCCTTACGGGTTTTCCCGGCGCATAGTGGCTTGTCATCTGGCCCGGCGCCTCGATTCGGGCCGCTGGCGCCGTGGCGTCACTCGCCGGGCCAAGGATTTCGGCAACCTGCGCCTCTGTAACGGGACCGGGCCGCAAGACCTGCCAGCCGCCGCCATCGCGCAGCGCGACTATGGTGGATTCTATGCCGCGCTCCGTCTCGCCTCCGTCGAGGATCAGGTCCACCCGCGATCCAAGCGAAGCGGCAACGTGCGCCGCGCTCGTCGGGCTTACGCCGCCGCTGCGGTTGGCGCTTGGCGCTGCGAGCGGCAGCCCGCATTCGCGCAACAGCGCCTGCATCACCGGGTGCGAGGGGCAGCGCAGCGCAACGGTGGGCAACCCCGCGCTGACCGCCGCCGCAAGCGCGGCGTCGTCGCGGCGGGGCAGGACCATTGTCAGCGCGCCGGGCCAGAACGCCGCAGCCAGCCTGCGTGCGCGGTCGTCGAACACGGCAAGCCGTTCTGCCGCGGCGATGCCGGGCACGTGGACGATCAGCGGGTTGAAATCGGGTCGCCCCTTCGCGCGATAGATTGCCGCAACCGCCGCATCGTCGTCGGCGCGCGCGGCCAGGCCATAAACCGTTTCGGTCGGTACCGCGACGGTGCCCCCTTCCGCGATCACGCGCGCGGCGCGTGCGAGGCCGTCGGCATCGGGGTGATATAGATTTGCGGGCTTTGTCGCGGGCATTTCTTGCCGCTATAGCCGCGGCGACCGAGGGACAAGGAAAAGACGCAAATGGACTTTACCGCTCCAACCGCCGACCAGGTGCTCGCCATGCGCGTTTGCGCCGGAATCGAAGACCTGGCGCAAAGCGAACGCTTCGCCGAAGCGAGCATGGACATGGTCGAAGCCATCGCGGAAGGAATCGGCGCGCTGGCCGCGGGCGAATTCGCGCCGCTCAACCGCATTGGCGACCTTGAAGGCGCAACGCTGGACGATGGCGTCGTCACCCTGCCCGATGGCTATGCGCAGGCCTATCGCCACTTCGTGGAACAAGGCTGGGGCGCGGTGGCCGGGCCGGTCGATTTCGGCGGTCAGGGCCTGCCTTTCACGCTGGCGACGTGCGTTATCGAAACGCTGGGCGCGGCCAACATGGCCTTCACCCTGTTGCCGATGCTGACCGTGGGCGCGATCGAATCGCTGCACCATCACGGCAGCGAAGCGCAAAAGGCGCTTTATCTTGCAAAGCTGGTAAGCGGCGAATGGTCTGGCACGATGAACCTGACCGAACCGCAGGCCGGCAGCGACGTGGGCGCGCTGCGCACCACCGCGACGCCGATCGAGGATGGAGAGCACGCGGGCAAGTTCCGCATCAAGGGCACGAAGATCTTCATCACCTTCGGCGAACACCAACTGGCGGAAAACATCGTCCACCTGGTTCTGGCGCGCACCCCCGGCGCGCCCGCCGGATCGCGCGGCATATCGCTGTTCGTCGTCCCCAAGTACCACGTCAATGCGGACGGCAGCCTTGGCGCGCGCAATGACGTGATGTGCGTTTCCATCGAACACAAGCTGGGCATCAACGCATCGCCCACTTGCGTGATGAGCTATGGCGACAACGATGAATGCATCGGCGAGATGGTGGGGCACGAAAACGGCGGCTTGCGCGCGATGTTCACGATGATGAACTCTGCGCGCATCAACGTGGGCAGCCAGGGCGTGCAGATTGCCGAGCGCGCGTGGCAGCAGGCACGCACCTATGCGCGCGAGCGTATCCAGTCCGCGCGGGCGGGATCGGCCGACAAGGCTCCCGTGGCCATCGTCGAGCACCCTGACGTGCGCCGCATGCTGCTGCGCATGCGTGCGCTTACCGAAGGTGCGCGCGGCCTGCTTTATTACACCACCGGACAGGTCGATCGCGGCACGCTGGGCGACGAAGCCGCGCAGCAACGCGCCGAAGTGCTGGTGCCGATGATAAAGGCCTGGGGCACCGACGTGGGCTGCGAAGTCGCTTCGCTGGGTGTGCAGATCCACGGCGGCATGGGCTTCGTGGAAGAAACCGGCGCAGCGCAGCACTATCGCGATGCGCGCATCGCGCCCATCTATGAAGGCACCAACGGCATCCAGGCGGCCGACCTCGTTACCCGCAAGCTGGGTTTCGGAAACGGCGCGGTTGTGCAGGCGCTGCTTGCTGACGTGATTGCCGCCGCAACCGAGGTGCCGGGCCTGCGCCAGCTGGCGCAGGACGCAGCCGCCGTCGCGCGCTGGATGGTGGAGGACGCTTCGGTGGCAGACCGGCTGGCGGGCAGCGTGCCGTTCACCACGATGTGCGCCGTCGCGGTAGCCGGGTGGCAGTTGCTGCGGCAGGCCGAAGCAGGCGGCGATGCGGCCAAGCAGGTCGTCGCGCGATATTTCAACGAGCACGTTGCCCCCGAAGCGCGCGGCCTTGCCAATGCGGCGATGAGCGGCGCCAGCCTGTTCTACGATCTCGATTCGGACGTGCTGGCCGGATGAACGACAACCTCCTGTCGCGCATCGCCGACGCGCTCGACCGGCTCGCCCCGCCGCCGCCGCAGAACGCAGACTGGCACGACCATCCCGCCTATGTGTGGGATGGCCATTCCGCGCGGGGCGTCGACGTGCTGGAAGCGCCGCCGCTTGACCTGATGCGCGGCATCGACCGTCAGAAGACGACCGTTGTCGAGAATGTTTCGCGGCTGGCACACGGCGCGGACGCGCACGACATGCTGCTGTGGGGATCGCGCGGCATGGGCAAGTCCGCGCTGCTTCGCGCCGCGACGCTTGCCGCACAGGGCGAGACGAGCGGCAGGATCGCGCTTGTGCAGGCAAGCCCCGACGCCGGGCTTTCCGCACTGTTCGCGAAGTTGCGCGGCGTTGACCGGCGCTTCCTTGTGTTCCTTGACGACCTGGGCTTCGACGACGGGGACGAGGGCGCGGCGCGCCGGTTGCGATCGTGGCTGGAAGGCGGCGTGGAGGCACGTCCCGCGAATGTCCGCCTTGCCGTCACCAGCAACCGCCGCGCCATAGTTGAGCGCCATTCAAGCGAGCAGGACGATCCTATCAACCCGCGCGACGCGGTGGACGACCGGTTGGCCCTTGCCGACCGCTTCGGCCTGTCCATCGGCTTTCACAACTGTTCGCAGGAAGATTATCTGGCGATCGTGGCCGGATATGCGGCGCACTATGGCCTGTCTTTCGACGAGGCCGACGCGCTGGAATGGGCCAAACGCCGTGGCCAGCGTTCAGGCCGGGTCGCGCGGCATTACATCACGGAACTGGCCGGACGGAGCGGGAAGGCGCTCTAGGGTCAGGAAGAGCCGGGATCGCCTTAGCGTCCCGGCTGCATCAGTTTCGACTGGTAGTCGGGCGTGGCGATCGACCCGTTCAGCTTCGGCTCCTTTGGAACAAGGTCGGACTTGATCGGCGCAATCGGTTTGGCCGGGGCTGCACCGGGCGCGGTTACGCGCCAGATTACGCCGCCCACATCGTCGCTGACCAACAGCGCACCGTCCTTTGCCCATTCAACCCACACCGGCCGGCCGTGCGTCTTGTCGCCGTCCTTGTCGGCCAGGAAACCCGTCAGGATCGGCTTGGGCTGGCCGGGCAGCACATTGCCGTGATCGTCGAAGGCCACGAAAACCACGTCGTATCCCGCCAGCGGCTTGCGGTTCCACGATCCGTGGCGCGCGATCACCGCGCCATCGGCATAGTTCGGCCCCAGCAGCGTGCCTCCCTTCACGAAGGCCAGACCCAGCGGCGCGGTATGCGCGCCCAGCGAATATTCCGGCTTGCGGACATAGCCCGTCAGGTAATCGGGCGGCGGCGCCTTCACGCGGCCGTCGTAATGGTCTTTCCAATAGACCCACGGCCACCCGTACTGGACGCCGATCGGAACATTGCTGAGATAGTCGGGCGGGCCGTCCGATCCCAGCATGTCGCGTTCGTTCACGACGGTCCACAACTCGCCCGTCGCGGGTTCGAATGCCATGCCGTTGGGATTGCGCATCCCGCCGCCGAATTCGCGCATCTTGCCCGTGGCAAAATTGTATTCGTCTATCACCGCGCGGCCCTTTTCGGCGGCGATGCCGTTATCCGCGATGTTGGTGGAGGAGCCGACCGAGATATAGAGCTTCGACCCATCGGGGCTGAGCACAAGGTTGCGCACCCAGTGTTCGCCGCCCGCCGGCAGGTCCACCAGCTTTTCCGGCTTGCCCTGCAGCTGCGTGTCGCCCGGCTGGAACGGCCACGATACGACCGCGTCGTTGTTCGCCACGTAAAGCCGCCCGTCGCGCAGGACCATGCCGAACGGAGAGTTCAATGCCGGGTTGGCCATGACGAATCGCTTGTCCGCCTTGCCGTCGCCAGTGGTGTCGCGCAGCACCACGATCTTGTTCGGCGAAGGTTCGCCCGCGCCCGCCTTGTTCATCAGCCAGCGCTCCACCATCCCCGTCAGCCCGCCACCGTTGCGCGGGGGACTGTTGGTTTCGGCCACCAGCACGTCGCCGTTTGGCAGCGTATAGACCGAGCGCGGGTGATCGAGCCCGTCCGCAAAGCGCGTGACTTCAAGCCCCTCGGCCGCCACCGGGCGCTCGCCCGATTTCCAGCCGACGGGCTTCGCGATGCCGACCGTCGGGATCGTCTGGCCGTCAGCTTCGGCAATCGTGGGCTTTCCGCCGCTGACTTGTGCTTCGGACAGATCCGCCGTGTCTCCACGCGTCAGAAACCAGAGCAGTGCCCCGGCTACGACGACAAGAACCACCAGGGCGACGAGGAATTTGCGCAAGGTCGACATGGCCCGAATCTACGGTCCGACGCGTTGAACGGCAATGGGTTACGGATTGCCAATCGTTAATTTGGCCATGCACCCACGCCGCCAGGGATTCGGGCAACGTCGACACAAGTTGCGCGGCGCGACTTTTGCGTAACCCGCGAACCGTCTATGCGCCTCGACCATGTACGATTTCAAACCCGCCGAAGACGCGCCAAAGGCCGAAACCTATCGCGAACTTGCCGCCAGCGCCCGCGCGCTGGTGGAAGGAGAGGCCGACCCGGTTGCCAACATGGCCAACATCGCCGCGCTGATCTGGCAATTCGTGCCCCGGCTGAACTGGGCCGGTTTCTATCGCACCGCGCCGGGCGAGCTTGTGCTTGGCCCGTTCATCGGCAAGCCCGCCTGCATCCGCATCCCGCTGGGTCAGGGCGTATGTGGCACGGCGGCCCAAAGCGGGCAGACCCAGCTGGTGGAGGATGTCCACGCCTTTCCCGGCCATATTGCCTGCGACGCCGAAAGCGCATCCGAACTGGTTGTGCCCGTGCGCCATGACGGCATGGTTGTTGCCGTGATCGATCTGGACAGTCCGGAGACGAACCGCTTCGATGCCGAAGACGCGGCCGGGATCGAAGCTTTGGCCCGGGCCGTGGCGGCGCATATCGCGGGCGGCTGACGGGATCTGCTCCAAAACGGACCGGGCCTGCTCCGAAACGGGACAGCGTGCGCAGGGCGTTTGGTTTGCCGCGCATCACGATGGTAACCTGTCAGTTAACCAGCCTGCCTTGCGTGCCCTGTTCGTGCCAGGGTGCGGCGGCCCGACGGACAGGGAACCGACCATGAACCGCACCCGTTTCTCGATCCTTGCGGCAGCCGCCGCGTTTTGCACCGTCTCCGCACCGGCGCTTGCGCAAGAACCGGCCCCCCCGCCGCCAGCCCCCCTTCCGGCGCCCCCTCTTCCGGCCGGCGCAATTCCTCCGGCACCGATGCCCGGCCCCTATCAGGGCCAGTGGCAGGGTGAGTGGACGGGCAAGGACGGCAAGACCTTTCAGGGGCAATGGACCGGCACCTATGCGCCCGGCCCGGGCGGCGGCGCGTGGGCTTCGCCACAGGGCATGAACCCGCAGGCGTGGCGCGACTGGCAGGCCCAGGCAGAGCGGTGCCGCGACTATCGCCCGTCCAGCGGCGTAACGGGCGCGGTTGTCGGCGGTGTTGCAGGCGGCGTGATCGGAAACCGTGTCGCTGATGGTGACCGCACGCTCGGCACCGTCGCGGGCGCAGCCGCCGGTGCGGTGGCGGGCGCCGCGATCGACAAGGCGATAGACAGCGGGAAGCGGCAGGAATGCGAAGCGTTCTGGGCGCAGTCCGGCCCGGTCATGTATGGCTATCCGGGAATGGCCTATGCAGGCGGCTCACCCGTGCCCGGCGGCTATTCCGGCTATGGCTATGCGCCCTATGGCTACGTCTGGGTTCCGGTGATGATTGCGGGCAGGCAGAAGCCCTGCACCGAAACGGTAACGACAACCACCGAATATGTGCCTGTCGCCACGCGCTCTCGCTCCATCCCCCGCCGCGCGGCTCCTCGCCCCAAACGGGTGAAGGAAAAGCGGATCAAGGAAAAACGGGTCTATACCGGCAGCTGATCCCCCAGCGCCGGAAATGGAAAGGGCCGCCCCCGACGATGCGGGAGCGGCCCTTTTTGCTTGTCCGGAAGAACGTCCCCGAAAGGCGGTGGGGTCAGAGCTTGCGGCCAATCAACTCCTTCATGATCTCGTTCGTGCCGCCGAAAATCCGCGTCACGCGCGCACCGCGCCAGGCGCGGGCAATGGCATACTCGTTCATGTAACCGGCCCCGCCGTGGAGCTGCAGGCACTTGTCCATCACTTCCCACTGCAGATCGGTATGCCACAGCTTGGCCGCCGCGCCCTCTTCAGGGGTCAGTTCCTTGCGCATGTGCCGCGCCAGTGCCCAGTCGAGGTGCGCCCAGCCGACCTGCAGCTTGGTCTTGAGGTCGGCCAGCGTGAAGCGCGTGTTCTGGAAATCGAGGATGGGCTTGCCGAACGCCTTGCGCTCACGCGTGAACTCGACCGTGTCGTCGAACGCGCGCTGCGCCGCGGCCTGCGCCGATACCGCGATGGAAAGGCGTTCCTGCGGCAGTTCGCTCATCAGGTAGATGAAGCCCTTGCCCTCTTCACCCAGGCAATTGGTGATCGGCACACGCACGTCCTCGAAGAACAGCTCAGAGGTGTCCGCCTCGTCCTGCCCGATCTTGTCCAGGTTGCGCCCGCGCTTGAAGCCTTCGCGATCGGCTTCGACCAGCACGATGGAAACGCCCTTCCACTTCGGCTCTATCTCTGTGTCGGTCTTGCAGCAGACCAGGATAAGGTCGGCATTCTGGCCGTTGGTGATATAGGTCTTCGACCCGTTGATGACGTAATGGTTGCCGTCCTTCTTCGCGGTCGTGCGCATCCCCTGAAGGTCGGACCCGGTTCCCGGCTCTGTCATCGCGATGGCGGTAACGATCTCTCCCGAGACCATCTTGGGCAGCCACTTTTTCTTCTGCTCTTCCGAGCCGTGCGAAATTATATAGTTCGCCACGATATCGGACTGGAGCGAAAACCCCGTCGACGCGCGGCCATTATAGGCGCTTTCCTCGTCAACGATGGCGTTATAACCGAAATCGAGCCCCAGACCGCCGTATTCCTCTGGCACGGTGGGGCAAAGCAGGCCAAGTTCGCCGGCCTTGGGCCAGATGGACTTGGGCACGATCTTGTCGTCAGCCCACTCCGCCTGGTGCGGGGCGATTTCTTCCTGCATGAAACGGCGCACCGTCTGGCGGAACGCTTCGTGGTCTTCATTGTATGCGGTTCGGGCGAGCGCATCGAGCGACATGGCATGACTCTCCGGCAATTGTTGCGTTGATCATGCGATAGGCAAGGCCGGGGAAGCCGGTCAAACGATTTTTAATCGGGCGATTAAAAAGCCTTGCTAAAAATCAGGCACATTTGCGCTGCCCCATGACGTCAAAGCGCCGCGTGACATATATTTTATTATTATATTACAAATATTTATCAGATTTCACCGCCGGTCAGGCGCTGGCAGATCAGGTCAAGCTGGTCCAGGCTCTTGTAACGGATGGTGACAGACCCCGATCGCGGATCGGCATCGGCATCGATCTTCACCTTCAGCCCCAAGAACTCTTCCAGATGCGCCTGCACGGCGGCAATATCGGCCGCATCGCCCGGGTTGCGCTCTTCGCGCGCGGTGCGGCGCGGTGGGGCATCGCCGCGCAAGGCCCGCTTGGCCTGCCGTTCCGCATCGCGCACGGACAGTCCCTTGGCCACGATCTTGCGCGCCAATGGAACAGGGTCGGGCATAGTGGCGATCGCGCGCGCATGCCCCATCTGCAACTGATCGCGCTCCAGCATATCGAGCACCTCGCCCGGTAACGCCAGAAGGCGCATCAGGTTCGCCACGTGGCTGCGCGACTTGTCGACGAATTCGGCGATCTCCTGCTGGGTCAGCCCGTCCCGCTCCGACAGCTTCTGATAGGCGCGCGCTTCCTCGACCGGGTTCAGGTCTTCGCGCTGGAGGTTTTCGATCAGCGCCAGCGCGGTCACTTCGCGCTCGTCCAGTTTGCGCACGATGGCCGGAATTTCATGGACGTGCGCGCGCTGGGCGGCGCGCCAGCGGCGTTCGCCGGCAACAAGCTGGTAGTGCCCGCCGCTCACCGGCCGCACCACAACGGGCTGAATCAGCCCGCGCGCGGAAATCGAACGGGCAAGCTCGTCCAGCGCTTCCTCATCGAAATGGCGGCGCGGGTTTTCCGGATGGGGCTCGATTTCGGCAACCGCAACCATCGCGATCCCGTTTTCACGTGGAACAGCCGGCGCCGACGGATCGCTTACCGAAACGCGCACCAGCGGCTCTTCCCGCCGCGTTTCGCCCATAAGCGCGCCCAGGCCGCGGCCCAGCGCGGCGCGTTTTGGTGCAGCAGCCTTTGTGGGCGCGGCTTTCGTTCCTTCTGCGCCATCCTTGCTCATGCCGCTTTCCTCCGTTCGGGCAGCCGTCCGATCAATTCACGCGCGAGCGCCATGTAGGCTTTCGATCCCACGCAGGTGTGATCGTAAACCAGCGCTGGCAGCCCGTGGCTTGGCGCTTCCGACAGGCGGACATTGCGCGGAATCACCGATTCGAACACAAGATCGCCAAGGCATGAGCGCACGTCGTCCGAAACCTGGTCCGTCAGGCGGTTGCGACGATCGAACATCGTCAGGACGATTCCCAGGATGCCCAGATCGGGATTGAAGCGCTCCTGCACCCGCTCAACCGTCTGCAACAACTGCGACAACCCTTCGAGCGCGAAGAACTCGCACTGCAAGGGAACCAGCAGCGTATCAGCCGCGGTCAGGGCGTTGAGCGTCAACAGACCGAGCGACGGCGGGCAATCGATCAGGCAAATGTCGTGCCCGGCATCCTGCGAAAGCGCCTCACGCAGCCGCCCTGTCCGGTCGTCTACGTTGACCAGTTCCACTTCGGCGCCCGACAGGTCGACCGTTGCCGGAACGATATCCAGCCCCGGAATCCGGCTGGGAGTCGCACATTCGCCGATCCCGGCGCCGTCAATCAGCATATCGTAGGATGACTGCTCACGATCCGCCGAACCGACGCCCATGCCGGTGGACGCATTGCCCTGCGGATCGAGGTCGACCAGCAAGACCTTCCAGCCCGTAGCGGCAAGGGCCGTTGCAATGTTGATCGCGGTGGTGGTCTTGCCCACCCCGCCCTTCTGGTTGGCGACAGCAACGGTGATCATGCTCGGCCCTTCCGTCGATGAGATACACGCTGGCGCGCGGTGTTTTCCATTCCGGCGACGTGGCCCGCGATGATACCCGCTGCGGGATCGGTCAGCGATTGTTCCACGTGGAACGTATGCCGCCAGTTTTTTGCAAGACTTTCTACTTCATGCAGGGCTTTTGCGCCTTTGGGCAACAGCCACAGGGTGTGCGGTGTGGAAAAACGGATGGATATCCTGAGCAATTTTTCCAACGGAGCAAAGGCGCGTGCCGAAATGACGCTGTATTTCCGCTCGGCCAGGTCCTCCACGCGCGACAATTCCACCCGTGCATTGCCCAGCCCAAGCGCCTGCGCTGCCCGTTCGAGCCAGTCCGTCCGGAGGCGGCGCGAATCCACCAACGACACCTGCCGGTCGGGTTGCAGCACAGCAATAACAAGGCCCGGAAAGCCCGCACCCGTCCCAAGGTCGAGCCACTCGCCATCGGGCAATGTTTCACGTGGAACAGTCAATAGCTGCGCCGAATCGAGGATGTGCCGCTGCCAAACAAAGGGCAGCGTTCCGCGCGAAACGAGATTCTGCTGGTCGTTCTCTACGATCAGCAAATGAGTCAACAGGTCCAGCCGCTCCATCGTTTCGGCATCAGCACCGACCACGTCACGCAGCCATGCCTTCGCCCCTTCCTCGCTATCGGTCACGCCGCGCGCCTCCGCGCATGGACGAGCAGGCTTGCAAGCGCGGCGGGAGTAATGCCCGCCACCCGGCCGGCTGCAGCCAGCGTATCGGGCCGCGCGCTGGAAAGCCGTTCAACCATCTCGCGCGAGAGGCCCGGCACATCGCAGTAGGGAAAATCGTCACCCAGGCGAACGCCATCGCTGGCCCGCAAGTCGCGCAACTCGCTCTCTTGCCGCGCGAGATAGGGCGCATAGGCGGCGTCCTCCTCAACCTCTTCAACTAGTCCCGCATCATCAGGCACAGGACATCCAAGAACAGGGGAAAGCCCGGTGAGCGAAACTTCCGGGAAACGCAGCCATTCCGCCAAGGGCCGCCGGGCGCCGTCTTCGCGCACAGCCAGCCCTGCCCTGCCAAGCTCCGCCGATGTCGCCACTTCACCAAGCGCCGCGTCGATCCGTGTGCGCACTTCCTGCCTGCGCTCAAACCAGGCGCGACGCTCATCGCCCACACAGCCCGCGGCAATCGCACCCGGCGTCAGGCGGCTCGAGGCGTTGTTGGCGCGAAGGCGCAGTCGATACTCCGCGCGCGCCGTAAGCATGCGATAGGGCTCAGACACACCGTGAAGTGTCAGATCATCGATCATCACGGCCATATAGCTGTTTGCGCGGTCCAGCTCCGCGGGTGCCCTTCCAAGCGCCCTTGCCGCCGCGTGCATACCGGCGACCAACCCCTGTGCCGCTGCTTCCTCGTAACCTGTCGTGCCATTGATCTGCCCTGCGCAATGCAGGCCGGGAATCGCCTTGACTTCAAGACCGCGATTCAAAGCGCGCGGGTCAATATGATCGTATTCCACCGCATAGCCGGGCACAGTGATCTCCACCGCCTCCAGCCCCTCGATCGACCGCATCATGGCCAGTTGCACGTCAACCGGAAGCGAGGTGGATACGCCGTTAGGATAAACAGTCGGATCGTCCAGCCCCTCCGGCTCAAGGAAAATCTGGTGCCCGTCCCGATCGCCGAAGCGATGGATCTTGTCCTCGATGGACGGGCAATAGCGCGGACCTTGCGCGCCGATGGCGCCGGAGAACAAAGGCGACCGGTCCAACCCGCCGCGGATAATGTCATGCGTCCGCGCATTGGTTCGGGCGATGGCACAGAACACCTGCGGCTGCGGACGCGCGGGCGTGAGCGGCGACATCGTCCACGGCTCGATATCGCTCGGCTGCTCTGGCAACCGCGCCCAGTCGATTGTCCGACCGTCAAGCCGGGGCGGCGTGCCGGTTTTCAGGCGCGCCATCGGAAGGTCGGCGTCACGCAACTGTCGGGCCAGCCTGTGCGCCGAGGCTTCACCGATCCGCCCGCCCTCCATGCGGTCTTCGCCGCGGAACAACCGCCCGCCCAGGAACGTGCCGGTGCACAAGACCACCGCGCTCCCCGCAAGGATGCTTCCATCGCCGAGTTCGATGCCCGTCACCCGGCCGGCCGCCATGCGCAACGCGGACGCCTCGCCGGGCACCACCGTCAAACCCCTCTGTTCCCCCAGCATGCGTTGGATCGCGGCCTTGAACAACTTTCGATCCGCCTGGACACGCGGCCCCTGCACCGCGCTGCCCTTCGATCGATTGAGCATCCGGTAATGGATTGCCGCCGCATCGGCGGCTCGGGCGATCAGTCCGTCGAAGGCATCGACCTCACGAACGAGGTGTCCCTTCCCAAGCCCGCCGATCGCGGGATTACAGCTCATCGCGCCAATTGTCACCGCATCAAAACTCACCAGCGCGGTGCGCGCACCCATGCGCGCGGCAACCGCCACGGCTTCGCAACCGGCGTGGCCGCCACCGACCACGATCACATCGAACTGCTGCATGAAACGCCCGATACAGGACCACCGGATTCGCGTCAAAGAAAGCCGTGTTCCACGTGAAACATCGTGCGCATCATTTCCCGATGCAGAAACGCCCGAAAAGAGCATCGAGCATATCCTCGGTCCCGGATCGGCCGGTCAGCCGGTCAAGCGCCGCGCGCGCAAAGCGCAAGTCTTCCGCCGCCAGCAAGGGATCGTCCTGCCGCGCAGCTGCTTCTATCCCCACGCGGCAATCTTCGAGAAACCGGTGCTGGCGCGCGGTAAGGGCAACCTCGCCCGGCAAGGGGAGAGTTTTTCGCGCATGGTCCACAAGCGCTGAACGCAGGCGGGGCATCCCCTCACCCGTATGCGCGGACACGCAATGCGCGCCGGGCGATTTCGGCTTCAGGTCGCTCCGGTCGACCTGCGCGGAAACCTCCCACAGAATCCCGCCGGAAGTCCCCCTTCCCTCTGGACCCTGCCCTTCCGGACCCAGCCAAAGCACAAGGTCCGCTTCCTGTGCAGCGGCAATGGCGCGGGCGATGCCGACCCGTTCGATCTCACCAGCGCCCTCCTCGCGCAGACCGGCGGTATCGACGAAGGTGAATGGAATACCGTCCAGCGCGACCGATGCCGTCAAAACGTCACGTGTGGTGCCCGGTTCGGCAGCAGTTATGGCCGCTTCTTTTTCAATTAACTTATTGAATAACGTAGATTTTCCTGCGTTCGGCGGCCCAGCCAGCACCACCCGGAACCCCTCGCGCAACGGCTCCGCACGCGGCCTTTGCAGCCATTCGCGAAGGTCCTCGGCAAGCTCCATGCACGCGGGGGCAAACCCATCGGGCAGGCCTTCTCCCACTTCCCCTTCGTCCGAAAAATCAAGCGCGGCTTCGATCCGCGCGGAAAGGCGCAGCACGTCGTCACGCCATCGCGCAATCTCGCGAGAGAAGGCCCCGCCCGCCATCGCCAGTGCGGAACGGCGCTGCAATTCCGTCTCGGCCGAAAGCAGGTCCGCCAGGCCTTCCGCCTCGGCCAGGTCGATCGCCCCGTTGGCAAAGGCACGGCGCGTGAAATCGCCCGCCGCGGCATGGCGCAATCCCGGCAGCGCGGCCAGCGCCGATTCTACCGATGCGACGACAGCGCGCCCGCCATGCAGGTGCAATTCCGCGCAATCCTCTCCCGTCGCGGTGCCGGGGCCGGGCATCCACAGCACCAGCGCACGATCCAGTTCCACCCCGTCCCCCTTGCGCAAGGTGCGCAAAGTCGCGCGGCGCGACTTTGGCAGCGACCCGCACAGCGCAATCAGCGCGGCGCCCGCTTCGGGGCCGCTGATGCGCACGACGGCAACCCCCGCCGGGGGCGCGCCGGATGACAATGCGAAGATGGTCGTGGTCATGCCGGACATGATAGCGCCGTGCGCGCCGGCACGGAACGATCAGTCGTCTTTCTTGCGTCCGCCGTCCTTGCCGCCGCCGGCAAAGCCGGCCATCGCCGCGCCTGCCCCTTGCTCGACGAAATTCTGGAACAGCTTGAGGCCGATCTCGCCCATCGGGGCAAGCTGCTTGGCCATCGTCTGCAACTGGTCCACATTGCCCGCGCCTTTCATCGCCTTGGCAATCGCGTCAATATAGACGTCGTTGGCCTTGGATACATCGGGAAGCCCCAGGAAGCGGCGGGCCTCTTCTGGCGTGCAATCGATTTCTACGTTGACCTTCATGGTTTCAAGAAACCTTTTCTTGTGCCGGAACGTTCTGGCACAGGGCCGGTACCGGGCTATGGCGGCACAGTGTCACGCACGCTTGGCAAAGTCCACGCTTGCGGCCAAGTTGCCGTTCTACCAACGACACAGGATAAAAGGACCAGCGACATGGGCGAAAAGACGCAGATTTCCGCGCTCGACGGTGAGGGGCAGATTCCGGCCTACGTGGAAAGGCCGGCGGGCGAGGTGAAAGCGGCAATCATCGTCATCCCCGAAATCTTCGGCGTAAACGAAGGCATCCGCAGCAAGTGCGAAAGCTATGCCGCCGAAGGCTATCTGGCGGTCGCACCCGATATTTTCTGGCGTTTTGCACCCGGTGTGGAGCTAAATCCCGACGTAGAGGCCGAATTGCAGGAAGCCTTCGGCTATTTCCAGCAGTATGACCCGGACAAGGGCGTGAAGGACATCGAAGCCGCGATTCACTGGATCAGGCGCGAAAAGGGCATCGCGAAAGTCGGGCTGGTCGGATATTGCCTCGGCGGGCGGCTCGCCTACATGGCGGCAACGCGCACCGACATTACCTGCTCTGTGGGATATTATGGCGTGATGATCGACCAGATGCTGGACGAAAGCCACGCCATCGCCAATCCGCTGATGCTGCACGTGCCCACCGCGGACCATTTCGTTACACCGGAAGCGCAAAAGGCCATGCACGAAGGGCTCGACCCCAATCCGCACGTGACGCTGCACGATTACCAGGGCCTCGATCACGGCTTCGCCACCGAGTTCGGCGATCGCCGCGACGAAGCGGGCGCGCAGCTTGCCGACAGCCGCACACGGGAATTCTTCGCCACCTACCTGGGCTGAGGAGCCCCCTGCATGATTCCGATCTACAAGTTCCCCAGCCCCGGCAACCTTGCCGGCCGGTTCGGCGTGCCCGCCGCCCTGATCGCGCTTGCCATTGTCTGCGCGCTCTGGCCTCCGGCGCGCTGGGGGCTTTATGTGCTCCTGCCGCTGCTTGGCGTGGCGGCGTGGGATTTTCTGCAGGACCGGCATTCGCTGCGCCGCAATTATCCGCTGATGGCCCGCGTTCGCTGGATCATGGAAGACCTTCGGCCTTTCGCCCGGTCCTACATCGTGGAAGGCGATCTGGAGGGCCGGCCCTTCAACCATGACGAGCGCGCGCTGGTCTATGCCCGCGCCAAGGGACAGCTGGACGCGCACCCCTTCGGCACAGAACTGGACGTCTATACCGACGAATACGACTGGCTTGGCCACTCGATCGCCCCCAACGCCGCCGCGCCGGAGGAATGGCGCCTCGGCATCGGGGGACCGCAGGCGTCGAAGCCATACCAGTCTGCGCTGCTCAATATTTCGGCGATGAGCTTCGGTTCGCTTTCGGGCAATGCGATCGAAGCGCTCAACCTTGGGGCGAGGAACGGCGGATTCGCGCACGATACCGGCGAGGGCGGGCTGTCGAAATACCATCGCAAGCACGGCGGAGACATCATCTGGGAACTGGGCAGCGGCTATTTCGGGTGCCGCGACAAGGACGGCAACTTCGATCCCGGCCTGTTTGCCGAACATGCCCGGCTTGACCAGGTCAAGATGGTCGAAATCAAGCTGAGCCAGGGCGCGAAGCCGGGCCACGGCGGCGTGCTGCCAAGCGCCAAGGTGACAAGGGAAATCTCGGAAACGCGCAAGGTTCCGCAAGGTGAGGATTGCGTCAGCCCGCCGGGCCATTCGACCTTCGCGACACCGATCGAGATGCTCGAATGGGCGGCCAGCCTCCGTGAAATGGCGGGCGGAAAGCCGGTAGGCATCAAGTTGTGCATCGGCCAGCCGCACGAGATCTTTGCCGTGATGAAGGCCATGCTCGAAACCGAAATCCTGCTCGACTACATCGTTATCGATGGTGCCGAAGGCGGAACAGGCGCGGCGCCCGTGGAACTTTCCAACAGCGTGGGAATGCCCTTGCGCGAAGGGCTGATCCTGGCGCGCAACGCACTGGTCGGCACGCGGTTGAAAGAACACGTGCGACTGGGCGCATCGGGCAAGGTGCATTCGGGCGCCGGGCTGGCGATGAATTTCGCGCTGGGCGCAGACTGGTGCAACGCCGCGCGCGCCTTCATGTTCTCGCTGGGTTGCATCCAGTCGATGAAGTGCCACACCGGCGAATGCCCGACCGGTATCGCCACGCAGGACCCGCTGCGCCAACGCGGGCTGGTGGTGGAAGACAAGGCTGAACGCGTAACGCGCTTCCAGCGGCAGACGCTTGGCGCCTTTCGCGAAATCGTGGTGGCCATGGGGCTGGACAATCCGTGGCAGATTGCGCCCGATCAATTGATGCAGCGCGTCAATTCGGCAAGATCGGACGCGATGGACCGGATCTACGGCTTCCTTGACGAAGGCCAGTTGCTGGACGATCCCGGTTCGGTGCGCATCGGCCGCTATTGGGACATGGCGCGAGCCGATACGTTTCGCAGGTGCGCATAACGGTCCGCACGGGTTGCGGGACAGGCGAAGGAGATGCCCATGACGGAGTTCGATCTGTGAAACTGGGCCTAGCGGCCTGGCACCGCGCGATGGCTGATGGCTGTCCGGAAGATGTGATGCGCGAACTTGTCGCACCCGATGCGACGTTCCATTCGCCTGTCGTCCACACTCCGCAGGAAGGGCGCGAAAAGGTGATGCTCTACCTGGGCGCGGCTGCCCGCGTGTTCGCCGATACCGGCTTCCGCTATGTGCGCGAACTGGTTGACGGGCCGGAGGTCTGCCTTGAGTTCGAGGCGGAGATCGACGGCATATATGTCAACGGGATCGACCTGATCCGGTTCGACATCGAAGGCCGCATCGCCGATTTCAAGGTGATGGTTCGGCCGCTGAAGGCGATCAATGCGCTCTGGCAGAAGATGGCGACGGAGCTGGAGAACACCTGACGGCGGCAATCGCCGCGTTTTGGCGGGCCATTACCTGTGATGACGATGGTGGTGCCGGCGCCAGTGTTTGTGCGCCTGCACCCAGGTTTCGGGCAGCTTGTCCAGCGTAAGATAACCGCGCCCCAAAGTGTCGAGCGCTGCAAACCGGTTGGTGGCCGCGGTTTCGGCCTGGTCGCGCGTGACCTTTCCATCGAGGTCTGGCGTCATGGCTGTAACCGGTTCGGGCAGGGCCAGAAGGTCGAACCGCGCCGCCCCGCGCGGCACGCCGCGCGCATTGGCGGAATCCGGGTCCCAGCTTCCCACATCGCGGCCAAAACCATCGCCCTGGCCATCGTCCCCGTCGGCGCCCTGGAAATGCCGTGCCGCGCCGTGCCAGCCACTTCCATACCCGGCCACGCCGCCATTTCCGCCATAGCCGTACCGATCACCCGAGCGGGCCTCGGGCGCGATGTCGTTTTCGTAGTGCGCGATTTCCGCGTGATCGAGCACATGGTCGCGATTGGTATCGAGACTGTCGAAGAAATGCATGAAATCGACGACGAACTCGCTCGAACTGATCCGCCCGTCGTGATTGCCGTCGGCCTGCGCGAACCATTGCGCGACCGGATAGGGCGCGCCTTCAGGTGCGCGGAACGGCTCCCCCGAAGGCGCGATGAACACCTGCATCGGCACTGGCGCCGGGGCGGCGGCAGACGCGGAAGCACCGGCCTGCAAGGCTGCGGCAAGAAGAAGCGGGATCAGGGGCACGATGCAACCTCCCGGCGATGACGATCGTCATGACGTCGAATGTCATGAAGGCGCTATGGCCCCGCAGATTGCACCGCGATTTCGGTAACGTGAACTTACCGAAATCCTTCCGCAGCCAGCATCAGGCCATCAACTACATCAGGCCGGTGCTCGAATCAGGTAAGCCGTGCGAAGTTCAGCACAAGGTCGCGTTGCGGCGGAACAAGGCCAACGGGCAGCGCCTCGTCGAGGATCCTTCGCTTGTCGCTTACCGCGCCGCCGATCTGTATCAGGTGCATCGCCCAGTCTTCGCAGCACCGTGCAGCCACTTCGCGGTCTTCCACGGCGCGGATGCCCGAATGGCGGTCATCGTCGTGAAGCCGCTGGATCAGCGGGTCCAGAACACCGCTTTCCCCTTCCACCAGTTGCAGGAAATTCCGCCCGTTGAACAACAGGAACCCGGTGATCCCGTCATCGCCGTTGCGCTGGCGCGACGTGGACAGGATCGATCCCAGATCGTCTTCGCAAAAGTCCGGCGCGGCATTGCTGACATAGATATATTGACGCATTCGGTCCCCCAAATGACGCGCGCGTGCCGCGTTACACGTGCGAATGTCGGATTGTGACGAACCCCGAAGGAAAATCCGCAAAGCCGTCGCAAAGCTGAGCGTCTCCGCCTGAGTTCGACCTGCTTATCAACCTTGCGCGGCCCCTGCAATCGGCCCCAGCCAGTTTCGCACGAAGCGGGCACGCGCCTGCACCGAAACCCTGGGAAGTTCTATCGGATCATAGCCATAGCGGCGCCATGCCGAAAGCACGGCGGCATCGCTTTCAAGCGCTTCGGGCCAGGTCTGGATGCGTTCCTCGTCCTGGGCATAGATGTCTTCCCACATCGGCGCATGGAAAACCGGCCCTTCATAGCGCAGGCCCGCGCAGGCGCGTTCCACCTCGGCGGGAATCGCCAGCCCTTCCAGGTCGAGAAAACCGGCGATGTCGGGAAAACCGCGATCGAACACGGTGATTCCCGGCCTCGCCGCTTCGAAGGCCGCCCGTTCCGCTTCGAACATCGCAAGCGCGAAACCGGCCGGATCGTTCGCACGGAGCGCCATTCCGCCGGGTTGCTGCAGGATGATGCGCGCCACTTCCGGCACCGCCGCCACACCATCGCGTTCAAGCGCCGCGATCAGCGTGGACTTGCCCGCCCCCGGTCCGCCGGTAATTGCCGAACGGACGCGGGGAGCGGTGGAAACCACGCAACCCTTACTGGTTCATCGTGGCGAAGAAGTCCTCGTTGGTCTTGGAATCCTTCATCTTGTCGAGCAGGAATTCCATCGCGTCGACCGTGCCCATCTGCATGAGGATGCGGCGAAGCACCCACATCTTGGAAAGCTGGTCCTTGGGCACCAGCAGCTCTTCCTTGCGGGTGCCGCTCTTGCCCACGTCCAGCGCGGGGAAGATACGCTTGTCGGCCACCTTGCGGTCCAGCACGATTTCGCTGTTGCCGGTGCCCTTGAACTCTTCGAAAATCACTTCGTCCATGCGGCTGCCGGTGTCGATCAGCGCGGTGGCGATGATGGAAAGCGATCCGCCTTCCTCGATATTGCGCGCCGCGCCGAAGAAGCGCTTGGGGCGCTGCAGGGCGTTCGCATCCACACCGCCGGTCAGCACCTTGCCCGACGAGGGGACGACGGTGTTGTAGGCGCGGCCAAGGCGCGTGATCGAATCGAGCAGGATCACCACGTCCTTCTTGTGTTCGACAAGGCGCTTGGCCTTTTCGATCACCATTTCGGCAACCTGCACGTGGCGGCTGGCCGGTTCGTCGAAGGTGGAGGAGATAACCTCGCCGTTCACGCTGCGCTGCATGTCGGTGACTTCCTCGGGCCGCTCGTCCACCAGCAGCACGATCAGGAACACCTCGGGGTGGTTGTCGGTGATCGCCTTGGCGATATTCTGCAACAGTACGGTCTTGCCGGTGCGCGGCGGCGCCACGATCAGCGCGCGCTGGCCCTTGCCCTGCGGGCTGATCAGGTCGATCACGCGGGCGGACTTGTCCTTGACCGTGGGATCGAGCGTGTCGAGCCGCAACCGCTCGTCAGGATAGAGCGGGGTCAGGTTGTCGAAGTTCACGCGATGGCGCACCACGTCGGGTTCGTCGAAGTTGACCTTGGTCAGCTTGGTAATCGCGAAATAGCGTTCACCGTCGCGCGGCGCGCGAATTTCGCCTTCCACGGTATCGCCGGTGCGCAGGCCCCATTTGCGGACCTGGTTGGGCGACACGTAGATATCGTCAGGCCCGGCAAGATAGTTCGCTTCGGGGCTGCGCAGGAAGCCGAAACCGTCGGGCAGGACCTCGATCGTGCCGAGACCCATGATTTCCTCGCCGTCTTCGGCAACTTCCTTCAGGATCCCGAACATCAGGTCCTGGCGGCGCATGGTCGATGCGCCTTCGACGCCAAGCTCTTCGGCCATCTCGACCAGCTCGGCAGGGGTTTTCTTTTTCAATTCTTTCAAGTGCATGTCGTGTTCCGGATGGAATGCTGGGAGTTGGCCGGCGATGGCTGTCTGGGCTTGGAGAAAGCGAGCCTGGAGCAACCCCCTGGAACGGGCCGCCCGCCGCCGGTAACACCAAGCGCATTAGTCCCGCCGCACGCGCGCTGTCAACGCGCAAACGCCAGTCGCGCGGCTATCATGAGGCTATGGCGGGACAGGCGCCGCAGCGGCTTCGCGAACAGCGCGAATAACCTCAGTCGCCGGGCTTCTCGACCGCCTTGCGCCCGGCGGCTTTCAGTGCCTGTCCGAACGCACGGACTTCCTTGCCCTTGGCGGTCATTTCGTTGCCGCACCGGTTGGCTTCGCCTTCGAATTCGTTTTCGACGAA
This sequence comes from Novosphingobium sp. ZN18A2, assembly GCF_036784765.1. Classification (NCBI taxonomy): domain Bacteria; kingdom Pseudomonadati; phylum Pseudomonadota; class Alphaproteobacteria; order Sphingomonadales; family Sphingomonadaceae; genus Novosphingobium; species Novosphingobium sp. ZN18A2. Next base: position 328,179 of record NZ_CP136651.1, on the reverse strand, counting down.
GCTCTTGTCGCCGAACAGGCGCGTGATCTCTCCGGCATAGTCGTATCCCGGCGTGCGCCCGTCCACACGGCCGATGTAATACATCATGCCGCTGGCCAGCCCGCTCTTGCGCAAGGGATCGTCCTCCCTGCTGGCGATTGCCGCGATCACCGCGATACACTTGGTATCGGCAAGGTTCAGGTCCGCCACAGGCGCCGCCGTGGCGGCCGAAGCGGCCGCGGCCATAAGCGGTAACGCAATCATGCCACTTTCCCCCCAGGAAGGCTCAGAACGGCTTCACGACAACCAGTATCACGATCAGCGCCGCGGCGATGCCCGGAACCTCGTTCAGCATCCTGAGCGCCCGTCCGGACAGTTTGCGAGTCCCGCGCGACAGCGCGCCGGCATAACTCGCCAGCCAGAAGTGATAGGCGGTCAGCACCAGAACAAGCGCCAGCTTTGCGTGGAACCATCCGGCGGTGAAGAACCCGCCGCTCCACGCCAGCGCCAGCCCGAAGGCCCAGACCAGCAGCAGCGAAGGCCACATGATGATCTTCAGCAGCTTGCGCTCACGATCGATCCAAAGGGCGTTTTCGGGCGATCCCGGTTCCGATTCCTGATGATAGACAAAATAGCGCGGCAGCATGAAAAGCCCCGCCATCCAGAAGATCACGAAGATCACGTGACCGGCCTTGAGCCAGAGATAGATCATCGAAAGCACCTGTTCCATGTCGGCCGATGTAGGACGCCTTGGCCTTGCATGCCACCCAAGGGCACGGATCGTGAAGAAATGATAATGAACCGCGTCACGCGTCGCGCGTCCATTCCCTGACCACTTCCAGCAGGTATTCCACGTGTGCGATCGGCGTGAACTGGCCGATGCCGTGGCCAAGGTTGAACACGTGCGGGCGATCGGCGAAGCAATCCAGGATATGCCGCGCGCGGCGTTCCAGCTCTGCCCCGCCGGCCAGCAGGAGCAGAGGATCGAGGTTGCCCTGCACCGGCATGCTCGACGGCAGTTCGCGCGCCGCCCACGCGGGGTTGACCGTCTCATCCACGCCGACGGCATCGACCCCGGTGCCCTGCGCATAGAGCGCCAGTTTCTCGCCCGCGCCTTTCGGAAAGCCGATCACCGGCACGTCCGGGTGCAGTTTTTTCAGTGCGGCGACGATGGCCGCGTTGGGTTCTATCACCCAGCGTTCGAACTCGGCCGGGGCAAGGCTGCCCGCCCAGCTGTCGAACAGCTGCACCGCCTCCGCGCCCGCCTGTATCTGGCCGGAAAGATATTCGACCGTAACATCGACGATGGCATCGACGATCGCGGCGAACGCTTCGCGATCCGCATAGGCAAAGGCGCGCGTATCGTGCTGGTCGCGGCTGCCCTCACCCGCGACCATGTAGGTGGCGATCGTCCACGGGCTTCCCGCAAAGCCCAGCATGGTGGTTTCGGCCGGAAGCTGGGCCGCGACCTTGCGCACCGTTTCGTAAATCGGATGGAGCCGCTGCGGCGCCTCGTCCAGAGAATCCAGCGTACGGTCGATCAGCCGGGGGGAAAGCTTCGGCCCTTCCCCGGCCAGGAATTCCAGCGCCTGCCCCATCGCATAGGGCACGATCAGGATATCGGAGAACAGGATCGCCCCGTCGAACCCGAACCGCCGCACCGGCTGGATCGTCACTTCGGCGGCGGCATCGGTATCGTAAACGAGGGCCAGGAATCCGCCCTTCTCGGCCCGAAGCTCGCGGTATTCGGGCAGGTATCGTCCCGCCTGGCGCATAAGCCAGATCGGACGCCTGGCAAGGTTTGCGCCTTTGAGGGTATCGAGAAGGGGACCGGGCATCGCTTTCGTTCCAGTGCTCAATAAACAAAATAAAGAATTATATGAATCAGGATGTAGGAATCTGTTGTGCTGTGGATATCGGGGATGGCGCGCCTGTGCCCGAATTGTGCCGGGCCGCAAAGGGAAAACTGGCCGATGCGACTCTGGCGGAATCCGTCGTCAACGAAGAGTTATCCCCACTGTCCCGACCATTGGGAAAACGCCGTCCACATGTCCACAGGTGGCGGATGGAATGCCGGATAGCAGGCATGAAACCGGCGGCCCGGAATATCCGCGAAAGCATCCAGCGGGTTATCGCACGCCTTTCCACAGCCCTGTCCATAGGTGCTTGCCAAATGACCGGAAAACCGCGCAAAACCGCCATATGAAGCGCCTCCATCTCCATCTGCTGTCAGACTCCACGGGCGAAACGCTGGAGATGATCGCCAAGGCCGCGCTCGCCCAGTTCGAGGATGCGGACGTCGTGCGCCACTTCTGGCCAATGGTTCGTTCGCTCCAGCATCTTGACCGGATCATGGGAGAGATTGCCGCAAATCCGGGGCTAGTCCTGTTCACACTGGTCAATGCCGACACGCGCGACCGGCTGGAAAGCCGTTGCGCCGCGCTTGGCCTGCCCGTGGTCGCGGCGCTGGATGCGGTGACGGACGCGCTGGAACAACAGCTTGGTCAGGTCGCGCACGGCCGGCCCGGCCGCCAGCACGCGATGGACGAGGCCTATTTCAAGCGGGTCGACGCGATCCAGTTCACCATTGCCCATGACGACGGCATCGGCTGGCAAAACTGGGAAGAGGCGGACATCGTCCTGGCCGGTGTTTCGCGATCGTCGAAAACGCCGACCTCGATCTATCTCGCCAATCGCGGTTACAAGGTGGCCAACATTCCCATCGTGCCGGAAAGCCCGCCGCCGGATTCGCTCTATTCGCTGCGGCGGCCGATGGTGGTCGGGTTGACGACCAGCCCCGAACGGCTGGTGCAAGTGCGGCGCAACCGTCTGCTCACACTGAACCAGGCGCCGGAAACCGCCTATGTCGACAGCGAGGCGGTGGCCCGCGAAGTGCAGTTCGCGCGGCGCATGTTCGCCAACAATGGCTGGGCGGTGATAGACGTATCGCGCCGCTCGATCGAGGAAACCGCCGCCGCCGTGATCAACCTGTATAACGAGCGCAAGGCCGCCGGGATCAGCGGTTCGCAAGGAGCAAAGCCGATATGACCATCGTCCTCGCGTCGCAAAGCGCATCGCGCAAGGCCATGCTCGATGCCGCGGGCGTGCCCTACGAGGCGCGCACCTCGTCCTGCGACGAGGCGGAGCTGAAGCGCGAACTGATTGCCGTTCCCGCATCGGAAATCGCGCTTGTCCTGGCAGAAGCCAAGGCGATGTGCGTTTCGGTTTCGATGCCGGGCCGCCTGGTGCTTGGCGGGGATTCGCTGGTCGAAGTGGGCGGCCGGCTGTTCGACAAGCCGAAGGACCGCAAGGAAGCGGCCGAACATCTGCGCTTCTTTTCGGGCAAGGAAATGCACCTTGTCGCTGCGGCCGCGTTGCTGCGCGACGGGCGCGTGACCTGGCGCCACGCGGATGTCGCAAAACTGCGGGTCCGCCAGCTTACCGACAGCTTTATCGACAGCTATCTCGACAGCGAATGGCCCGCCGTTTCGGGCTGCGTGGGCGTGTTCCGGATAGAGGCACTGGGCGTGCAATTGTTCGAAAACATCGAAGGCAGCCACTTCACCGTGCTGGGCATGCCCTTGCTGCCCTTGCTGGGCGCCTTGCGCGAAGCGGGGGAGATCCCGGCTTGAGCCGTCCGTTTGCCGAAGTGATCGGCGATCCCATCGCGCAGTCGAAATCGCCGCTGATTCACGGGTTCTGGCTGGAAAAGCTGGGGATCGCGGCCGACTATCGCGCCTGCCACGTGCTCGCGGGCGATCTTGCGGACTATCTTGCCGCGCGCCGCCGCGATGCCCACTGGCGCGGGTGCAACGTCACCATGCCGCACAAGCAGGCGGTGATACCCTTGCTCGACAGGCTGGACCCGCTGGCCGAACGCATCGGGGCGGTCAACACGATCGTTCCGGAAGCGGGCGGGCTGGCCGGATACAACACCGATGCGCCGGGGTTCCTTGAACCGCTGCGCGCGGATCTTGCGGAACGGCACCTGTTCCGCATGGCCCGCGTGCTGGGAACCGGCGGCGCGGCCCGCGCCATCGTTGCGGCGCTTGCCGGAGAGGGGCTGACGATCGTTCTTGCCGGGCGCGATCCCGCCAAGGCGCGGGCCTTGCTGGACGATCTCGATCCCGGCGGCGATCACCACGCGGTGGACATCGCGCACTTCGCCGATCCCACCGATTTCGCCTTCGACGACCGGCAGGGCCTGCTCGATCTGGTCGTCAATGCCAGTCCGCTGGGCATGGCAGGACAGCCGCTGCTTGCCTTCGACATGAGCCACGCACCGCCCGGCGCGGTGTTCTATGACATCGTTACCCATCCGGTGGATACGCGGCTGTTGCAGGCCGCACGGGCCGCCGGGCACCGCACGGTGGACGGGCTTTCCATGCTGATCGGGCAGGCGGCATTCGCGTTCGCACGGTTTTTCGGCCAGGCGCCGCCGCGCGAACACGATGCCGAGCTGCGGGAGAAATTGACGTCATGACGCGGGATGATCGCAAAGCGCACCACAAGCCCTTCATCCTCGGCCTGACCGGATCGATCGGCATGGGCAAGTCGGCGGTCGCTTCGATGTTCATGGAACTGGGCGTGCCGGTGTTCGATGCCGATGCCGCCGTTCACGTGCTGCAGGGACCGGGCGGAAAGCTGCTTCCCGCGATAGAGGCGGCCTTTCCCGGCAGCACCGGCCCCGAAGGCGTGAAGCGCGCGGAACTGGGGGCAAAAGTGTTTGGCGATCAGGCCGCGCTCAAACGGCTGGAATCTATCGTCCATCCCGCAGTGGCGGAAATGCGCCAGGCATTCCTGATTGAACATGCCGGACAGCCGCTGGTCGTGTTCGATATCCCGCTGCTTTACGAAAAGGGCGGCGCCGACCTGCTCGATGCCGTGGCGGTGGTTTCCGCGCCCGCCGCCGTGCAGCGCGAACGCGTGCTGGCCCGCCCCGGCATGACCCCGGAAAAGTTCGCGCACATCCTGGACCTGCAAGTGCCCGACTCGGAAAAACGCGCCCGCGCGGACCACGTGATCGACACCGGCGTCACCCTTGCCGAGACGCGCGCGGCGGTTGGCGAACTGGTCAATCGGCTGACAAGCGGCTGAAGCGCGAAAAAAGGGCGCCCGAAGTCCTTTCGCGCCCTTGTCACGCCTCTGTCTCGGGCCGATATAGATAATGATGCGTGAGATCGTATTCGATACCGAGACCACCGGCCTCGACCCCCGCAGCGGCGACCGCCTCGTCGAGATCGGCTGCATCGAACTGGTGAACCGCGTTCCCACCGGCGACGTGTTCCACGCCTACTTCAATCCTGAGCGCGACATGCCCGCCGAAGCCGAAGCGGTGCACGGCTTGTCCAGCACCTTCCTGGCCGACAAGCCGCTGTTTCGCGATCGCGCTTCGGAGCTGATCGATTTCATCGCCGATTCCCCGCTTGTCGCGCACAACGCCGGGTTCGACTTCGCCTTCCTCAATTGCGAACTTGAACAGTGCCAGATGGATGCGGTGGACCGTGCGCGCATGGTGGACACGATCGCCATCGCGCGGCGCAAGCATCCGGGCGCGAAGCTTTCGCTCGATGCCTTGTGCAGCCGATACGGGATAGACCGCAGCCACCGCACCAAGCACGGCGCCCTGCTCGACGCCGAACTGCTGGCCCAGCTTTACGTGGAATTGATGGGTGGCCGGCAGATCGGGCTGGAACTTGCCGCCGATGCGGAAGTTGCCACAGTCCGGGTCAGCGAGATTTCGGTGACCCGCAAGTTCCGGGCTCCGCGCCCGCACGTCGCCAGCGAGGATGAACTCGCCCGTCACGCCGAATTCGTTGACGGGTTGAACGAACCGATCTGGCGGCGTTGACCACCCTCCGCTTGGCGGGGGCAAAACCAGGAGAAGTCTTAGATGGAAATTCGCGTTTCGGGACACCAGGTCGATACCGGCGCCGCGCTCCAGGCCCATGCCGAGGAACGCCTCGGCGGCATCGTCGACAAGTACTTTTCCCAGGCGCTTTCCTCGCAGGTCACGCTCGGCAAGGCGCCACACGGCGGTTTCCGATGCGATATCGTGACCCACGTGATGCAGGGCCTGATCCTGAAGGGTGGCGCTGTCGCGCAAGAGGCGCACCAGGCGCTGGATGCCGCGGCCGAGAAGATCGACAAGCAGCTTCGCCGTTACAAGCGCCGGCTGAAGGACCGGCACGAACAGGCCGACGCGGCGCGACGCGCGGAAGTTGACGGGTATGATGCCGCGGCGCTGGACAATGCGGGTTATACCGTGTTCCAGACCGATGGCGCGGACGATGCCGAAGCCAGCGAAGCGCCGCTGGTCGTGGCCGAAACGCGCGCCAACATCCCCGAAACGACCGTTTCCGATGCAGTGATGATGCTTGACCTGCGCAACACCACCGCGCTGCTGTTCAAGAACGCCGGAACCGGTGCGCACAACATGGTGTATCGCCGGGATGACGGCACGATCGGCTGGGTCGAACCGGCCCGCTGATCCGCCGGACGCGGCCTCCCGCGCCTTCATGCGGCCAATCAGCGCTTGCGCATGACGGCATGAAGGCGCATGGGAGCGGCGACCTTGTCGCCATGCGCGACCAACCCCCCGCACAGATACGTCTGTCCAGAACGATGACCGCTCTTTTTACGATCGACCCGCGCGCCGTGCGCATTGTCAAAGCCGAAACCAAGCGCGAGATTCTCGACGCGCTGGCCGATTGCTTTGCGGATGTCTATGCGCTCGACCGGACCGAGGTGAGCGAGCGGATCGACGAGCGGGAAAAGCTGGGCAGCACGGGCTTTGGCCGTGGCGTGGCGATCCCCCACGCCCGCATCGAAGGCCTTTCGCGCCCGGTCGCGGTTTTCCTGAAGCTGGAACACCCGGTCGATTTCGATGCGGCCGACGGAATGCCCGTGGATTGCATCTTCGGGCTGCTTTCGCCCGAACAGGCCGGCGCGATGCACCTGCAGGCGCTTGCCGCGATTTCGCGGATGACGCGCGATGAACGCATGCACGAAGCCCTTGTGGCCGCAACGGACGTGGAAGCGCTCAACGGACTGCTGGTCAATGTGATAGACCGGAATGCCGCCTGAAGAAGGCAGCGGTGCGGTGGAAGGTGCGCGGCTCCACTGGCGCGCGCTGGAAGGGCTTTATGCCTCCGCGCCGGTCAACGAGATGTTCCGTTCGCAACTGGAAATCACCGGCGAAGGCCGCGCGCGCATCCGGTTCGATATCACGCCCGATTGCTATCACGCCGCGGGCGCCGCGCACGGCACGATCTATTTCAAGATGCTCGACGATGCGGGCTTCTATGCCGCGAACACGCTCATCACCGATCGCTTCCTGCTGACCACGCATTTTTCGCTGCAGTTCCTGCGTCCGATCCGCGAAGGCACGGTCTATGCCGAAGGCAAGTGGATCAGCGGCAAGCGGCGCGTCCTCGTCGCGGAATCGCGCCTGGTTGACGAAGAGGGTGAGGAAATCGGGCGCGGCACGGGCACGTTCATGCGCTCTCACATCGCGCTGGCCGGTCTGCCGGGCTATTCCGAAGGCTTGCGCCGGGCCGTTTCGGGCGAATGACCGCGCGGCTTCCCGCCCACCTTGAGGTTTCCGCGCTGATTCGACTCTGCGAGTCCGAAGGTGGTTTCGCAGCGGTGATCAGGAAAGGTGAACGCGATGCGGGCACAATTATCGTCGTCCTGGCCCGAAGCGATGGAACTTCAGGGATTTACGAGCGGATGCCGCAGCTTGACGGGACCAGAGCGTGGACCCTATCCAAGACGCAAACCGCTGAAAATAAAAAGGAAATAGACGAATACCTTGAACGGCGCGCCCGCCAGGATGACGATCTGTGGATTGTTGAACTGGCTATCGACGAAGGCGAACGGCTGATCCTGAAAAGTTAAGCCGGCGGGTTGACTTTGGCGCAACGAACCATAATGGGCGCGCACCGATGTTGCGCAGGCGGCGTCGCACCGCACCACCGCGGAGCACGCTAGCACGCAGACGGGGGGCGTCCGCCACGGACCGCCGGCATGAGCAGTCTCCAGCGGCAAACAGCCGTTCTTGCCCGTGCCGCACCGTGACCGGCTCGTTCACCGCACAAGACCGCGTTTTGATGAGCACGAAACTTCGATATGCCAGTGCGCTCAGCGTTGCTGCGACATTAGTCACAATCCTGTTCAGCGCCGAAGGTTCCGGCGCGGCCGCGCAGGTATATACCCAGACGGCCACTCCCGCGGCGCAGGCCGCCGCGAACGAAGCAACCACCACACCCAGTTTCATCGCCCAGCCCGTTGTCCAGCCGCTGCCCGATTCCGAGGCCGCTGACGACAGTGCCGTGGACGAAACCGTCGCCGTCGACACGGATGACGACGATGCGCCCGAAGCCGCCTCGCTGGCAGAGCTCGTCGCGCAGACGCCCGTGCCCGCCACCCTGTCGAAGCAGATGCGCTGCCTTGCCGGGGCGATCTATTTCGAATCCAAGGGCGAAACGCTGGCGGGGCAACTCGCCGTGGGCCGCGTGGTCATCAACCGCGCGGTGTCCGGACGTTTCCCGAACAGCTATTGCGGCGTGGTGTTCCAGCGTTCGCAGTTCTCGTTCGTCCGTCGCGGATCGATGCCGCATATCCGCACGTCGAGCCATGCATGGGCCAATGCGGTGCGCATCGCGCAGATCGCGGTGGACAATGCGTGGACCAATCCCGCCAAGGGCGCGCTGTTCTTCCACGCGACCTATGTCTCGCCGCGCTGGAGCCACCACCGCGTCGCGCGCATCGATAATCATATTTTTTATCGTTGAGGCTTGATGGCCGCCGGTCGGGCAGGCGTGACGCCTGATCCGGCTGTCGGACCGGCGGACGGCATGGCCGTCCGGCCACGCCTTACGGCACCGGCCCACTCCCCCACCCGGCCACCCATGGAATTATCCTGATCGGGTGGCCGGGTGGGGGAGCGGGCCGGTGCGGTTCCGCCAGACTGCCGATTGAACCAGGTATCAGGTCGGCAAGACTGGCGGCAATCCGACCACATTGATCGGCCAAAGGCCGATCAATGCCGGAAGTGCCGCATTCCTGTGAAGACCATCGCAAGGCCCGCTTCGTCGGCCGCGGCGATCACGTCTTCGTCGCGGATCGATCCGCCCGGCTGGATGATCGCGGTCGCGCCCGCCTCGGCGGCGGCCAGCAAGCCGTCGGCAAAGGGGAAGAACGCGTCCGATGCAACGGCGCTGCCCGCCGTGCGCGGCTTTGCCCAGCCGAACTTCTCCGCCGCCTCTGCCGCCTTCATCGCGGCGATGCGGCTGGAATCGCGCCGGTTCATCTGGCCCGCGCCGATACCGGCGGTCACGCCGTCCTTGGCATAGACGATCGCGTTGGACTTCACGTGGCGCGCCACGGTCCAGGCGAACAGGCAGTCTTTCAGTTCCTGTTCGGTCGGTGCGCGTTTGGTCACGACTTTCAGGTCTGCTTCCGAAATCGCGCCGTTGTCGCGCGTCTGCACCAGCAGGCCGCCGGTGATCGGCTTTACCTGCAACCCGCCACGGCGGGGATCGGGCAGGTCGCCGGTAAGCAGCAGGCGAAGGTTCTTCTTCTTCGCGAAAGCGGCCCGCGCGGCATCGTCGGCATCGGGTGCGACGACGACTTCGGTGAATATCTCGCAAATCGCTTCGGCGGTCGGCCCGTCAAGCGTCTGGTTGACGGCAACGATACCGCCGAAGGCCGAAACATCGTCGCACGCCAGCGCACCCTTCCATGCGTCCAGCAGCGTATCGGCCTGCGCCACGCCGCAGGGGTTGGCGTGCTTCACGATTACCACCGAAGGCCCCTGCCCTCGGAATTCGGCGCATAGCTCAAGCGCGGCGTCGGCATCGTTGTAGTTGTTGTACGAAAGCGCCTTGCCCTGCACCTGCTCCCCTTGCGCGATACCCTTCGCGTGTGGGCCGACCGGCGTGTAGAGCGCGGCGCGCTGGTGCGGGTTTTCGCCATAACGCAGTTCGGTCACGCGGCGGCCGTTCACCGCCAGCATCTCGGGGAACATTTCCTGCTGGTCGGCAAAGGCGAACCACTGGCTGATCATCGCGTCATAGGCGGCGGTCTGCGCGAAGGCGCGGGCCGCCATCAGCTTGCGGAATTCCGTGGTGGTCGCGCCGTCGTTCGCGTCAAGCTCGCCCAGAAGGCCGTCATAGTCGGCCGGATCGGTCACGATCGTCACATAGGCGTGGTTTTTCGCGGCAGAGCGCACCATCGAGGGACCGCCGATATCGATGTTCTCGATAATCGTGTCGCGATCCGCGCCCTTGGCGACCGTTGCCTCGAACGGATAGAGGTTCACCACCACAAGGTCGATCGCGCCGATGGCATGTTCGGCCATCGCGGCGGCGTGTTCGGGGTTGTCGCGCACGGCCAGCAATCCGCCGTGGACCATCGGGTGCAGCGTTTTCACCCGGCCGTCCATCATTTCCGGAAATCCGGTAAGGTCGGATACGTCGCGCACTTCCAGCCCGGCGTCGCGCAGCGCCCTTGCGGTGCCGCCGGTCGAAACCAGTTCCACGCCGCGCCCGGCAAGCGCCTTGCCCAGCTCTGCCAAGCCGGATTTGTCGGACACTGAAAGAAGTGCCCGGCGGATCTTAACCTCGCTCACGATTTTTGCTTCCCTATCTCATCTTCTTGAGCAGCCAGGAGAACGTCTCCCCGCTGCGCGGAACCTTGGCCGCGATAACCAGTTGCCGCGTGCCGTGCGGGCGGCCCCTGCCATCTGCCCAGAGGCTTTCCTCCACGCTGATCGCATCGCGGCCCGAACGGAACTGCCACAGGCTGCCATCGGGCAGCGAGAGCGTTACGCCCTGCCCGTCCTCGCCCTGCGCTATCTCTACGTGCGGGGCAAGGTGGAAGCGCAACGCAACGCCGATCGTTCCGCGCTTGCCCTTGCGGCCGGCGGGCACAAGCAGGTCTTCGCCGCGCAGCTCGCTGCCGTCGTCACGCAGGATCAGGATGCGGCGGTGGGTAAGGCCATAGCGCGGGACATAGCCATTGTGGCTGGCCTCTATCCGCGTCGCGCCCGGCCCGCTGTCCGCCGCCAGCGTGCGCCGGTCGAGCTCTACTTCGGATACCCCGGAGCCAAGGCGGCCGTTGATCAGCACCGCGGTGGAGTTGAAATCGTCTATCGCCAGCGTGGAATGGGCGGCCGTGGCGCGCAGGCCCTGTTCCAGCCGCAGCGGGATCATCCCGCCCGCGAACGCCGCGCCCCCGCAGTTGACGATGATGCGCTGCGCGCCGTGGCTGAATTCGAACGCCAGCGTCGATGCACAGCCGCACCGTGCGTGCCGGGCCAGTGGCGGCGGCGCGGCGTCCATGATCAGCACGCCCTTGCCCGCCGAAACGCGCTGGTATCCCCACTGGCGCGCATCGCGCAAAGGCCGGGTGCGCACGCCGCTGGCCGCGATCAGCGCCTCTATCCGTTCCGCCGTGACCGCGCCCGCGCCCTGCCAGCTTGCCACGGCGCCGTCACCGTGCAGCATCGCCAGCAGCGGCGGCACGAGCAGCGACAGCATGACGTCGATCTGTTCGGGCGGATCGCGCCGCACCGCCGCATAGCAGGCACGCAGCCGCACCAGCAGCGCGATTGCCTCTATCTGCCCCAGCGGACTGCGCGAAAGGACGCCGCCATCGTCGCCCACCAGTTCGCCCAGCGCGCGGATCAGCCCCATTTCGCCATAGAGCCGCCGCGCCTTCCCGCCTTCCAGCAGAAGGCCGGCGGCAACGATGCCGCACCATCCGGCCACTTCACCAAGCCGGTCCTGCGCCTTGCCCACGTGCCGGTCCAGCCAGCGCGCGGTGGCCAGCATGGTGATCAGCACTTTCGCGCGGGACTGCTTGTCGCCCGAAAGGATCAGCGGGGCGTGAACCAGCCAGTTCATCAGCCGGTGGCCCACGTTGCCCACGTCCCACGCGGGCGTCCGGTCCGGCTGGGGATTGGCGGAAAGCCATGCGCCCAGCACGCGTTCGGCCACTTGCGTGCACTGCTGACGCGGGGCGCAGGCTTCAAGGTCGGCAAGCCAGGTGAAGCCGTGCACCATGCGTTCGAACGGCGGGGCAAGGCGCGGGCCGGAAAACTCCGTATCCGCGATAGGCGCCTTCACGCCGTGGAGCAGGAAGTGCCCGGCACGCAGCGCGGTGCCCGCCACCTTGTCTCCGGCCAGCGGGTTGGTGACGGTGGCCAGCAGGCGCGGCTTCGCGCTCTTGCGGAAAGGGTGGAGCACCGTGGAGGGCAGGCCCATCGCATAGGCGAAGCGCACGAAGCGTTCACCCATGCCGAGCGCGGGCGCGGAGAAATCGGTAACGGTCAGCGCGCGGCCCGGCTGGATCACCTCATCCGGCGGGAGGTTGCCAGTCCCGGTCATATCGCTGTCGGGTATTGCGGTTTCCGGCATGACGTCATCGGCCAATTCCGAAGCGGCCAATACTGAACCGGATTCGGCCGCATCGTTGCTGTCGGGCTGGGCAGCGTCCTCGATAAGGTGGGCCTCCTCTCCGGCGCCGAGCGGGATCGCGGGGCGAAAGGCGTCACGGTCGCGGGTCGTGCCCCGGGCAATAGTGACGCCATCTTCCGCCATGGTTCAGCCGGCTCCCTTTAGTGCGGCGATATTGGCCGCATAGCAATCCGGCCCGCCGCGAAACGTGGCCGATCCGGCCACGAGCACATCGGCGCCCGCATCGACGCATAGCGGCGCGGTCTGCGGATCGACGCCGCCATCGACCTCGAGCCAGATCTTGCGGCCCGATTTTTCGATCATCTTGCGCACCGCCTCGATCTTGCGAAGCTGGCTGGAAATGAACTTCTGCCCGCCGAAACCGGGATTGACACTCATGATCAGGACAACGTCGACCTCGTCGATCAGGTAGTCGAGCATCTTGGCCGGTGTGCCGGGGTTGAGCGATACGCCCGGCTTCTTGCCCAGGCGGCGGATTTCCTGAAGCGTGCGGTGGACGTGCGGCCCGGCTTCGGGGTGGACGATGATGTGGTCCGCACCGGCATCGGCAAAAGCCTGGAGGTAGGGATCGACCGGGCTGATCATCAGGTGAACGTCGAACGGCTTGTCGCTGTGCGGGCGCAGCGCCTTTACCACCATCGGCCCGATGGTGAGGTTCGGCACGTAATGCCCGTCCATCACGTCGACATGGATCCAGTCGGCCCCGGCGGCGTCCACCGCGCGCACTTCTTCGCCCAGCCGTGCGAAATCGGCGGAAAGGATAGAGGGGGAGATCAGCGGCACGGTCATTCGGTCGGCTTTTTTCCGTGAGGTGCGGCTGCCCGGAAAAGCAGGCAGGATGTAACTGATTCGCTTAACCCTCGCGAATCGTCACAACAAGGCGGTTTTCCCCCGTTTTCCACACGGTTTGTGTCGATTCGGGTTGGTAATCCGGTGCTTGCCGCGAACGGGACGTGAACGTGTCCGTCCGGTCACGCGCAGTGGGGATTCAACCCCTATTCCACCTCGTCGCGCGGCAGCCCCTTCATACCGACGGCCAGCACGGCAATGCAGAACGCCTCGATGATGATCCACGCCACGCCTTCGACATGGTCGTAAAGGAACACGCCGATCGCCGGCGAGACGATATAGGCCGATCCGTTCACCGCCGCGACGATCCCCGCGACCTGCCCCTGTTCCGACGGGGCGACCGCAAGGCTCATCCCCGATGTGAAACCGGGCCGGAACAGGCCGAATCCCAGCGAACAGATCGCGAAGGCCGCGGCCAGGCTGTGAAGGTTCGGCCCCAGCGCCACGCCCAGCACACCGATGCCTGAAAGCCCTATTCCCCACAGCGCCGCGGTGCGCGGGCCGAGCGAAAGGCCGGGGATCAGGCCCCATTGCGCCAGCAGGGTGGCAAGCGCGCCGCTCATCAGCACAAGGCCGGTCGGCCCCGCGCCCAGGTCCGGCGTGCTGCGCAGGCCCAGCCGGTCGAGGATGAGGAAGCCGATGATCCCCAGCATCATCGATTGCACCTGCCCGCCCAACACGCCGGCCAGCAGCCAGGGCCGCAGCCGGGCGTCCGTCCAGTGCAGCTTGCCGTGCGGCCGGCTTTCGTCCTGCCGCAATTCGTCAAGGTTCTCGTCCTCGGCGATGTCCTCTCCGGAATGACGCCGCGCAAGGCTGCGTGCGCCCGATGCGGCGCTGTACGGATCGCCCACGATCTCTCCGCGCGCGGCATAGCGCGGATCGTCGTTGGGCAGGCGCAGGCGCAGCAGGACAAGCACGACGACCGCGAAGACCGTAAAAGCCACGAACGGGCCGACCAGCCCAAGGCCGGGGAATACCAGCAGCGGCGCCAGCGCGGGGCCGATCACCGTGCCAAGGCCGAAGCTGGAAACGATCATGGCCAGCGTCCTGGTGCGCGTGGCGCGGTCCGTGCGGCTGGCGACATAAGCCTGAACGGCGGGCGGCGCGGCCGAGCCGAAGCCGCCGTAAAGCGAACGGAACAGCGCGAAAAGCGCCATCGTCATGCCGGCGGTAAGCCAGCCGTTCAGCCCGCCATAAAGCACCGCCCCGCACAGCGCGAAGGACAGCGCGAAACCCGACAGGCCCAGCGCCATCATCGCCTTGCGTCCGCGCCGGTCGGACCGGCGGGCCCAGAACGGGGCCAGCAGCATCCACAGCAGCGCGGACCACGAATAGGCAAGGCTTACCCACACGTCGGCAACGCCAAGGTGCGTGCCGATCGATGGCATGACCGATTGCATCGCGGTATTGCCCGCGGCGGTGGTCAGCATCACGGTAAAAAGCAGCGCAAGCCGGTCGCGCGGCAGGCGGCTGGCATCGGTCGACGATGCTGTCACGACTTGGCTCTCCCCTCTGGTGCCGAAGCGTTACGCCGTGCCGGCCACGCTTGCAATCGGTCGGCAAATTTGCGACGGCCCCGCCAAAGCGCAATATTGCGTGAAAAGGATACTGTCGCGAATGACTTCCACCCAAGCCGCGCGCGAGCCTGCGCTCCGCAGGGCAAAGCGCAAGGCAGAACGAATGCTCGGACCCTGGGGTGTTTTCTTCAAGGGCTTTCTCAAGCACCCGGTCATGGTGGGATCGATCATCCCGTCTTCGCGCCGCACGATCAACAAGATGCTGGCCCCGGTCGACTGGGAAAACTGCAAGCTTTTCGTCGAATACGGTCCCGGCGTCGGCACGTTCTGCCGCCCGGTGCTAGACCGGCTTCCGCGCGACGGCACACTGATCGTGATCGATACCAATCCCGATTTCATCGAATACCTGACGCGCACGATCGGGGATTCGCGCTTTATCGCGGTGAACGGGTCCGCCGCCGATGTAGAGGACATCGTGAAGGCGCACGGTTTCGACCACGCCGACTATGTGCTGTCGGGCCTGCCCTTCTCCACCCTGCCCGATGGCGTTGGCCCGGCGATCGCGGGCGCCACGCACCGCGTGCTGCGCAAGGGCGGGGCGTTCCTTGTCTACCAGTTCTCCGCCAAGTGCCGTGATTTCATGGCGCTGCACTTCAAGAACATCGACAAGGGTTTCGAACCCTGGAACGTGCTGCCTTGCCAGCTTTTCTGGGGCTGGAAGGAATAGGGCCGGAAGAAACAGCGGGGCTGCAGGGCCGGCGCGCGTCGATCCGCGCCCTTCCCCTGTTATTCCCCTATCCTGTTATTCGAAGACTTCGCGGGTTTCGCCAGAGGGCGGGCCGGACAGTTGCCGGTGCACCGCCGCCGTCATCGCCGCGAAATAGACCAGCCAGGCCGAAAACAGCGCGCTCGATACTACCGCGGCCAGCACCGTCTGGACCGATCCCGACGTGGTCAGCGCCAGCACGACCCCGGCGAACATCATGATCAGGCCGTAAACGACGAAGAACAGCAGCGCGGATAGCCCGTAAAACGCAAGGAGATAGGGCGAATTGCCCGTCGTCAGGCTCCAGCTGCGCTTTATCGCCGTAACCGGGTTGCGCGTTTCGCTGCTGGCAAGCACCGGCGCGACCAGCGACACGCGCAGCAATACCCACACCATCGCGACGAAAAGCGCCACCAGCGCGGCGGCCGCCAGTACCGCGACGCCCGTTGCCGCCAGCAGGCTGGCCAGCGCCAGCATGGTGAAGCCCCCCACCACATAGACCAGCACTTGCGCCCCGAAATAGGGCGGCGTGGCCACGAATCCGCGCTTGATCGCCTCGGCAACGGTGGGGCGCGACGGATCTATCATCACGATCAGCACAATCAGCGTCCCTGTAAGCTGCAAAAGCGAGACGAAGATCAGCAGCGGCGCGGCGGAAAGATAGGTTTCGGCCAGGATCGTCATCGCCTGCTTGGGATCGACGTTCGACGCGATGTCGGGATCGCCCATGAACACGGCCACCGCCAGTCCGGGCAGCAGGAAGAACACCCCCGCGATGGCCATAAGCATGTCACGGTTGGCTGAAACCATGCGCGTTGCGCTGGTCCATGCTGCGGAAATATCGAGTTTTGTCACCGGCCGGTCCATAAGTTGCCCGCCCTGTTTAGCGATGCGATGCGGCTCTGCACAGTCCCGTGGAGCGCCGCGTGAAATGTGCGGGGGCACTTGCGCGGCGCGGCAAGGCGGGCCATCTCGCGCTTGCGATGGAAAATCCTGCCACGATCCCCGATCCCGCTGCCGAATCGATAGAAATCCGGCAGGATTTCGCGCCGGTGCCCTATCGCACCGCGCTTGACGCCATGACCGCGCGCAATGCCGCCATTGCGGCGGGCGATGCGCGCGAACTGGTCTGGCTGCTGGAGCATCCGCCCGTCTATACCGCCGGAACCAGCGCCGCGCCGTCCGAACTGCTCGATCCGCGTTTCGAGGTGGTCGAGGCCGGGCGCGGCGGGCGCTATACCTATCACGGGCCGGGCCAGCGCATCGGCTATATCCTTCTGGACCTGACCAAACGCGCGCGCGACGTGCGCGGCTTCGTCCATGCGCTGGAAGGCTGGGTGATCGATACGCTGGGCGACTTCGGACTGGAAAGCTGGCGCGCCGAAGGCCGCGTGGGCATCTGGACCAACGGGCCGGACGGGCGCGAGGCAAAGATCGGCGCCATCGGCGTGCGCATCCGCCGCTGGGTGACGATGCACGGATTTTCGGTGAACCTTTCGCCCGACCTTGCGCATTTTACCGGCATCGTGCCGTGCGGGATCGACGAATTCGGCGTCACCAGCCTTGAACAGCTGGGAATCGAGGTTGCGCCCCCGGCATGGGATCGGGCATTGCTGGCGCGCGCCGGGGATTTCCTGGCCGCGTTGGACAGGGCGTGCCCGCCGAAGGATTCCAGATGACCCGCGCCATACCCAAGTCTGCCCTGCTCGCTGCTCTGGCCGCCAGCGCGCTCGTTTCCGCCTGCGGCAAGGACAAGTCCGCGCCTGACGCCGCGCAATCTGCCGCTGCCGGCGGGGAAGTGCTGCCCGGAACGGTCAGCGATGCGATGATCGACCTCGACGGGTCGAAATCGCAGGCGCCGCTCGCCCCGCGCAAGGCGGAAAAGGACGCCCCGCCCAGCGCGGAGGACAAGCAGGCGGCGCAGGAAGCGGTTGACGAGGCGATTGCCCCCGCCACCCCTGCGACCGGAGCCCCGGCAACCGGCGCAAACCAGCCACAGGCCGCAGGCTCGGACGTGCCGACGGGCGATTGATCGCGGGCTTCGGACCTACGTGGCGGCCAGCAATTGCCGCGCCAGTTTCAGGTGCGGCTGGTCGACCATTTTCCCTGCCACCTGCAAGGTGCCCGCGTTCGGGTTGGCTTCGAAGGCGGCCACGATTGCGCGCGCTTCTGCCAGTTCTTCGTCGCTGGGGGCGAAGGCGGCGTTGATCACGGGCACTTGCGCCGGGTGGATCGCCAGCATCCCGGCAAATCCGTCTTGCCGCGCTTCATCGGCGGCGATCTTCAGCCCTTCGGGATCGGAAAAATCGGCATAGAGCGTGTCGATCGCGGCGATTTCTATCGCGTGCGCCGTCAGCACCACCTGGCTGCGCACCATGCGGAAGGTATCGGTCCACGCGCCGCTTGCATCGCGCTTGCGCGTGGCGCCGATCGCGGCGGAAAGGTCTTCCGCGCCCCACGTAATGCCGAACAGGCGCGGCATCGGCGCATCCAGATAGGCGGGAATGGTCATTGCCGCCATCGGCGTTTCGCTGACCAGCGGCAGGATGCGCGTCGATAGCGAGGGCAGGCCGTTCGCCTGTTCCAGTTCGTAAAGTTCGGCGGCAAGCAGGCGAACCTGGTCCGGTCCGGATGCCTTGGGCAGCATGATCCCGTCGGGTGCGCCGGGCATTACGGCGATCAGGTCTTCGCGCCACATCGGGTCGTCCATCGGATTGATCCGCACCCAGCGTTCCACGCCCGGCCTGGCAGGCTGCGCGCCGTGGTCCTTCAGCCACTGGACGGCCAGCGTGCGCGCCTGCGCCTTGGCCTTGTGTGCGACCGAATCTTCCAGGTCGACGATGATGGCGTGCGCCCCCGTCTCCATGGCCTTGCCAAGCTTCTTCTCGCTGTCGCCGGGAACGAAAAGCCAGGAACGGGGGGTCATTGCGCGTGTGTCTCCAGTTGCCGCCGGTCAGCCGGCGGGTGCGGACGCCTTTTCCGCATCCATCGCCGGATAGTCAATGTAGCCGACCGGGCCGGGCAGGTACCACGTCTTCGGGAAATCGACGTTGGGCGCCCATTCGGCGCCTGCGCGGATGCGGGCGGGAAGATCGGGATTCGATATGAACGGGCGGCCGAAGCTGATTGCGTCGGCCCGGCCTTGCACGACGTCGGCGTCGGCCTGCTCTGCCGTGTAATCGCTGTTCAGCACCAGCGGTCCCTTGAACAGCGTGCGGATCAGCGGGCTTTGCTTGGGCACGTCGGTCTGTCCGAAGGTTCCGTCGGGCCCCGGCTCGCGCAGTTCGAGGAAGGAGATGCCCATCTTGTCGAGCACGCGCGCCGCCTCTCCGAAAGTCGCCGACGGGTTGGAATCGTCCACGCCCTGCGTCTCGCCATTGGGCGAAAGGCGGATGGAAACGCGGTCCGCGCCCCATTCGGCGATCAGGCGCTCCATCACTTCGCGCATCAGGCGCACGCGGTTTTCGGGCGTGCCGCCATATTCATCCTCGCGCTTGTTCACGCCATCGCGCAGGAACTGGTCGATCAGGTAGCCGTTCGCGCCGTGGAGCTGCACGCCGTCGAACCCGGCTTCCTTCGCGTTGCGCGCGGCCTTGCCGTAATCGTCAACCACGCGGGGAATTTCATTCAGCTCCAGCGCGCGCGCCGGCGCATTGGGCTTGGTGCCCAACGGAGTGTGCGCGTTGCCCGGCGCGCAGCTGGCGGAAGAGGATACGCCCGGCTCTCCGTTCAGGAAATCGGGGTGGACCAGGCGGCCCATGTGCCACATCTGCAACATGATGCGGCCGCCCGCTTCGTGCACGGCTTCGGTCACTTTCTTCCAGCCTTCGGTCTGCTCCGCGGTCCAGATGCCCGGTGCCGCGGGCCATCCAAGCCCTTCCACGCTGATGCCGGTCGCTTCCGAAATGATAAGCCCGGCGCTGGCGCGCTGGCGATAGTATTCGACCATCAGTTCGCCCGGAACGTGGCCCGGTTCGGAACGTCCGCGCGTAAGCGGCGCCATCAGGATGCGGTTGGGCGCTTCGATTGCGCCGAGTTTGATCGGTTGGAACAGCGAATCGTGCATGGTTTGAACTCTCCGGCGAATGTTTCCGATACGGCGCGTGAAAAAATCGTTCGCGCCCTTTGACCCAAGAGAGCTAGGGCGCGTCGATGGACGAGGCAACCCAAGTTGCAAAAGAAAACCTGACCGCGCGCAAAGCATGGCTTGGCGGCGCGGCGCGGATCGTGCCCTTTCTTGCCTTGCTGACCGGCAACGTGGCGCTTGCACTGGGGCCGTGGTGGGTGCGCCTGGCAGATTCCGGCCCGGTTTCGGCCGGGTTCTGGCGCCTGTTCCTGCCGCTGCCGCTGCTGGCGGTCATCGCGTGGCAGACCGGGCAGCGCATTTCCGGCGTTGAACGCAAGGTGATGATCGGCGCGCTGGCGGCGGGCGTGTTCTTCGCGCTTGACATCGCGAGCTATCACGTCGGGATCGAACGCACGCGGCTTGCCAATGCAACGCTGTTCGGCAACGGCGGCAGCCTGATGCTGATGGTCTGGGGCATCGTGATGATGCGCCGCCTCCCGCGCTGGGGCGAGGCGTTGGCCATCGGCATGGCGCTGGGCGGCGCGGCGATCCTGCTGGGCCGGTCAATGCAGATCGATTCGCGTTCGCTGGCGGGCGACCTGTTCTGCATCCTCGCCGGGTTCTTCTATGGCTTCTATATCCTGCTGCTGCATGATGCGCGCGCGCGGTTCGGAAGCTGGGCGCTGCTGCTGCTGGCCAGCATGGCGGCCGCGCCGGTGCTGCTGGCCATCGCGCTGCTGCGCGGTGAGCCGGTGTGGCCGCATTCGTGGGGGCCGCTTGTCGCGCTGGCGCTGGGCAGCCAGGTGATCGGGCAGGGCTTGCTGGTCTATTCCTTCCGCCATTTCACCCCGCTGGTCATCGGCCTGGCGCTGTTGACCCAGCCTGCGGTGGCGGTCCTCGTCGGCTGGACCGTGTTCGGTGAGGACATGGGTCGGATGGATGCGCTGGGCATGGCGCTGGTGGCGGGCGCGCTGGTGCTGTCGCGCCGCTTCGATCCGAAGGACGACCCGCCGGAGCCTGCCGGTAACGATTGACGGGAATCGCCCGGCTGGTAGCAATTGCAACCTTGGCCGAAACCGGGGAGCGCCCGAAATCATGAAACCTGCCTTCACCGCCGCGACGGCGGCCCTTGCCCTTGCCTGCGCCGTATCAGGCGCCGCGCCCGTCCGCGCCGCGCCTTGTGCGCTTGGGGATTCGGGCGATGCCCTGTCGATGCCGTCCGCGCAGGACAAGGCGTTCCAGGCGCTGGCCGAACGCTATCTCGATTCGCTGGCGCGCTTCTCGCCCGTCACCGCGACGCAGCTTGGCGATCACCGCTTCGATGCGAAGCTGCCCGATATCAGCAAGGCCGGACGCGAAGCCTGGGCGGCGGAGGAACGCGCGATCCTGGGCGCGATGGCGAAGATCGACCGTGCAAGGCTGTCTCGCGACAACCAGGTCGATTTTGCGCTGCTCGACAACGAATTGCGTTACGACCTGTGGCGCGATGCCAGCCTGAAGGAATGGGCCTGGGATCCCCAGGGCTATATCGGCGTGGCGTCGCAGGCGCTCTATGGCCTTGCCGCGCGCGATTTCGCGCCCTGGCCCGAACGGCTGAAAAACGCGACCGCGCGGATGGAGGGCATCCCCGCGCTGCTGGCGCAGGGCCGCGCCGAACTGGTGCCCGCGCGCGTGCCGGCGATCCATGCGGAAACGGTTTCGAAGCGCAACAAGGGCATCATGGACGTGGTCGACGGGATGCTTGCCCCGCATCTCGATACGCTGTCCGAAGCCGATCAGGCGCGCTTCAGGGCGGCGCGCGACAAGCTGGCCGCCGCGGTGGACGAAAACCAGACCTGGATCGATACCGTGCTGGTCCCGCAGGCGAAGGGCGATTTCCGGCTGGGCGCGAAACTTTACGACCGGAAGATGGCTTTCGCGCTGCAATCCAGCATGACGCGGGGCGAACTGAAGGCCGCCGCCGAAAACGCCAAGGCCGAAACGCGCACGCAGATGTATGCGATCGCGCAGAAGGTGCTGGCCGGAAGGGCGGGCGCGCCGCCGCTGCCGGACCATCCCACCGCAGCGCAGCAGCAGGCCGGGATAGAGGCCGCGCTTGCGCTTACATATGTCCACCGCCCCGCGCGCGACGGGCTGATGGATGCGGCCAGGGCAGCCTTGAAGAACGCGACCGATTTCGTGCGCGCGAAGGATCTTGTCTGGGTGCCGGATTCGCCGGTGCGGATCATAGAGATGCCGCGCAGCCAGTGGGGCTATGCCGTCGCCTATGACGATGCGCCGGGGCCGCTGGAAAAGAACCAGCCCAATTTCTTCGCGGTCGCGCCGATCCCGCCCGAATGGAGCGACAAGCAGGCGACCTCGTTCCTGTCGGAATACAACGATTACATGGTGCAGGACCTGGCGATCCACGAGGCGATGCCCGGCCATTACCTGCAACTTGCCCACGCGAACAAGAGCCCTGACGTGCTGCGCGCGGTGCTGGGTTCCGGCCCCTTCGTGGAAGGCTGGGCGGTCTATGCCGAAGGCATGATGATGGACCAGGGCTATATGGACGGCGATCCGCTGTTCGCGCTTACGGTGCTGAAGATGCGGCTGCGTTCGATCACCAATACCCTGCTCGATATCGGTATCCAGACAGAAGGGATGACGCGCGACCAGGCGATGGAACTGATGCAAAAGGGCGCGTTCCAGCAAGAGCGTGAAGCGGCGGGGAAATGGGTGCGCGCCAGCCTCAGCTCGGTGCAGTTGCTGTCATACTTCACCGGGTTCGAGGAACATCGCGCGCTGCGGGCCGAGGCGGAGAAGCGGCAGGGCGCGAAGTTCGACCTGAAGGCCTATAACGACGCGGTTCTGGCGCACGGCTCGCCACCGGTGAAATACGTGCGCGACCTGATGTTCGGTCTTCCTGTCCGGTAGGAGGGCGATGCGGTAAGGGCCGATCAGGCGGGGATTCGCCCGCGAACGCGCGATTCAGGCCGGGGCCAGCGCCTTGTCGAAGGCTTCGGCCCGCGCGCGCACTTCGTCCAGTTCCGGCCCTTGCAGCGCAAGCCGTGCCTGTTCGAACAGCAGCCGTCCTTCCTCGCGGATCGCTTCGCGCCGTGCTGCGCTGTCAAGCGGCAGCGCCGCGTTCTGCAAGGCTTCGAATGTCATCATCGTCACCAGCTTGCTGGACGCGATCGATCCGCGCGCGGCTCCGAAACCGCGATAGAGATAGTGGTCGAAACGGTCGTTCAGCGGGGCGATCGCGTCCCTGTCTTTCGTTTCGCCGCCGATCCGGCGGTTGAGGTCGCGCTGCCCGAACAGGGCGGTTGCCGCGCCCAGCCAGTGGATCGCGGTGATCGCGGTGAACGGGTCGTTGATCCCCGGCGAAAGCGCGCGCAGGGCAATTTCCACCAGTTCGTCTATCAGGAACTGCAGGTCTTGCGCGGGGGTGCGGGTTGCGCCCAGGGCGAACGCGCCGCGAATCCGGTCTAACGCATCGTCGCCCGCCGGGCCGTCCAGCCTGCCCAGCTCGACCCCCGGATGCACGAAATCGCCCGCGCGCAGCGAAAGCGAAAAGCGGCGTCCCGCGTCTTCCACCGCATCGTCCAGTGCACCCCATTCGATCACCTGGATATAGCCGGTACCCGTCGCCGCGACCGGGAAGAAATGGGCGGGCGGTTCGCCCACGGTTTCGCGGCAGGGTTCGGGGAACATGTCGTCGACCATGTCCAGCAACCGGCGTCCGATGCCTTCCAGCACGGTGTTGATGCGGATCGATGAGGGGATGTGGTTGAGGAAATAGACCAGCGTCGCGATCGACAGACCCATCAGCCCCATCGCGACCAGCAGCGAAAGTTGCGGCACGAAGCCCGCTTGCGACGGCCCGCCGCCGGCAACGGCCTCTCCCGGCGCGCGCACGGTGCGCAGGATGAACAGCGCATAGGTGAAGGTGCCGATGAAGGCAGCCAGGCTCAACTGGTTGCCCCGGTCTTCCATGAAGTTGGTCAACAGGCGCGGGCCATAGTTGCCGCTGGCATAGGCGACCGCGGCGATGGTGATCGAAAAGACGGTGGAGGCAACGCCGATCATCGATCCCGATATCACCGTCAGCAGGTTGCTCGCCCCCTGCGGCCGCGCGGGAATGATCGCGCCGAACCGGGCCAGCCAGTCGGACGCGCCGTTGTGATCCAGATGGACGGTGATCGCCGAAAGCAGCAGCGCAAGCAGCGCGGCCAGCGCCGGATAGAACCAGTAACTGGCGTTTACCGCCAGCCAGATCGCGCGCAGC